>JBGAKU010000016.1:0-37285 GCA_044224255.1 Geminicoccaceae bacterium
GTCTGTTGCATCTCAATTCGATCTATGTTGACGAGCAGCCATTTGAGGTAATCGTACTTTCGCGCAATGACCCCGACAGCGGCCGCCGCTTTTTTCGATCATGTCAACACTATGGTCTTAAAATATCTCGGGGTGCCTTCCTGACTGGCGGATTGCTGTATCCGTACATTTCTGCATTCAATGCGTCATTATTCCTAAGCGCGAACAGGGATGATGTCACCAAGGCGATTGAGGCTGGCTTGCCAGCCGGTCTCGTGCTTCCAACAACCTATCAGGATGATGCAAACGACAAGCAGTTAAGAATAGCATTTGACTTTGATGGGGTTATAGCTGACGATGAATCTGAGACCGTCTATAATACTACTCGGCAAGTAGCTGCCTTTCATCAATATGAGATGGAGCGACATTTAACTCCACATCAGCCCGGTCCGCTCGCAGATTTGTTCCAGCGCCTTGGACGCTTTCAGAGATTGGAGAGACAAAAGGCAATGGCAGATAAATCATATCAACAAGCGTTACGAATTGCCATTGTCACCGCACGAGATGCCCCAGCTAATGAAAGAGTTGTTACAACTCTTAAGACATGGGACGTTGAGGTCGATGAGGTATTTTTCCTAGGTGGTATCGAAAAACATCGAATTCTAAAAGTCCTAAATCCCCATATATTTTTTGATGATCAAATGGGCCATCTCAGTGCGGCTTCCGGGTTAACGCCAAGCATACATGTTCCATTTGGAATTGCAAATCTACAAAGGAAAAATGAGGATGCACCCGCGGTACAGCATGACGAAGGACATGAATAGTTAACTGGGTCAACGATAACCGGGTCAGGACTCTTTTCGTTCGCCCGAGCGCAACACCGGCCGCTCACCCGAGCGCGGGCCGCACGGCCTCCGGCTCGCGCTCGATCATCCTCAGCAACACGCGCGCCGAGCCCCCGGGGAGGTGGCGACCCTGCGCCCAGTTGCGCAGGGTGCCGGGTGAGATCCCGAACCCGGCGGCGAGCTTGGTCTGCCCGAGGCAGAGCCGGCGCCGGATCGCGGCGATGTCGACCCGTCTCAAGACGCACGTGTCGACGCCAGACGCCGCTCCACTGGCTCGCCGGTGACCTCCGCGTAGAGCACGTCCGGATCGAGATCGGCGCCGTTGGGCCACACGACCGTGCCGGCGTCCGCGGACACGCGCACGGTGCGGAACTGCTCCGGGTCCGCGAGCGGCGCGAACACGCCTTCGAAGGCGACCAGCCGCGCCACGTCGACCTCTCCCGCGACGCCATCCTCGAAGGTCAGCCGCAACCGGTGCGGCCCGGTGATCTCGACGGCGACGACATCCTTCAGCATCGGCTCACTCCAGCGGCGCGATCTGTCCGAGCGGCTCCTGCCGTTGCGCTCGTTCCCATGCTTCGGCCAGCTCGGCCCGGTGCAAGGCCGCCCACTCGGTGACGAGGCCCAACGCGCGCGGGGAGAGACGGCCTTGCAGGACGGCCAGGCTGCCAATGTCGATGATCGCGCGCTGCTCACCGTAGCGAACGTGAAAGTGCGGCGGTGGATGGTCGCGGTAATACATCAGGATCACAAGCCCGAAGAAGCGGCTGAGCTCGGGCATGCAGCGTCGCCATCTCCAAGTCGCTGGCCATCGATCGATCGGCGCGAGGCCCGGATGGACCGGAGCGCCTTTGCGCGCCGGCTCCGCGGCTGCCATCGATCCTCGCTGTTCTGCCCCGTCCGCAACTGCCTTGACAAGCAGGTCGAGTGAGGAGACCATCCTAGGATGATAGTCCTTCTAGTCGAACCCGACGCTGCGGAACGAACCGGGAGGCTCCCAGCATCCTGCAGCATGGGCTCGGCGTCGACGCCGGCGGGACATTCACCGACCTTATGGCCCGCGATCCAGTGGGTGGCCTGTCGGTCTGGAAGGTGCTCTCGATTCCGGCCGATCCGGTTGCCGGCATCCTGGACGGGCTCGAGCGTTCTTCCGCCGCCGGCGCGATCGGCAACGTCCGGCTCGGCGCTGCTCTTGCCGCCTGCTCGTTCGACTGAGTTCCATTGCCGCCCCGTCGACCCCGTCCTTGACACCGCTGCATGCTCATGCAAGGGTTCTAGGTGTATCCTCCTAGATCGGTCGCGTCCATGCCGTCCTGTCCGTTCCTCCCACTTGCCGTGCGACGCTCGTCGCACGCACGAACCTGAGCGTCCGGCGTCACGAAATCTGCACGAACGGATTCCTATCGTGCATGTGCGAACCCGGCCGTCTCGTCCGGCCCCGCCGCACGTCTCGTCGCCGTGCCGAAGTCTGCGGCTCAGTCGTCGATCTCGTGCTTCCAGGCATCGATCGCGGCTGTCAGCGACTGCACGACCTCGGCGTTGCCTGCCGCGACGTTGAGGTTCTCGCCCTTGTCGGACAGGAGGTCGTAGAGCCGGACCGGCAGGCCCTCATAGCCGAGATAGAGCTTCCATCGCCCCTGGCGGATCGCGTGGCCGGCGTGACCCATGGCGCCGAAGAAGATCTGTCGTGGGGCGGGCAGGGGGGTGAGCAGGTCGAGGCCGTCGAGCGCGGCCGGCACGGGTGCTCCGGCGGCCGCCATCGCGGTGGGTGCCGCGTCGAGCAGGGAGACCGGGACGGCGCTGCTGGCACCGGCCGGGACATGGCCCTGCCACGCCAGGATGAAGGGCACCCGCACGCCCCCCTCCCAGATCGAGTACTTGCCGCCGCGCAGCGGCTCGTTGACGAAGCGGCCATTGTCGCCGGCGAGGATGAACAAGGTGTCGGGCCGGGCGGCGGCGAGGACCCGGCCCAGCGCCCGGTCCACGCCGTCGACGGCGTAGTCCATGGTGGTCTGCAGCGGGTCGTGGATCGCGGTGAGCGACAGGAACAGGAACAGCGGCCGGTCGCGGCCGGCACGCAGGATGGTCTCGGCCTCGTTCGCCAGCGTGTCGGTGACGTAGCCCGTGTTGAGGACCCGGGTGCGGTCGCGCCAGAGCGGGTCGTCGGGATCGGCGCCGAAATAGTCGGGCGTGTCGCCGTGGAAGCCGAAGAAGTGCTCGAAGCCCTGGTCGAGCGGGTGCTTGCCCGCGATCGTGCCGAGCTGCCATTTGCCGACGATGCGGGTCTCGTAGCCGATCCCGCCCAGCCGCTCGGCGATGGTCACGGCCGAGCTGGGCGGGGTCGGCCCGTTGTTCCACACCGCACCCACGCTGTTGCGGTAGGGCCAGCGCCCGGTCAGCGCCATGACCCTGGAGGGGACGCAGGCAGGTGCCGCATAGGCCTGGGTGTAGGTCGTCCCGGCTGCGGCCAGGGCGTCGATGTTCGGCGTGGCGACGCTCACCGTCCGCCGCTCCGGGCCGATCACGGCCGCCCCCATATCGTCGACGAGCACGAACACGATGTCGGGCCGCGCCGGCGCCCCGAGCGGATCGTCGGTGCGGTGCTCGAAGTAGCCGAAGCGGATGAAGTGCTCGACGGCCTTGCCGGTGTCCTGGCCGAAGGCGCGCTGCAGGTCCGGATAGTTCGCGAGATATTGCAGCTCGTCGAACCGGTCGAGCGGGCGACCCTCTGCCCGGCCGTAGCTCAGATAGTGCTGCTCGCCGGCCAGGGGATTGGCGCCCAGCGCCCGGATGAGGTCGGGGTAGGAGGCGATGTACTGCAGCCAGTCGACCGCCAGCGCCGGCGCCCCGCCCCCCGCCGACAGGAGGAGGGCTGCCGCCAGGGCCAGCCGCGCGAGCGGCCGGCGCCATGCCGACGCAAGAGTGATCCGTCGAGCGACCTTCATGCGCGATGCGTGTCCCGACCCGATGCAGGAGGCGATCGAATAGCACCTCCAGGTAGAACTATCTAACGCGCCACTGCCGCAGTGGTGCCGAATGGCCGCCGTGGGAAGGGACGGTCGGCGAGATCAGGGGCTGAGCGTGCCCGGATCGGCAGGTCCGGATGTGGCCAGGCGCTGCAGCATCGCGCGGCTCGGGCGGTCGTCGGGGACGGTGTCGAGCGCGGCCGCGAATGCGGTCCGCGCAGCCGCCGGGTCGCCGGCTCGGCAGGCGGCAAGGCCACGCTCGTAGAGCGCCACCAGGCGCAGCGTGACCTCACCGCACGCTTCCTCGGGCCCGAGCAGCTCGAACAGCGGCTCGGGCTCCGCCTTGCCCGGCAGCGCCAGCGCGCCCAGCTCGCGAAAGACGAGGCCGGGGCCCGCGGCGGCACGGGTGTGGCGGTCGGCCAGGATCCGGGTGCCGACGCGCTTGTTCGCGGCCTCCAGGCGGGCGGCGAGGTTCACCGTGTCGCCGACGACCGTGTAGTTGCGGGCGCCGGCCGGCCCGATGCTGCCGGCGACGAGCTCGCCGGTCGCGATGCCGATGCGGATCTCGCAGCTCCGCTCCGGGCCGAAAATCCCCTCGGCCCGGGCAAGCCGGGTCAGCTCGGCCAGCGTCTGACGCTGATCGAGGGCCGCCCAGCAGGCCTCGCCAGCCTCGCGGCCACCCTCGATGAAGGTCGGGCTCCAGACCGAGAGGATGGCGTCGCCGATATATTTGTCGGTGATGCCGCCGCGGCGGCGGATCGGCTCCGACATCTGCGCCAGGAACAGGTTGAGGAAGCGCACCAGCGGCACGGCACCCAGCCGCTCGCCCAGGCCGGTGAACCCCTCGAGATCGAGGAACGCCACGGTCGCGGTCTGCCGGATGCCCTGGTCGAGCGCGTCGCCGGCGGCGCTGAGGCGATCGATGATGCGCGGGTCGAGATACTCGCCGAACAGGCGCTTGAGCTGGACCCGGCGATGCTCCTCGGTGACGTCGCTCAGCACGACGATCACGCCCACCGGCGCCGTGCCGTCGCGCAGGAAGCTGGTGCTGACGTTGAGGTGGCGGACTTGGCCCTCCGCCTCGATCTCGACGGCCTCGCTGTGGACGATCTCGGCCTCGAGGATCGCCTTGAGCACCAGATCGTTGAGCTGGTCGAACCGGCTTTCGGCGAGGAAGGTGGCGGCGTAGGGCTGGCCCACCGGCTGCTCGGGCGGGACGCCCAGGAGGCGGGCGGCCGCCGGGTTGAAGGTGACGACGCGGCCGTCGAGATCGAGGCTGATCACGCCGTCGGCCATGTGGTGCAGGATCTTCTCGTAGATCGCACGGTTCGCGGCCAGGCTCATCGCCAACTCCCGAAGGCCGCTCCACCCTTGGCAGAAGGGAGCCGCCGGCGGCAAGGGCGGCGCGCCAAGGAGGTTGCTGCGGGTCGGCGGAGGCCCCTAAGCTTGGGCGGCCCTGGGCGCAGGCGCAGATCGCAGGAGCGGCGCACCGGATGCTCGAGCTGGCGCTTGACGCCGATCTCTCCGCGCTGGCGACGATGGCCGACGCCGTCGAGGGCTATGCGGCGGTTGCCGGCGTGCCGGCCGAGCGTGCGATGCAGCTCGTGGTCGCCCTGGACGAGATCCTGACCAACATCGCGACCCATGGCGGGCTGCGGCCGGACGACACGATCGCGGTGACGGTCGAGGCGGAGGCAGGCGTGCTCCACGCCGTCGTCGAGGATCCGGGGCCGCCGTTCGACCCGTTGCGCGACGCGCCGCCGCCGATGCTCTCGGGCTCGGTGGCGGAACGGCCGATCGGCGGCCTAGGGCTGCACATCGCCAGGACGCTGGCGCAGCGGATCGACTATGAGCGCCGCGACGGGCGGAATCGCCTGAGTCTCGCGATGCCGCCGTGACGGCGGTCAAGGCTTGGGGGCGAGGACGGAACCGGGTGGGAAAAGGGTGGCCATGGAGCTCAGCAAGCAGAACCTCGAGGGCGTGGTGGTGATCAGGGCCGAGGGGGATCTGACCGCCGCCACCAGCGGCCCGCTCGAGGAGCTGGTGCGCGCCGAGATCGCGGGCGGGACGAGGCGGATCGTGGTCGATCTCGAGGCCGTCCGCTACGTCGCCAGCGCCGGGCTGCGGGTGTTCATGATCGCAGCGAAGACCATCGGCCCGAACGGCCGCTTCCTGCTGGCCGGAGCCAATGCCACGGTGCGGCAGGTGCTCGACATGACCGGCCTCAGCGGGATCATCCGCGTCTACGCGACCGCGGCCGAGGCGGTGACGGCGGCGGGCAGCGCGGGCCGGGAGCCGTCATAGCGCAGGACCAGGCAGGTCACATCGTCGGCCGCCGGCTCCCCGCGGGTGAACTCGTGCAGGGCCGCGGTGATCCGGGCGACGATCGCCTCCGGATCGTCACCGGCCGAAGCCACGGCCCGGATCAGGCGCAGCTCGGAGAACTCCTCGCCCGCCGGGCTCATCGCCTCGGTCACGCCGTCGGTGTAGAGCAGAAGCAGGTCGCCGCGATCGAGGGCAAGCGAGCGTTCCGCGTAGCGCACGCCCTCGAACATGCCGAGCACGAGGCTGCCGGTGGCTTCCAAGAGGGCCGGCTGGGGCCGGTCGCGCCGCCAGTGCAGCGGGGGATTGTGACCGCCGTTGGCGTAGACGAAGGTGCCATCCGCCGGGTCGAGGATGCCGTAGAAGACGGTGACGAACAGGTCCATCGGGTTGGTGGCGCACAGGACATTGTTGGCCTGGGCGAGGCACTCGCCGGGTGAGCGGCCCTGCAGCGCCGCCGCGCGCAGCACCGTGCGCGAGATGCCCATGAAGAACGCCGCCGGCACGCCCTTGCCCGAGACGTCGGCGATCAGCAGCCCGATCCGGCCGTCGGCGAGCTCCAGCACGTCGTAGAAGTCGCCGGCGAGCTGGCGGGCCGGCACCATCAGCGCGTGGCCGGCGATCTCCGGCCGGTCCGGGAAACGCTGCGGCAGGATCGCGCGCTGCAGGGCCTGCGCGGTGTCCAGCTCCTGCGCGATTTGGGCGTAGGTGGCGGACAGCTCGTCGGTCGTGTGCTGCAGCTCGGCCGTGCGCTCCTGCACCAGCCGGTCGAGCTCGCGCTCGCGGCCGAGCAGCTCGACCGCCATGCCACGGAACACGCTCGCGAGCCGGCCGAACTCGTCGCGACGGGTCAGGAGGGGTGTGAGCGAATCGGGGTCGAACTCACGCCGCTCGACCGCGCGGGCCGCACCGGTCAAGCGCTGGATCGGCTGGGAGAGCCGCCGCGCGGTCAGCGTCGTCGCGGCGAGGCCCAGGGCGAGGAGCCCGGCGCTGAGCGCAAGGGCATAGGCGAAATAGGTCTGGATCTCGGCGCGCAGCTCGGCAGTCGGGAGCCGCACCATGGCGGCGCCCGACGGCACGCGGTCGCGGTCGAGGATGGGCACCGCGACGCTGAGGCTGTTGTCGGTGAGCAGGGTGGCGGCATGACCATCGCGCATGGCTCCGGCCGCCAGCTCGGTCTCCGCGGGACGCGGCTGGTCGTTCCGGCTCGTCGTCCCCGTGGCGCGCACGGCGCTCTGATCGTCGAAGACCCAGATCGCCTCGACCGTCCGCCCGCCAAGGAGCGTGTCGATCAACCGCTGCAGCCCGAGCTGGTCGCGCAGGCCGGTGAAGAACGATGCATCCTGGGCTACCAGTGCTGCGCCCGTGTCGGTCCGCACGCCGGCATAGACGCTCGTCCGATCGTCGACGGCGCGATGGACCGGCTCGGTGACGAGGCCGGCGATCCGGCCGGCCCGGAGCATGGTCGGCGCGGCGCGGTCGGCGAAGTCGAACTCGTCGGCGATCGACTCGTCGATCTCGTCCAGCGAGGACAGCACCACCTTGCCGGCCGGATTGACGATCCAGATCTCCTGCAGGCCGGTGTGCGCGGCGGAGGTCTTCAGGATGTTGCGCAGCTCGGTCTCACCGATGTGCTGGCGCTGACCGAGATCGACCAGCTGTCCGGCGAGGTAGGCCTCGGCCAGCATGCGGTCGCCCAGCAGGTCCTCCGCCTCGAGCGCGGCCTGCTCGGACACGCTCGCGGAATCGGCGAGCAGATGGGCGAGCAGCACGGCGTCGTCCACCGCGCGCGCCAGGATCGAGCGCCAGGCGAGCCAGGCCAGCATGCCCGCGGTGCCCAGGCTGCAGGCAGTGACGAGCAGGGTGATGAGCACGAGCAGTCGCGTGCGGACCGTCATCCCGTCCCTCCGCCCCGTCCCGGCCGAGGCCGCGGGGTGCCGCTCAGTTCAGCCACGTGCGCGTGCTCGCCAGGCGCTTCGCCACCTCGCGGTCGAGCGGATAGAACAGGTAGCCAGAGGCGCCGAACCAACGCTCGTAGATCTCGTAGTAACCACCCCGATACTGGTCGATGCCCTCAAGGAGATCGAACAGGGTCCGGTTGACGAAGTCGCGCCAGGCGGAATCGTCCTTAGGCAGCATGCAGGCCATGGATTCGTAGGACAGGACGCTGGTGCGCGGCAGCAGCACGAACTGATTCTTCTGCTGGCTGTTCTCGATCAGGCCTCGCAGAACGACACTGATATTGGCGAGCCCGGCGAGGTCGCCACGCTCGAGCATGGCGAGTCCCGCATTCATGTCGTCGACCTCGACCGGGACAACGTCCGGCACGAGTCGACGCACGATAGAGAAGGTGGTCGAGTAGGCTGGCACCCCGACCTGCTTCCCGGCGAGCTCGCTGAGCTGGCGCGCCGTGCTGCGCAGGGCGAGCACGCGCGTGCCGTTCTCGAAAAACGGGATGCTGAAGTCGATCAGCTCCTCGCGGTCCCAGGTCGGGGTAGTGATCCCGCACTCGATCTCGATCTCGCCGCTCTGGATCGCCGGAATGCGCGACTGCGACGTGACGACGTCGAGCTCCAGCTCGATGTCGCGACCCAGACGGCGTTCGAGGGCGCGGTCGATCTCGTGCAGCAGGTCGACGGAGAAGCCGCGCAGGTCGCCGTCGGGACCACGGAACGCGAAGGGAGCGGCATCTGCGCGCGTGCCGGCCAGGAGCGTGTCGGTGCGCGCGATGCGGTCCAGTACCGTCTCGGCCCGGATGCTGGGCGCGCCCGCGATCAGCAGAACCAGCGCGGCAACTGCCTTGCCGATGCTCACATCGCCTCCCGCAGCGTCCGCCGCTCCAACCGCGTCCTCACGCCGCGCATGAAGTGGGTGACGGCGAGGGTGAACAGGAAGAACCACAGCATCGCGTACAGATAAATCCACATCATGAGCGAATCCTCGCCTGTGGCACTGATCAGCGTGTTGCAGCGGCTGACCAGCTCCGACACGCCGATCACCGACGCGGTCGAGGAGGCCATGACGATGATCGCGAAATACATCGTCCAGTTCGGAATGAAGAGGTAACCGGCGAGGTGGTCGCCGCGCCGCCAGTCGGTGATCGCGGCGAGGAAGGTGTCGGAGACGAAGCCGACCACGGCGACCGACAGCGCCAGCGACGCCTTGATCCAGCCGGGCACGGTCCAGACCTGGTCGAACAGGACGAGCTCGTAGGGCACGAGGTAGGCGAGATAGAACATGAACACGAAGGTCGGCACGTTACGCGTCAGGTGCGTGAGCAGCACGGCCGGCCTTGCCAGCCAGCCGCGGCCGGAGCAGCGGCCGAGCGCCAGCAGGACGCCGAGTGCGGTGCCCACGGCCATTGCGGCGAGCGAGATCAGGATGTTCCACAGGAAGCCCTGACCCAGATAGGGGGTCCAGGTCCACAGGGTGTCGAGCAGGTCAGCTACGGGCATGGGAGCCGACCCGGCGCCGGGCCGCCTCGAACAGCGCGACCACCGCGAGCACGAGCGCGAAGTAGAGCACCAGCAGAAGGTTCATCATCACGCCTGGATTGCCCTCGTCCGCGACTATGCCGGCCGAGGCGTAGACGAGGTCCGGGACCGCGATCGCGCTGGCCATGCCTGTGGCTTTCGCGATGTTGACGCACGCACCCATGACCGGGGCATAGGCGAGGGCGAAGACGGCGGCCGGCCCGGGCCGGTGGGCACCCCGCTGCAGCACCCGCCAGGCCTCGAGAAAGGCGGTGAGGTTCGCAGCACCGGCATAGGCCGCGAGGCAGACGACGGCGACCACGAAGGCGTTCAGGCTCCAGCCCGTTCGCAGGGCCACGTGGTAGCCGACGCCGAAGAACAGGACGTACATCAGCAGCAGCGGCGGGGTCATCCGCACGAAGCTCGCGAGTCCCAAGAGCGCTGGCGCGAGCAGCGGCACGCGACGTGCGACGACCCAGGCGCCAGCAGCACCGATCGCCAGGCTGCCGGCGATGCTGGCCACGATCAGGGCCACGGTGAGCAGCAGCCCGTGCAGGAACAGCCCCTGCTGCCAGCGGTCGTAGAGCAGGGAGAGGTTGAGGCCGGTGCGCTCGCGGATCAGCAGGGCAAGGCGATGCAGCCCGGTCACGTCGGCCGGGGCGATACGGCTCTCCTGCCGGCACTGGGGCGGCCAGTTGCCGTCGGCCTGCCGCGTGCAGACATAGTCGCCATCCGCGCGCCTCGCGCTCCACAGCTGGCGCATGGTGGCCAGATAATTGCCCGGCGGGACGTTCCAGCGCTCCATGGTCGTGGTCAGCAGGCCGGTGCGGTGCCAGTCCGCGACCGCATCCGACACGATGCGCTCGAGCGCAGAGCCGCGATCCCAGCGCGGCAGGGCGATCGCCCACGGTGTCGCGACCGCGGAGGGCAGCGGCATCCGGTAGTCCGACCATTCGGGCTCCGCCATGAGATTGCGGATCGCGATGTCGTCGTAGAGCCAGCCGATGCAGCGGCCGCTGCGCAGGGCCAGGCGCGCATCGCGGTTGCTGCCGAAGGTCTGCAGGTCGAGCAGGTAGCGGCTCGCGATCTCGGCGTTGAACAGGGCTCCTTGCGTGGCGCAGACCGGCTTGCCGGCGAGGTCGGACCAGCCGTCGATCCTGCCGGCATCGGGCCGGAGCATCAGGTTGGCGCCGGAGGCGAAATAGCCGGGCTCGATCAGGTCGGCGATCGCCCGCCGCTCGGCGGTGTCGCCCAGGGTGGCGATGACGATGTCGACGCTGCCTTCCTCGAGCTTCTGCAGACGGTTGGCGGAGGTCACCGAGACCAGGCGCAGTCCGGCGCCGAGGCGGCGAGCGAGGTCGGCCGCGAGATCCGCCTCGATCCCGACCAGGGCGCCGTTCGGGTCGACCATCCCGAACGGGACATAGTCGCCCTTCACGCCGATCACGACCTCACCGCGGGCGCGGATCTGATCGAGATGCTCGGCCGCCTCGGCCAGCGGCGCGAGCAACAGGAGGAGCAGACTCAGGAGGAACGCGGGCATGCCGGGTCAGCCCGGGGCCGCCACGGTCAGCAGACCGTAGGCGAGGCGGGTCGGCACCACGGCGCGAAGCGCCGCATCGAGCGCTCCGGCCACGGGATGGCGGGCGATCAGCGACTCGGGCAGGATGCTCTCGCTGGTGGTCGATTCCGGGCTGAATCCGGCGTCGCGCATCTCCGTCTCGAGCTCGCCGGGGCGATAGAGGTGGTAGAACAGGTGGACCCGGCACTGGTCCACCTTGCGCTCGTAGAGAATGTCGCCAGGCTCGCGCTGTCCGTCGCCCGTCCAGGGTGCGACCTGCTCGCGACGGAACCGGCGTACGGCATTGGGGACACTCACCACGAGTCGGCCATCCGGTGCCAGCAGATCGCGCACCGCGCGCAGGTGCCGGAGACGCTCCGCGCGATGCCGGATGTGGCCGAGCACGCCGAACAGGATCACGGCGAGATCATACGGCCCGGTGGACGCCGAGGCCTGGCGCAGATCGGCCAGCGAGCCCGCCACCGTCTGGATGCGCCCACCCACGCCGGCGCGCTCGGCACGCTGGCGCAGCAGGGAGAGCGCGGTGGTGCACGGATCGTAGCCGACCACGCTGGCCTGCGTCTGCATCGCCAGCGGCACGGCGTAGCGCCCGGAGCCGCAGCCGAAATCCAGCACCCGCCGCCGACCGCCCTCGATCAGGCGCGCGACGACGGCGAGGGTGGCCCGATTCGGCGCGGGATAGCGGCGCTCGTAGCCGCCGCTGCTGAAGTAGAGGTCGTAACCGTCCATCGAGTCTTCGCGCGGTCGCGCTGGGTGTCGGACGAAGGACCCGGTGGCGTCGATCACGAGCCGTGCCGCCCTAGCTGATCGTTGCCGCCCATCGTGATCTCCTCCCCGCCCCCCGGAACGTCAGGGTTACAAAACAGCGATGCTCTTGCCGACCCACTTCTCGGCGCGCTTGGCGAGCAGCGGCTTCACGAATCGCGGTTGGCCCGGGATGATGCAAGGCGCTCGTGCGTATAACGGGTATGAGTGATGCGGATTTTGGACCGTTCGACGTCGAGCCTCATCTGGGCATCCTGCGCCGGTACGCGCTCGTTCTGACCCGAAGCGCGGACGAGGCCGAGGACCTGGTCCAGGAGGCCCTGCTGCGGGCGATCGCGGGCGCCGCCAGTTGGCAGCCCGCCCGTGGCCTGCGGCCGTGGCTGCTCTCGATCGTGCACAACACGCACGTGTCGCGGCGGCGTCGCCGCGAGGTGGAGCTGGCGGCGAGGGGCGAGCTCGCCCAGGCCGAGATACCGGTCGTACCGGCGGCGCAGCTCCAGCGTGTCGAGCTGGCCCAGACGATGGCCGCCCTGATGCGCCTGCCGGAGGACCAGCGCGAGGTGCTGGTCCTCGTGGCGATCGAGGGGCTCGCCTACAAGGACGCGGCCGAGATTCTCGATCTGCCCTTGGGGACCCTGATGTCGCGGCTGGCACGGGCGCGCGCGGCGCTGCGGCGCGCGGTTGGGCAGGATGACGGCGCCGGGCACGAGCGGCCCGTCCTGCGCGTGGTGAGGTGAGCATGAGCGAGCGCGTGAGCGACGCCGAGCTGCAGGCGTTCATCGACGGGCAGCTCGACACGGCAGGGCGGATCGAGGTGGAGCGGAGGCTCCAGGCCGATCCCGAGGCCGCCGCGGCAGCGATCGAGGGGTTGCGCCTGCGCGACGAGCTGCGGCTGTTCATGAGCGAGGACACGGGATGGCCTGTGCCTGCGCCCGCGGCCACGGTCAGTCACGCCCGCGCGCTCTCGCGCCGGCTCCGGTCGCGGCGACAGGGGCTGCGCCTGCGCCGCGCGCTCGCGGCGGCGGTGCTGATCGGGGCGGGCTGGCTCGCGCATGCCGAGCTCGGCTTGTTTGTCGACAGCGTCTCCGCCTCGCCGCATGTCCCTGCCTACGCTGCCCAAGCCGCGAACTCTCTCGACACGTTCGCGGCCAACGAAGCGGGCAAGTCACCGCCTCGCCGGTTGATCGCACCGGCGGCGCCGCGCACCGGCGGCGAGGTGCCGCTGCCCGAGCTGCTCGATGGCACGGCTTCGCTGCTGGCCACGAAGGCGGTGACCTGGGAAGGCGGTACCGGTGTGACCGCGCTCTACCGTACCGGCGACGGCAGGCTGGTCAGCCTGTTCGCCGGCGAGGCGCCCGGCTTCGACGTGACCTGGCCGCGCGGTGCCATGGTCGCCGGACATCCCACCGTGTTCTGGCAGAGCGGCCCTTATGCCTACGCCCTGAGCGGCGGCATGGGGGAGGCCGAGCTGCTCGATCTTGCCCAGCGGGCCGTGCCGCGGCCCTGGGCATTGTTTGTCCATCATCCGAGCAATGAGGGAGTACCCCATGGCTGAGCCGTTCGCCCGCCCCTACACGACCGCCCGCTGGGCGAGTCAGGCGGAGTTCGACGAAGGCCTGCGCAAGCACATGCTGCAGGTCTACAACTTCATGATGCTGGGCCTCGCGCTCACCGGCATCGTCGCCTACGTCGTCGGCACCACGCCGGCGCTGTACATGCCGATCTTCGGCAGCCCCTTGAAGTGGGTGGTGATGCTGGCGCCGCTGGCATTCGTGTTCTTCTTCAGCTTCCGCATCCAAACGATGTCGGCCAGTACCGCCCAGCTCACGTTCTGGGTGTTCTGTGCCGTCATGGGCCTGTCGATGGCCTCGATCTTCCTGGTGTTCACCGGGGCGAGCATCGCGCGCGTGTTCTTCATCACCGCCGGCATGTTCGGCGCGGCCAGCCTCTACGGCTACACGACCAAGGCCGACCTGACCAAGATGGGCTCGTTCCTGTTCATGGGCCTGATCGGCATCGTGATCGCGAGCCTGGTCAACCTGTTCATCGGCTCCTCCGCGATCCAGTTCGCGGTGTCGGTCATCGGCGTGATCGTGTTCACCGGGCTGGCCGCCTACGACACGCAGGTGATCAAGGAGACCTACAGCGAAAATGCCGGTGTGGAGAGCAACACCAAGCTCGCCGTGTTCGGCGCGCTGTCGCTCTATCTGAGCTTCATCAACCTGTTCCAGATGCTCCTGCAACTCTTCGGCGTTACGCGCGAAGAGTAGTTCGCGCCAACGCTTGGCAACCGGCCCGGCCGTCTTCGGACGGCCGGGCCTTTTTTATGCGCGGCGACAGGCAGCGCTCGGCACGGCTCTTGCCTACTGCCATGCCGTGAGGGAAAACGTGCCAGGAGCGCCGCCCAGCCCAAAGCGTCGTGGCGGTGCCGACTCGGCCGGGGGGACCAAGCTGAGCAACGATACAGCGTTCGTCCGCTTCAAGGACGTGCAGAAGACCTATGACGGCCAGATCCTGGTGGTCAAAAGCCTCAATCTGGACATCGCGCGGGGCGAGTTCCTGACCATGCTGGGCCCCTCCGGCTCGGGCAAGACCACCTGCCTGATGATGCTGGCGGGGTTCGAGACCGCCACCCACGGCGAGATCTTCCTCGACGGCCAGCCGATCAACAATGTCCCGCCCTATCGGCGCGACATCGGCATGGTATTCCAGAACTACGCGCTGTTCCCGCACATGACGGTCGGCGAGAATCTCGCCTTCCCGCTCCGAGTGCGCAACATCGCCAAGGCGGAGGTCGACGAGCGGGTCAAGCGGGCCCTGGACATGGTCCAGCTCGGCCGGTTCGCCAACCGGCGGCCCGGCCAGATGTCGGGCGGTCAGCAGCAGCGGGTGGCGCTGGCGCGGGCGCTGGTGTTCGAGCCCAAGCTGGTCCTGATGGACGAGCCCTTGGGCGCGCTCGACAAGCAGCTCCGCGAGAACATGCAGTACGAGATCAAGCACCTGCACGAGCGGCTGGGCCTGACCGTGGTCTACGTGACCCACGATCAGGGCGAGGCGCTGACCATGTCGGACCGGGTGGCGGTGTTCAACGAGGGCCGGATCCAGCAGCTCGCCGAGCCGGCCCAGCTTTACGAGCATCCCGACAACGCCTTCGTCGCCCAGTTCATCGGCGAGAACAACCGGCTGCTCGGCAAGGTCAACCGGGTCGACGGGCGGCGCTGCGAGGTCGATGTCGGCGGTGCGGTGATCCAGGCCACGGCGGTCAACATCGCCGGGCCGGGCTCGGGCACCACCCTGTCGCTGCGGCCGGAGCGCGTGGCGCTCGGCGAGCCCGTCGACGGCTACCCGAACAGCTTCCCCGGCCGGATCGAGGAGCTGATCTATCTGGGCGATCACATCCGCACGCGGGTGAGCCTGCTCGGGCACGACGACTTCGTCGTCAAGGTGCCCAACCGGGGCAACCATGCGGTGCTGCGGCCAGGCGATCCGGTGACCGTCGCGTGGCACGCCGAGGATTGCCGGGCCTTGGACCTGCAGCACGCCTGACCACAGCCGGCGGGCCGATGAAGGCGCCGCGACGAGGGGGATCGAACCACAATGACAAGAACAACATCAGGGCTCTGGTACGGTATCGCCGTCGCCGCGATGGCCGTGACGGCGTTGGCCCAGGCGGAGGCGCGCGACCTGACCGTGACCTCCTGGGGCGGCGCCTATCAGGATGCGCAGCGCAAGGTCTTCTTCGAGCCTTACACGCAGGAGACCGGGATCAAGCTGGTCGAGGACAGCTGGGACGGCGGCATCGGCCCGCTGCGGGCCAAGACCGCCGGCGCGCCCACCTGGGATCTGGTGCAGGTCGAGGCCGACGAGCTGGTGCTGGGCTGCGACGAGGGCATCATCGAGCCGATCGACTTCGGCAAGATCGGCGGCGAGGACGCGTTCCTGCCGCAGGCCGTGCACGAGTGCGGCGTGGGTGCCATCGTCTGGGGCACGGTGCTCGCCTATGACGGCGACAAGTTCAAGGATGGCGGGCCACAGAGCTGGGCCGACTTCTTCGACACGCAGAAGTTCCCGGGCAAGCGGGCGCTGCGCAAGGGGCCGCGCCAGGCGCTCGAGTTCGCGCTGATGGCCGACGGCGTGCCGCTCGATCAGATCTACGCGACGCTCGGGACGCCCGAGGGCGTCGATCGGGCGTTCAAGAAGCTCGATTCGATCAAGAACGATCTGGTGTTCTGGGAGGCGGGCGCACAGCCGCCGCAGCTCTTGGGCTCGGGCGAGGTGGTGATGACCTCGGCCTACAATGGCCGGGTGACCGCTGCCAATAAGACCGACCACAAGAACTTCAAGATCGCCTGGCCGGCGGGCTTCGTCTACCAGATCGACAGCTGGGTCATCCCGATGAACTCCGACAAGAAGGAGGAGGCGATGGCGCTGCTGGCCTACCTGACGGCCCCCGATCACCAGAAGCTGCTGCCGCCCTACATCCCCTACGGCCCAACCAACAAGGCGGCCGCGGCCGAGGTCGATCCGGCGGTGATGCCCGACGTGCCGACCGCCCCCGACAACCTGCCGCACGGCCTGTTCTACGGGCGCGATTTCTGGGTCGACAATGTCGAGGCCCTGAACGAGCGCTTCAACAGCTGGGCCGCGCAGCAGTGAGCGTCGCGGCCCGGCCGGGGATTCTCCCGGGCGCGGAGGACGATGTCGTCGCCGACGGCAGGGCCCTCCGCCGCTCGCTGCGCCGGGCCGAGCGCCGACGTCTGCTCGGCAATCTGAGCCTCACTCTGCCTCTGCTCGCCTTCCTGCTCGTCTTCTTCCTAGCGCCGATCGTCAGCGTGCTGACGCGCAGCGTTGAGAACAGCCAGGTGAGCTCGGTCCTGCCCGAGACCGCGGCGGCCCTGCGCGCCTGGGACGGGCAGGGGTTGCCCGACGAGACCGTGATGGCGACCTTCGCCGCCGAAGCTGCAGCGGCGCAGAAGGCCAAGACGCTGGCCGCCGTTGCCGCGCGCCTGAATACCGAGCACAGCGGCTGGCGCAGCGTGGTCATGGCCGCCGGTCGTGGTGCGGCGTCGCCGCCGGAGGGCACCTGGGCGCAGACCCTGGCCGGGATCAATCCCGCCTGGGGCGACCCGGCGATCTGGCAGGCGCTGCGACGCGCCTCGTCGCCCTACACGGATCTCTATCTCCTGGCGGCTGTCGACCTCGAGCGGCATGCGGATGGCCACATCGTCTCGGTGCCGGCCGATCAGGCGATCTACCAGACCGTCCTCGTGCGTACGCTGTGGATCAGCGGCATGGTCACGCTGGCCTGCCTCGTCCTCGGCTACCCGCTGGCCTACCGCCTGGCGACCCTGCCGGAGGGCACGGCCAACCTGCTGATGATCCTGGTGCTTCTGCCGTTCTGGACCTCGCTGCTCGTGCGCACGGCGAGCTGGATCGTGCTGCTGCAACGGGAAGGGCCGATCAACGAGGCCTTGGAGTGGCTCGGCCTGATCAACGAGCCGCTCGCCCTGGTCTACAACCGGGCCGGCGTCTACATCGCCATGACCCACGTCCTGCTGCCGTTCATGGTCCTGCCGCTCTACAGCGTGATGCGCGGCATCCCGCCCAACTATGTCCGCGCCGCACTATCGCTGGGAGCGCGGCCGTCGACGGCCTTCCTCAAGGTCTATCTGCCCATGTCGATGCCGGGGGTCGCCGCCGGCTGCCTGCTCGTGTTCATCCTGGCCATCGGCTACTACATCACGCCGGCCCTGGTCGGCGGCCAGTCCGATCAGATGATCAGCTACTTCGTCGCCTTCTACACCCTACAGACCGTGAACTGGGGCATGGCCGCGGCCCTGGGCAGCGTGCTGCTCGTCGGGACCGTCGTGCTCTACCTCATCTATGCCCGGCTGGTCGGCATCGACCGGCTGCGGCTGGGCTGACCCGCATGGCCGCCGCCGTCTCCACCCTGCCGACCAGCCGAACCGGGCGCATCCTGCTCTGGATCGTGTCCGGTCTCGTGCTGGCCTTCCTGATCACGCCCTTGCTCGTAATCGTGCCGCTCTCGTTCAGCTCCGGCACGATGCTGACGCTGCCGCTGCCCGGCTGGTCGCTGCGCTGGTATGCCGAGGTCGTCAACTCGGAACCGTGGCAGAACTCGCTCCTGCACAGTCTGATCGTAGGCGCCATCGCCACCGTGCTGGCGACGGTACTGGGCACGTTGGCGGCGTTGGGCCTGACCCGGGCCGAGTTCCCGGGCAAGAGCCTGCTCATGGGCGTGCTCATCTCGCCCATGATCGTGCCCCTCGTCATCGTCGCCGCGGGCGCCTACTTCTTCCTGCTGCCGCTCGGGCTGACCAACAGCCTGCTCGGCCTCGCCCTGGTGCATGCGGCCTTGGGCGCGCCCTTCGTGCTGATCACGGTCTCCGCCACGCTCGCCGGCCTCGACCCATCGCTGCCGCGCGCCGCGGCGAGCCTGGGCGCCCCGCCGACCGTCGTGTTCAAGAAGGTCATCCTGCCCCTGATCGCACCCGGCGTGATCTCGGGCGGGCTGTTCGCGTTCGTCACCTCGTTCGACGAGGTCGTCGTCGCCATGTTTCTGACCGGGCCGCAGAACCGAACCCTGCCGCGTCAGATGTTCGACGGCCTACGCGACAACATCAGCCCCGCCATCCTGGCGGTCGCCACGTTGCTGATCGTCGTCGCCATCCTGCTGCTCGCGACGGTCGAGCTGCTCCGCCGCCGCAACCTGCGTCTGCGCGGCATCGCCTGAGGAGCCGGGCGCTTCGTTTTGGCGCACTGGGGACGTCCGGCACCGGGTCTAGCTTGAAGGGCGACGATCGCATCGGACAGGCCTGACCGGAGGTGTCGCCGCCCATGGATGTCCTCGATCCGCTGGTGCTCGCACGTCTCCAGTTCGCGTTCACGATCACTTTCCACTTCCTCTTCCCGGCGTTCACGATCGGGCTGGCCAGCTATCTCTTCGTGCTGGAAGGACTCTGGCTGTGGACGCGGCAGCCGGTCTACCGACAGCTCTACCAGTTCTGGCTGAAGATCTTCGCGGTCGCGTTCGGCATGGGCGTCGTCTCCGGGATCGTGATGAGCTACCAGTTCGGCACGAACTGGAGCCGGCTCAGCGACCTTTCCGGCCCCATCCTCGGCCCGCTCCTGTCCTACGAGGTGATGACCGCCTTCTTCCTCGAGGCGGGCTTCCTCGGCATCATGCTGTTCGGCTGGAAGCGCGTCGGCGAGCCCGTCCACTTCTTCGCGACCACCATGGTGGCGCTCGGCACGGCGATCTCCGCGTTCTGGATACTCTCCGCCAACAGCTGGATGCAGACGCCGGTCGGCTACACGCTGGTCGACGGCCGGTTCGAGCCCGCCGACTGGTGGGAGATCGTCTTCAATCCCTCCTTCCCCTATCGCTATGTCCACTCGGTGCTCGGCGCCTATCTGACCACGGCCTTCGTCGTCGGCGGCGTCGGCGCCTGGCACCTGCTGCGGGGCCACTGGGACGAGCCCAGCCGCAAGATGTTCTCGATGGCGATGTGGATGGCCGCGATCGTCGCGCCGGTTCAGATCGTTGCCGGCGATCTGCACGGGCTCAACACGCTCCACCATCAGCCCGCCAAGATCGCGGCGATGGAGGGGCATTTCGAGGCGACGCAGCGCGGCGCACCGCTCTATCTGTTCGGGCTGCCTGACCTCGCGGCGGCCGAGACCCGCTACGCCATCGGCATCCCCAAGCTGGGCAGCCTCATCCTGACCCATTCCTGGGATGGTGAGGTGTCGGGCCTCGAGGCGTTCCCGCGCGACCAGTGGCCGAACGCGCCCGTGCTGTTCTGGACCTTCCGCCTGATGGTCGGCATCGGCCTGGTGATGGTCGCGATCGGGCTCGTCTCGCTCTGGCTGCGCTGGCGCGACCGCCTTTACGATCAGCGCTGGTTCCTGCGCGTGTGCACCTTGGCGTCGCCGCTCGGCTTCTTCGCCGTCACCTTCGGCTGGATCACGACCGAGCATGGCCGCCAGCCCTGGGTAATCTACGGTCAGCTCCGCACCGCCGACGCACTGTCGCCGGTTCCCGCCGGGAGCCTCGCGATCTCGCTGGCCCTGTTCGTCGTGGTCTACTTCGTCGTGTTCGGGGTCGGGATCTATTACCTGCTGCGGCTGATGCGGACGGTGCCGAGCGAGGCCACACCGCCGGATCGCGAAGGCGGGGGCCAGAGGCCGATCGCAGCCGCCGACGAGCCGATCGAAGGCCATCGCGGATCGGCCACCGTACCAGGGGAGTGACACCGATGCAGCTCGATCTGCCGCTGATCTGGGCCGGCATCATCGCGGTCGGCGTGATCATGTACGTGATCATGGACGGCTTCGACCTTGGGATCGGCATCCTGTTCCCGTTCGCGCCCGACGACCGGTCCCGCGACGTGATGATGAACACGGTGGCGCCGATCTGGGACGGGAACGAGACCTGGCTGATCCTCGGCGGCGCCTCCCTGTTCGCGGCCTTCCCGATTGCCTACGCGGTGCTGCTGCCGGCGTTCTACCTGCCGCTGATCATCATGCTGCTGGCACTCGTGTTCCGCGGCGTGGCGTTCGAGTTCCGATTCAAGAGCCGGGCCAACCGGCACTGGTGGGACCGGGCGTTCTCCTATGGCTCGATGACGGCGACCTTTGCCCAGGGGGTCGTGCTCGGCTCCTTCATCCAAGGCATCGACGTCGTGGACCGCGCCTACGCCGGCTCGGCCTTGTCCTGGCTCACCCCGTTCTCGCTCTTCTGCGGCGTCGCGCTCTTGGCCGGTTATGCCATGCTCGGGGCGGGCTGGCTGATCGGCAAGACCGTGGGGGCCCTGCAGGAGTGGGCCTATGCGCGGATGCGGCAGGCCGCGCTGTGCACGCTCGCAGCCGTGGTGGCCGTGTCCTTGTGGACGCCACTCCTGCACACCGAGATCGCGGCGCGCTGGTTTGCCTGGCCGAACATCCTCTACCTGTCGCCCGTTCCGCTCCTGGTGGCCCTGGTCGGATGGCGTCTCTACCGGGCGCTCGAGCGCCGGGAGCATTGGTCACCGTTCCTGCTCACCCTGACCTTGTTCCTGCTCTCCTACGCCGGTCTCGCGATCAGCCTGTTCCCGTACGTGATCCCGCCGGACATCACGATCTGGGACGCGGCCTCGCCGCGCTCGTCGCAGCTCTTCCTGCTGGTCGGCACCGTGATCCTGCTGCCGATCATCCTGAGCTACACCGCCTACAATTATTGGGTTTTCCGCGGCAAGGAGACGGGGGAGGGCGGTTACGAGCACTGAGCCGGGGCCGGAACGGCCGATCCCGGCCGGTGGATTGCGCCGTCCTCGACTTCCTCACTGCGTCTGGTCGGCCCGGCCGATTCGGTCGAGCGGGGGCGCTTCCACCTTGTCCGTCGTGCCGAGATAGGCGGCGAGGGCATTGACGTCATAAGGGCCGGTGACCCGGTCGATCCCTTCCTTCAGGACGGAGAAGCCGTCGCCGCCGTCGGCCAGGAAGTTGTTCACGGTAACTCGATAGCCGGCGTCCGGATCGACCGGCTTGCCGTTCAGCTGCAGGCTTGCCGGGTCGACCCGCTGGCCGGCCGGCTTGCTCCCATCCCAACGGTAGGTGAAGCCGTCCGAGACGTGCAGGATGCGCGGCTTGGGCTGGTCCAGCCATTGCTGCTCCAGCACGCGCTCGATCTGGCTGCCGGTCAACTCCATGGTCACCAGCGAGTTGCCGAAGGGCTGCACAGCGAACACATCGGCATAAGTGACCGCGCCGTCGCCCTTGTAGGGCAGGTCGGTGCGCACGCCGCCGGGGTTGGTGAAGGCGATCTCCGCACCGCTGGCGATCTCGGCCCTGGTCGCCGCAAGCTGCGCATCCGCGATCACATCGCCGAGTGTCGTTTCCCCAGCAGGCGTCTCCTCCTTGGTGAGCGCGGTGGCCAGATGGCCCACCACCCGGTCCGCGAGCGGCTGGACGATCTTCTGGTAGCGCTCGATCAAGGCGGTCTGTTGCGGGTCCTTGGCCAGCTCCTCGGTGCGGACGATGATGTTCTCCGCCTTGGCGCTCGTGACGTCGCGGGTGGCTCGGTCGAGCGTCACGTCGATCTCGGTGACCAGCGTGCCGAACTTGTCGCCGCTGGTGACCAGCCGGCCGTCGATCACGCAGACGTAGGCCTTGTGGGTGTGCCCGCTGATCACGAGATCGACGGCCCGGTCGAGCTTGGGCACGATCTCGGTGATCGCCCCGGAGATGCTCGGGCACTCGTTCATGCCGCCGGTCGGAAAGCCGCCCTCATGGATCAGCACGACGATCGCCTCGATGCCCTTGGCGCGCAGCTCCGGCACCAGCGCGTTGACGGTCTCGGCCTCGCCTTTGAAGGTCAGCCCGGCCACGCCCGAGGGCGTCACGATGCCAGGCGTCCCCTTCAGGGTGAGACCGATGAACGCGACCGGGATGCCCTCGAACTCCTTGACGTAATAGGGCGGCAGGACCGGCTTGCCGGTCACGTCGTCGATGGTGCTGGCGGCGAGGTACTGGAAGCCCGCACCCTTGAAGTCCTCGCTCTCGCCGCAGTTGGGATTGCCCGGCGGGCAGCCGCCGTGCTGCAGGCGGAGGAGTTCCGTGATCCCGTCGTCGAACTCATGATTGCCGACCGCGCTGGCCTCCAGGCCCATCAGCGACAGGCTCTCGACGGTCGGCTCGTCGTGCAGGATGCCCGACAGCAGCGGGCTGGCGCCGATCAGGTCGCCGGCTGCGACGAAGATCGCGTTGCGCGCGCCTGCTCGCAGCTCGGCGACCAGCGTCGCCATCGACTCCGAGCCGCCAGCGGGCACGGCGATCGTCTTGTCTGGATCGGCTGGGTCCGGGACCTTGATGCCGCCCGAAGGCGGCAGGAGGTTGCCGTGAAAATCGTTGATCGCCAGGATTCGCAGGGCGACATCGGAGCCCTTCTGCTGGGCTGAGGCGGGCGTGGCGAGGAAGGCCGGCAGCGCGAGCGCGACCGCGAGACGGAACGGGATGGTCATGAGCATCCTCCGGCGGCGGCGACGGGCGCCAACTACTTAGCAGCCGTCGTGCCGCCGGCAAGCCGTGCCGCCGGACCCCGTCAGTCGCAGTAGCCGAGCTGCTCGTAGGTTCTGCCGCCGCTCGCGACCTTCTTGCACAGGGTGTTCAGCAGCGCGCCGATGTTGCCCGCACCGTAGCCGCCGTAATCGGCCCTCGGATAACGGCTGTTCTGCCGGAACTGCGAGGAATAGTTGTCCTTGATCGGGTTCGGGTCGTTCGATCCCCAGGACGTCACGCCGATCACGGCCATGTTCGCCTCGCTGCCCGCTCCGGCCCCGGCCGAGAACGCCGGATTGGCGGAGCGGAAATTGACCACCCACGGCCCGCCGCTCGAGCCGCCGGTGAAGTTGCTGCCCTGCCAGATCTGGGCGGCGCCCTTGACCGTGGTGAGGTAGGCGGGACCGTCGGTCCGCTGCATGCGGCCGCCATTGTCGAGCAGGCCCGGATAGCCGAGGGTGGTCACCGCGGCAACGGCGAGATTGCCGGTCCTGCTCGACGAGACGAACGAGTAGTTGTTCCAGGCGTAGCCGAGCTTGCCGGTGAGGTCGCCGACGAACTTGCCATCCGAGTTCTGCGCCAGCGCGATCACCGCGAGGTCGTTGTCGCGTGCCGCGCCCGAGCCGGTGTCGGTCCCGTCCGCCCAGCTCGCCGGCCGCGCCAGGGCAGCCCAGGTCCAGGTGCCGTAGGGTGCCCGCTGCGCGGCCGTCCTGCCCGGCGCGAAGTGGGCCGGGATGAACTGGAAGCCCGAGAACAGTGCCGAGCCGGAACCGAAGTCCTGCACGCAATGCGCGCCGGTGACGATCACGCCGCGCAGGATCACGCTCGCCGAGCAGTATCCCGCCGAGAAGACGAGCTTGCCGACCGCCCGGTAGGGAAAGGTGGTGGCGAGGTAGTTCGGATTGGTGGCGGCAGACTTCGAGGCGCCGGCCGCCACGCGGGTCTCGGTGAAGGGGATCCCGAATGAGCCGAAGGCTCGCGTCCCGCTCCCGCTCGTCGCGAGAGTGCCGGCCCGGGCGCCACCGGTAAGGATCGAGGAGCGGGGCTCGGCCTTGACGTTGGAGGTCGGCGGCGGGCTCTGCGGATTCTCGTGGGCGCGCACATGGCTCACGTCGCCGGCGAAGGGTTGGGACTGGCTGGGATTGACGACCACCTCGTCCGCGGCAAGCGTCGGCTGCGAGCCCAAGGCGACCAGGACCGAGCCCATGGCAGCCAGCTTTCGGGTCGTATCCATCATGACGGCGTTTCCCCTCTAGAGACGGCAGGTCTGCAATCGACGCGCCTCTCTAGCCTCCCATTCCCACAAACGGAAGGAATGCGGCAGATCGAGGCGGCACTGCCGCGCTCCGCGGGAGGTCCCGGCCATGGTTGGAAGCGGCTTCCGCCGCAGGCTTACGGATGTGGGAACGTCGGCCGGCCCCGAGCTGTTGCTCGCGGCTTCTCAGATCGGGTTGCAGGTGGCCAGACCGTGCGAACTTCACGCCAGGCTGCACGCTATGTTATACATCGCCGGGAAATTATTGATGCAGCCGGGGCCAGTCAGGCTCGGTGATTTCTGGATTTCTATATGTTGTTGGTCTAGTCACAATATGACTGCGAAAACGATATTGCGATGGGACCATTGGCCCTGGTTACCAGCGGAATCGAGGAGATCGCCGAGATTGGCAATGTGCAGGCTGCCACTCGATTCACCTTGCATTCCCGAACCGTGGATATAGTCGTGCGTGTGGGTACGTTGAGATACTCTCCCTCGGTCATGAAGGACCCGCCATAATAATTCCCCAGGTAGCCGAGCTGTGTCTTGTACCAGAACTGTTGTAGACGGTCGCCGGCACAGAAGCCGAACCAGCCGGCGTAGGTACTCATTGCCGTGAATCACGCCGGGACCCCCGAAGACTCCAACATTTGGAGGACTGGGCCATGGGAACGAAGACCCCATCGATGCGGCTAAAGGCACCGGCGGCAATAGGATGGCCCTGTCGGCCGGCACTGTTGCCATGGATCGGAGACGAACCGGACTTGGGTGCCGTAGATCCGTCACCGGACAGACGGCACCCAAGGGAAGTCAGGCGCTAGTCGACGACCAGATTGAAAGCGACCCGCGGGTTCAGATTCCCGTTCAGGTCATACATGCGCACTTCGAGATAACCTGCGGGGCAGCTGACCTTGATATCCTCGTAGAATGCCAGAAGGTCATTGAGAAATGACTGACCCCATTCCACGGTAACCAATGGGACGACCTTGCTGATGGTGATAATTCCGGCCCTCGGCTTGATACAGGTCACACCGTCAAGCGGACTGAATACCGATGCGACGTTCTTGGACCGAAACACCGGTGTACCGAGCGCATTCTGGCCAATATACGCACAAATCCTTGCATCACCGCAAGTAGCGCCACCCAGCGCGGCCGAGCCAACCGCCAACGGCGCATTGGTTTTCGCTGCGGCAGCACTTGCTGGTGCGGTTGTGGCACCCAACGCCAGTGCCGCCACTGCGGGCAGCACATACATAAAGTTATGCATGGGACGCTCCGATATTTGTGTTCAACCACGGAAGCGCCAATGGCCAAGCCTGTGCGGGCGCTAGTTCACACGCCTTCTACTTCAGAGAAAGTTTAGCATATCTCGCCCAGCGCAACAAGGAACAAATTTCGCTGAGGCCGTGGTCTGGCGTCTGTGGTTTGGCGTGTCGGTTGAGCAGACATGGCGATCGGTGTTTTCGGGCGCCCCATCGTGCCGACACTGGCCGCTGCCGCCGCCTTTGGTGACCGCGGCACGTGACGCGGGACCAGCACGCCCGGCCCGCTGCGGGAGACGATACCGAATGCGCCTCAGTACACGTCCTGACCGCCGTTGACGGGAATCTCGGCGCCCGTGATGTAGGAGGCTTCGTCACTGCACAGATAGAAGATCGCCGCCGCGACCTCCTTGGGCGAGCCCAGGCGCTTGAGCGGGATGCGCTCGACGATGCTCTCCGTGCCCGGCGACAGGATGGCGGTATTGATCTCGCCGGGGCAGACCGCGTTGGCGCGGATGCCGAGATGCGCCAGATCGGCTGCCAGCTCGCGGGTGAGCGCGGTCAGGGCCGCCTTCGACGTGCTGTAGGCGCTGCCGGCGAAGGGATGGACGCGGCTGCCGGCGATCGAGGTGAGATTGACGATCGAGCCACCGACCTCGGCGAGCAGCGGGGCGCAGGCACGGCTGAAGTAGACCGGCGCGAAGAAGTTGATGCCGAAGGTGCGCTCCCAGGCGCCGAGATCGCCGTCCAGGCAGCCCAGCCGGCTGCCGCCCTCGCCCTTCGGCGAGTAGCCTGCATTGTTGACCAAAGCGTGCAGCGGCTCGCCGCCCAGGATGTTGTGCAGCCGTTGCACCGTGCCCGGCAGCGAGCTGGTCTGGGCCAGATCGACCGTAATGTGCTCATGCCGCTCGTCGCGCGGGCACTCCGGTGGCACCTCGTCACGCGAGCAGGTGATCGCGCGCCAACCGCGCTCGACGAAGTAGGTCGCCGTGGCATGGCCGATGCCACGGCTGGCCCCCGTGATGAAGACCGTCTTGCGCTCGCTCATGTCCTGCCCTCGGGCCGTGCGAGCGCACCTTAGAGCAATCCGGGCGAGCGCGCGTCCACTGATGCGTATTTCCATGCGCTGGTCGACGCCCTGACGGCCGAGCCGGATGCGAGCCTGGCCGTCAGGCGAGAGCGACAGTCAAAGCTGGGTACAGGTCGCCGCGCCGTGAACACCCTGCGCAAACGCGCAGGCAAGATTGTACATGGCCGGGAAGTTGTTGATCTCCCCTGGGCCGGTCAGGCTGGAGGCACCTTGAATCTTGTAGATGTCGCTGGTGAAGCCCCAGGATGTTACCGCGAAGACGATGTTGCGATAGGGCCACTGGCCCAGGTCGGCGGTGGAGTCGAGCAGTTCACCGATGTTGGTCACGTGTGGCCCGCCGCTGGAGCCACCCTGCATCCCGGAGCCGTAGAGGTAGTCTCGGGTGTCCGAGACCTCCAGATGCTCGCCGTAGGTCATGAGCTGACCGTCGTAATAATTGCCGGGATAGCCGATCTGGCTGTTGTTCCAGTAGCTCTGCAGGCAGCCGCCGGCGCAGAAGCCGTACCACCCCGTCAGGTCGCCGATCTCCGTGGTGGTGCCGCTCCGCTTGTTGAGGATCACGAGGGCGACATCGTAGCCTTGGTCGATGGCGCCCTGACCCCACCAACCGACCGTCGTGACCACGCCGATAGCAGGCGCGGAGCCGAAGGTCGGCGATTCACCGTTGCGGAATGCGGGATAGTAGCTGCCGGCGGTGATGTAGCCGGCGTCCCCGTTGCCGCCCTGGTGCACGCAATGCCCGGCCGTCACCAGAATCGAGCGGGAGATGAGAGAGGCGGTGCAGCGCGCCTCACCGCCATCGGGTGTGGTGAACACGAACCAGCCGGAAAAGCGGTAGGGCGCCTCCTCCTGCACCGCCTCGCTGACCAGATGATCGCTGTAGTGGTAGACGGTGTTCAAGTTGTCGCTGCCGAAATTTTGCGGCCGGATCGGCTCCGCCGACCGCCTCGGCGCCCCTTGCGAACGAGGCGCGGGCATGGGCAGGCCCCCGCGTGGCATGCCGCGCGCGCCGGTCGCGGTCGGCCCGGGGTTGCCGGGCACGATCCTAGGCGGGACGCGAACCGCCGTGACCACCTTGAGGTCCTGCAACGCTTCGGGCGGCAGTGCCGGAAGCTGGCGCATCGCCGGCTGAATCTGGGCCGCTGCCATCGGCGCCACCGCGACGCCACGCTGGTCGGCCAGCCGATGGGCAACCTGGCCACTGGCCCCCGAGGCGCAGACTAAGCCGCCCAGGACGCCAGTGCAGGCGAGCCCCAGTCGAAGCTGCCCTTTCATCGCGTTTCCGCTCCCTCGATCAACCGCCCACGCGGGCAGTTGGCATCACTCACCGATGCTGGGAGCGTGAGCCCTGAAAGGCTTCTTCTTTGGTGGCGAACCACCACAGACCTATGCCACCCATATTCATAGGATACTTTAAGGTGTAAGTCAACGCCTTGAGCCACCGCCGGCCGGATCGACTTAAAGCTGCAAATACAACGGAACTATTTGGAGAAATTGGCGAGCGATATCGCCCTTTGTTCCGACCGTCGATGGTGCACCAATCCAGTCCCGCGGCCATGCTCAGGGCGCCAAGCGCTCGATCCGCCAGCCGGAGGCGTCGCCGCGGTAGCGCAGGCGATCGTGCAGCCGGCTGGGCCGCCCCTGCCAGAACTCGAAGGCACTCGGTCGCAGCCGGTACCCGCCCCAGTGGCGCGGCCGGGGCACGTCCTCCGGATGGCGGGCGGTCAGCTCCGCGACCCGTGCCTCCAGGGCTTCGCGGCCGTCGATGACCCGGCTCTGCGGCGAGGCTAGGGCGCCGATCCGGCTGCCATGGGGACGACTGGCGAAATAGGCATCGGCCTCGGCGTCATCGACGAGCTCGACGCGCCCCTCGATCCGCACCTGCCGATGCAGCCTGTCCCACCAGAACAGGAGCGATGCGCAGGGATTGCCGGAGAGCTCCTCGGCCTTGCGGCTCTCCAGATTGGTGAAGAAGACGAAGCCCTCGGGGTCGAAGCCCTTGAGCAGGACCATGCGGATCGAGGGCTGGCCGTCGGCCGCCACCGTGGACAGCGCCATCGCGTTGGGCTCGTAGATCTCGCCCTCGAGCGCCGTCTCGAACCAGAGCCGGAACTGCGTCATCGGGTCCGCGGCGGCCTCGCTCTCCAGAAGGACGTCGCGGTCGTAGTTGCGGCGCAACTCGGCCGGGGACTGGCTCATGGCACCTCCATAAAGCTCGCCGGCGTGACATGGCCCGGCGCGCCCGTGCTGTCGAGGCAGAGCCTTGCGGAAAGCGCGGCCAACGGCTTTGAAGGGGCCATGCAGGACGGCATCCTCTCCATCCAGTCGGCCGTGGCCTACGGCCATGTCGGCAACAGCGCGGCCGTGTTCCCGCTCCAGCGCCTCGGCTTCGAGGTCTGGCCGGTCAACACGGTCCTGTTCAGCAATCATACCGGCTACGGCGCCTGGCGCGGCCGGGTGGTGCCGCTGGACTGGGTTGAGGAGATCGTCGACGGCGTCGCCGAGCGTGGCGCCATCCCGCGTACCCGGGCAGTGCTCTCGGGCTATCTCGGCGATCCGGCGCTCGGCGCCGCCGTGCTGCGGACGGTGGCGCGGGTGCGCGAGACGCGGCCCGACATGCTCTATGCCTGCGACCCGGTGATGGGCGACGAGGGCAGAGGCTTCTTCGTCCGGCCCGGCATCCCGGAGTTCTTCCGCGACCATGCCGTGCCGATCGCGGACATCGTCACGCCCAACCAGTTCGAGCTGGCCTGGCTGGCCGATCGGCCCATCACCAGCCTCGAGGATGCGCTCGCGGCCGCGGCCGCGGTGCGCGCCACGGGCCCGCGCCTCGTCGTCTGCACCAGCCTGCGACTCGGCGATCCGCAGGAGCTCGCCGTGCTGGCCCAGGACGGGCTTGGCAGCTGGCTGTGCCGCACGCCCTATCTGCCGATCACGCTCAGCGGCACCGGCGACGCGTTCACGGCCCTGTTCCTGGGCGCGTGGCTGCGTACCGGTGCGGTCGACGCGACCTTGGAGCATGCCGTCGCAGCGATGTATGCGCTGGTCGAGGCGACGCATCGGGCCGGCTCGCGCGAGCTCGCGCTCGTGGCCGCACAGGAGAGCCTCGTCGCACCGGCCAGACGCTTCCCGGCCGTCCGGGTCGGCTGAGGCGCGATCGGCTGGTTGGTCGACCGGGCGATCTGAGCAGAATTGACGAACGTCATTGCCATCCCGGCGCGAGCGTCCATCGTCGCGCTGGACGCGCGCCGCCCCGGGCGCATTCAGCGGTAGAGCAACGATGGACGAGACACCTCTGATACCCCGGACTGTCGACCCGGACACCCGTGACGATCTGGCGAGCGAGGTCGAAGGCGGGCAGGTCGAGAACGGGACGCGCGTGGTCGAGCTGCGGCCGGCCGGCCGCGATAGCGAGCACCTGCCCAAGCCGCGCGTTCGGCGCACCCGCGACGACCGTGTCGGACCGCTGCGCAAACTCGATCTCGCGAGCTACGTGGAGTTGATCACACCGCTCCATGTCGAGCTCCTCAAGCTGCAGAACCACGTCAAGGCGAAGGGCTGGAAGGTCGTCACGATCTTCGAGGGCCGCGACGCCGCCGGCAAGGGCGGCACGATCAAGCGGTTCATCGAGCATCTCAATCCGCGCGGCGCCCGCGTCGTGGCACTCAACAAGCCGACCGATGCGGAGCGGTCGCAGTGGTACTTCCAGCGCTACGTCGCGCACCTGCCCACTGGGGGCGAGATGGTGCTCTTCGACCGCAGCTGGTACAATCGCGCGATGGTCGAGCGGGTGATGGGCTTCTGCACCTACGAAGAGGTGCGGGAGTTTCTGCGATCGGTGCCCGAATTCGAGCGCATGCTGACCCGGGCCGATACGGTCCTGCACAAGTTCTACTTCTCCGTGTCGAAGCCCGAGCAGGAGCGGCGTTTCCGGGAGCGGCTGCAGGACCCGCTCAAGCAGTGGAAGCTGTCGCCGGTCGACATGGAGAGCCAGCAGCGCTGGGAGGCCTACACCAAGGCCAAGCAGGACATGTTCTTCTATACCTCGACTGCCGAGGCGCCATGGGTGATCGTGAAGTCCGACGACAAGAAACGGGCGCGCCTCAACGCCATTCGCTACTTCCTCGCGACCTTCGACTATCCCGACAAGCGCGCCGACCTGCTGCGCTGGGACGAGCGGATCGTTCGCACCGTGGAGCAGGAGCTGCTCATCGAGGATTGATCATCGTACGGCCGGGCTGATCAGTTCGCGAACGGGATGACATTTGACAGCCCGAGCCCGGGCGGACAGGATGATCATTCGACGGATTCCACTCAGCGTCAGTCTCGACCATGCGCCCTCGCGTCTTCGTCCATACCAACCACCGCCAGCTTGCCGGCGCGCTCGTCTCCGCCCATAGCTTCCGCCGCTCGAGCCAGGCCGACCGGTTCGACGTCACCATCATCAATCATGGCGAGTGTCCGTTCTTCGAGCGCCACGAAGGCGAGCTCTATCTGCGCGCTGGCCACAGGCTGCCCTGGCGCAACGATGATCTGCAGTCGTTCACGCCGCTGCGGTTCATGCCGCCCGAGCTGATGGGCTATGAGGGCCGTGCGCTCGTGGTCGATCCCGACGTGTTCGCGGTCGCGGACGTGAGGCCGCTCCTGTCGCGGGACATGGGAGGCAAGGCGATCCTGTGCCGCGTGCATGGCGGCGTGAAGCGCACGGTACGCGGTCTGTACGCGAGCTCCGTCATGCTGCTCGACTGCGCCAAGCTGCGGCATTGGCGGGTCGAGGCGCAGTTCGACGAGCTGTTCACAGGTGCGCGCGACTACAAGGCCTGGCTCGGCCTCGGCTATGAGGACCCCGCCACGATCGGTGAGCTCGAGCCGACGTGGAACGACTTCGATCATCTCGGCCCCGAGACGAAGCTGCTCCACAACACCCGCCGGATGACCCAACCCTGGAAGACCGGGCTCCAGGTCGACTTCCTGCCGGTCGAGCGCTTCCCACTATTCCCGCCGTTCGGCTGGCTGATGACGGCGCGCCGCAAGCTGCTGGGCGACTACGCCCTGCTCGGCAGGTACCGCCGGCACCCCGATTCCCGGCAGGAGGCGCTGTTCTGGGCGCTGCTGCGCGAGACCCTGGACAACGGAGCGTTTACCGAGGCCTTCCTGCGCCAGGAGATGGCGCGGGGGCATCTCCGGCCGGATACGTTCGAGAAGGTGGCCTCCGTCCCGAGTGTCGAAGCCGTGCTGGGTGGGCTCGGGCAGCGCAAAGCCGCCTGAAGGCGAGCTGTGGTCACGCGGCGCGAGCGGCCATAGCGGCCACGTCCTCTGTCCGGCGATCGTGATTCGAGGCCCAATAGCTCAGCCACTGCCGGAACATCAGGATCGACCAGAGCAGCTGCCAGTGGTCGCCGGTGGCGGCGAGGTGCTGCTGCCAGCACTCGCGCACGATGGCAGGGTCGAAGAGCCCCTCGTCTTTGAGCTGGCGCTCGTCCAGCAGCTCCTCCGCCCAGTCCCGCAACGGGCCGCGCAGCCAAATCGGCAAAGGGCTCGAGAAGCCCTTTTTCGGCCGAGCGACCAGCTCCGGCGGCACGTATCGGTAGAGAAGCTGGCGCAGCAGGCGCTTGCTGCCGCCCTGCTTGTTGTACTTGAGCGCCGGCCGCAACCGCCAGGCGAACTCGACGACTCGATGGTCGAGGAAGGGGACGCGTACCTCCAGGCTGTAGGCCATGCTGGCGCGGTCCCATTTGGTCAGGGTCCCGTCCGACAGGGTGCCGAGCAGAGCGAAGTAGCCCATGCGGTCGATCGGATCGGCGACGACGTCCCGGTGTTGCGGCTGCTGCCAGCGCATCGGATGCTCGCCGGTCGCATCGATCAACGGCGGTCCGGCCACGAACGAGCTGTAGAGCTGCGCATAGAGCTCGCCAATGCCGCCGCCCGTCCGGACCACGCGGGAGATCTGTCGCACGCGATTGGCCCAGAGGCCGGGACGGCGTGCGATCGGGACTGCCCCGTAGACCGCGGCGATACCACTGACCAAGCTGTCCACCGTGCCCGCCGTCAGCCGACGCATGGCCGGCGATAGGCCTGCGGTCGCACCGTGCACGGCGCGCACGATGAAATAGCCGGGATAGCCGCCGAACAGCTCGTCGCCGCCATCGCCCGACAGCGCCACGGTCACCTGGCGACGCGCCAGCCGCGAGACCATCATGGCCGGTATCTGCGAGCGGATCGCGAACGGCTCGTCGAACCAGTAGGGCAGCTCCGGGACCAGATTGCGAGCATCGTCGGCGGAGACCACGATCTCCGAGTGATCGGTGTCGAGATGATTCGCCACGGCGCGGGCGTCGGCCGTCTCGTCGTAGTGCCGTTCCTCGAAGCCCACGGCGAAGGTCTTGACCGGTCGGCTGCTGCGCTCCCGCATGAGCGCCACGATCAGCGAGGAGTCGATCCCCCCGGACAAAAATGCGCCCAAGGGCACATCCGCGACCATGCGGCGGCCGACGGCGTCGGACAGCAGCGCCTCGAGCGCGTCCACCGCCTCATGCTCGTCGAGATCGAGGCGATCCGACTGGGCCGCCGCGACGAGCTGAGCCGCATTCCAGTAGCTCGAGGCGACGGGCTCCTTGCCGGCCGAGACCACCAGGAGCTGACCAGGCATCAGCTTGCGTAGGCCGCGGTGGATGCAGTGCGGTGCGGGCACATAGCCCCAGCGCAGGAAGGCGCCGAGGCTCTCGCGGTCGATCTCCGGGGTCCAGCCGGGATGGCCGCGCAACGCCTTGAGCTCGGACGCGAACAGGAACAGCTCGCCGAAGCGGCCCCAGTAGAGCGGCTTCTTACCGATGCGGTCGCGGGCCAGCGTCAGAGTCCGGCTCTCGCGGTCCCACACGGCGAAAGCGAACATCCCGATCAGCCGGCGCAACGTGGGCTCGACCCCCCATGTCGCGCACGCCTCGACCAGCACCTCGCTGTCCGAGCGCCCGGAGAATGGTCGCCCCGACGCGGACAGCTCGGCGCGCAGCTCGGCATGATTGTAGATCTCGCCATTGTAGGTCAGCACGCAGCGGCCGCAGGAGGAGGTCATCGGCTGATGACCCGCCGCCGACAGATCCACGACCGCGAGGCGCCGATGGGCGAGGGCAACGCCCGAGGTCGGATCGGTCCAGTAGCCTGCGTCGTCCGGGCCCCGATGGCGGAGAGGGGCCATCATCGCCTGCACGACATCGGCCCAGTAGTGTGAGCCATAGGCGCGACGGCCGTCCAGAAAACCTGCAATTCCGCACATTACCGAAACCCCAACGTTAGATAGTTCGACTTTCGGTATCGGGCGGATGGCGGGTCCGCCCTTGTCGCCATTGCTCGTGGCTGCCACGCGCATGGCGCGGAAAATCAACACGATATCATACTGTCGTTGCGACCAGGTGTAAGGGCGGTGAATGATCGGCCAGCGAGCGCAGGTCGCTGCCGAGGGCAGATGCGGGCGGGCCTCGGCCGCGATGAAGATCACGCCTCGGCGCGGCGGAACTCCGTGCCCGACCGCAACGACCCGCCCGGTCGGGTTTCTGGTTCTTGACGGCCTCAGTCCTCAGGATGCCGTCGGTGCTACCTTGTCGCCATCGAGACGGATCACGATGGGCTTGCGGTCGCGTACCGCGAGCGCGATGCGGCCGGCCTTCAGCGCCAGCGCGTCCTCGCCGAAGATCTCCCGACGCCAGCCATGCAGGGCCGGCACCTCGGCCTCATCGTCGACCGCGATCGCCTCGAGCTCGGCCGTGTTGGCGAGCAGACGCTGCGCGACGCCGGATTCCTCGCTGCGGTATTTCAGCAGCACGCGCAGGAGGTCGACGGTCGGCCCGATGCCGCGTGGCAGGACGACCGGCTCCGGGACGGCTGGAAGCGCGCTCTTGGGCAAGGCCACGGCACTGCGGACGGCGGCGACGACGCCGGCCACGCTTTCACGGTCCAGGTTCACCCGATCCAGGGCGCGTAGATCGTCGACGGACTGCGGCCGATTGGCTGCGACCTCCATCAGCAGATCGTCGCGCAGGATCCGCGCGCGCGGCAGATCGCGGCGCTGCGCCTCCCGCTCGCGCCACGCCGCCAGGGCCTGGACGATGGCGACGAAACGCGCGTCGCGGGTGCGCATCTTCAGCCGGCGCCATGCCTCCTCGGGCAGTTGCGCGTAGAGGGCCGGGTCGAGCAGGGCCTGGAGCTCTTCGGCGACCCAGGCCATTCGCCCGGCCTTCTCGATTCGCTCGGCGAGCTTGGCGTAGATCACCCGGAGATGGGTGACGTCGCCCAGCGCGTAGCGGATCTGTGCCTCCGACAGCGGCCGCCGGCTCCAGTCGGTGAAGCGCGAGCTCTTGTCGAGATGCGCGCCGGCGAGCTTGCTCACCAGCGTGTCGTAGGCGACCTCCTCGCCGAAGCCGCAGACCATGGCGGCGATCTGGGTGTCGAAGAAGCCGCGCGGCAGCTGGCCCAGGCGGTGGAAGATCTCGAGATCCTGGCGTGCCGCGTGCATCACCTTGAGCACGGCCGGATCGCCCATCAGCTCGACCAGGGGTGCAAGGTCGATGCCCGGGGCGAGCGCGTCGATCGCCACGGCCTCGGCGGCCCCGGCGGCCTGGACCAGGCAGAGCTTGGGCCAGTAGGTGCGGTCGCGCATGAACTCGGTGTCGATCGCGACGAAGCGCTCGGCGCGCATGCGCTCGCAGAAGGCGGCGAGGGATGGGGTATCGGTGATCAAGGTCATCGGGTCAGCATCGTCTCCGCGGCACGGCCTCGCTTGACACCGCCGGAGCTGTCGTGACCTTTACGCGCCGTCCGGTGACCGGGCACCTTTCAGCCACAGGAACGCGCATGCATCCGTACCGTACCCACCGCTGCGGCGAGCTCAGGCAGGGCGATGTCGGCAAAGAGGCACGCCTCAGCGGCTGGGTACACCGAAAGCGTGACCACGGCCAGCTTCTCTTCATCGATCTGCGCGACCATAGCGGCCTGACGCAGATCGTGTTCCATCCCGGCACGCCGCAGTTCGCGGCGGCCGAGGGGCTGAGGCTGGAGAGCGTGGTCACGGTCCAGGGCGAGGTGGTGGCGCGCACGCCCGAGACGGTGAACCCCGGCCTGCCGACGGGTGCCATCGAGCTGGTGGTGCGCGATCTCGCGCTGGAATCGCCGGCCGACACGCTGCCGCTCCAGGTCAATGCCGAGCGCGACTATCCCGAGGAGACGCGGCTCAAATACCGCTTCCTCGACCTGCGCCGCGAGAAGATGCAAAAGAACATCATGCTGCGCTCGGCGGTGATCGCGAGCATCCGGCGGCGCATGATCGAGCAGGGCTTCACCGAGTTCCAGACGCCGATCCTGACGGCGAGCTCGCCCGAGGGGGCGCGCGACTTCCTGGTGCCGTCGCGGCTGCATCCGGGCCGGTTCTACGCCCTGCCGCAGGCGCCGCAGCAGTACAAGCAGCTCTACATGATGTCGGGCTTCGACCGCTATTTCCAGATCGCCCCCTGCTTCCGTGACGAGGATGCGCGCGCGGACCGCAGCCCGGGCGAGTTCTACCAGCTCGACATCGAGATGAGCTTCGCGACCCAGGACGACGTGTTCGCGGCCGTCGAGCCCGTGATGCACGGGCTGTTCACCGAGTTCAGCGACTGGGAGGTGACGCCCACGCCGTTCCCGCGCCTGGCCTTTCGCGAGGCGATGCTGAAATACGGCACCGACAAGCCGGATCTGCGCAACCCGGTTCAGATCGCGGACGTGACCGAGGTGTTCCGCGGCTCGGGCTTCAAGGTGTTCGCGGGTGCGATCGAGAAGGGAGCCGTGGTGCGCGCGGTGCCGGCACCGGACGCGATCGGCCGGCCGCGCAGCTTCTTCGACCAGATGGTGGCCTTCGCGCAGAGCCAGGGTGCTCCGGGCCTGGGCTGGGTGACGCTGGGCGAGGACGGGGCCAAGGGTCCGATCGCGAAGTTCCTGGAGCCCGAGCGGCTGAAGGCCTTGCGCGAGGCGGCGAGCCTCAAGACGGGCGATGCGGTGTTCTTCGTCTGCGACCAGGCGGCGGGGGCGGCCAAGCTGGCGGGCCAGGTGCGCACGCGGGTCGGCGAGGAGCTGGGGCTGATCGCGCAGGGCTGCTTCCGCTTCTGCTGGATCGTCGACTTTCCGATGTACGAGTGGGACGAGGAGGCCAAGGCCGTGGCCTTCTCGCACAACCCGTTCTCGATGCCGCAGGGCGGGATGCAGGCGCTGGAGCAGCAGGACCCGCTCGATATCCTGGCCTACCAGTACGACATCGTCTGCAACGGCATCGAGCTGAGCTCGGGTGCGATCCGGAACCATCGCCCGGACATCATGCGGCGCGCTTTTGCGCTCGCGGGCTATGGCGAGGACGTGCTGGAGGAGAAGTTCGGCGGCATGTACCGGGCCCTGCACTATGGCGCGCCGCCGCATGGCGGGATCGCGCCGGGCGTGGACCGGATCGTGATGCTGCTGGCGGACACGCCGAACCTGCGCGAGGTGACGGCCTTCCCGCTCTCGCAGCGGGCCGAGGAGCTGCTCCTGGGCGCACCCTCGCGCGTCGCCGAGCGGCAGCTCAAGGAGCTGAACCTGCAACTCTCGCTCACGGCGCGCGAGCGGCTGCGCGAGGAGGATCAGCAGGAGACCGGGCCGTCGCAGGCGCGCTGAGCGCGCCTCTGGCAAGG
>JBGAKU010000336.1:0-5162 GCA_044224255.1 Geminicoccaceae bacterium
GGTGGATGGCTCCCGTGAGGCGACCTGCGAAGGCCGCCAGCTTGGCACAGCGGTGCCGTGAGGGGGCCATCCACCCCAACATGTAGGCTCGCCGCGACGCCGTGGCTCGCCAGCAGCTAGGCGCGCAACTCATTGAGCGTCACGTCCGGCTGCTGCGCCACCATCGAGCGCCGGAAGCGCTCGATCCGACTGCGAAGCAGCGGCCGTCAGCAGACGGCCGAGGCGGCCGCGATGGCGTCGTGATGCGCAGCCAGCTTGAGCTCCTGGTGGTTGCGCTGCGGCCGGGCCTCGGTCTCACCGGTGGTGCTGCGCCGGCCCAGGGCTTTGTAGATGTAGGACACGCTGACCCGAAACCGCTCGGCCGCCGCCCTGGCCGGCATGCCGCCGTCGATCGCCGCCAGCACCCGGCTGCGCAGATCCGCCGAATAGCTCTGTCCGGATTTCCAAGCCATCACGCCACCTCGGTTCAGCTAGAAACCGAGAAGCATGAATCACGTCCTGGCATCTCCGTGAATCGGGAGCAGATTCCGGTCAGATGGAAAATGCTCTAGCTACCGCAGGCCGGTGCCGAGGCGTCAGGCCGATGGATCGTGCCGGGCCGGGGCCACGCTCTCCCAGTTGTTGCCCACCGCCAGCACGCAGGCCATGCCGTCCGGCGTGGTGCTGACGATGGTCCAGCTGCCCGTGGTGGCGGACGCGAACACCTGCAGCAGGTTGCCGTTCGATTGGACGCCCAGCGAGACCGGGGCCTCAGCATAGCTGCCCCGGAGCTGGCGCGTCACATCGGCGTAGCGGAAGCAGGGGATGGCACGCGCCCGCTCCTCTTCGCCGGCCTGTGCGCCGGCCGCGAGCAGGATGAAGACCGAAGCGAGGATGCCCGCCTTTCGCATGATACCACCAGCCCCTGGCCGACAGGCCGTCATCAACCGAACCCGCGGCAGCTTCACTGGTTGCGATTAAGGCCCGCTTAACGCCGCGCGAATGTGGCCCTAGGCTGCCGCGACCAGAAGAGACGAGGGCCATGTCCAATCGCGATCCGGCGACGTTGAGCGCCACCGAGCTGTTGCATCACTATCGGCACCGGCAGCTCTCGCCGGTCGAGGTCACCCAGGCCTGCCTCGAGCGGATCGAGCGCTGGAACGGCCAGGTGCACGCGTTCTGCCATGTCGACGGCGAGGCGGCGCTGGCAACAGCCAGAGAATCCGAGGCGCGCTGGGCAGCGGGCACGCCGGCAGGCCTGCTCGATGGGGTTCCGGTCACGATCAAGGATCTGGTCCTGACGCAGGGCTGGGTGGCGCGGCGCGGCAGCCTGACGACGGCCGACCACCCGCCGGCGGCCGCGGACGCGCCGGCCACGGCGCGGCTGCGCGAGGCGGGTGCCGTCCTGCTCGGCAGCACCACCACGCCGGAGTTCGGTTGGAAGGGGGTCACCGACAATCCGCTCGGTCATGTCGCCCGCAATCCCTGGGACGTGTCGCGAACCTCGGGCGGCTCCAGCGGCGGTGCGGGCATCGCCGCCGCCCTGGGCATGGGTGCCCTCCACATCGGCACCGACGGCGGCGGCTCGATCCGCATCCCGTCCAGCTTCTGCGGCATCGTCGGGCTCAAGCCGACTTTCGGCCGCGTGCCCGCCTGGCCGCTGTCGCCGTTCGGCACGGTGGCGCATCTCGGCCCGATGACCCGGACGGTGGCCGACGCGGCGCTGATGCTGACCGTGATCAGCCGACCTGACCTGCGGGACTGGCACGCCCTGCCGCCCGACGGGCGGGACTACCGGGTCGGCCTGGAGGACGGCATCGCCGGGCTGCGCATCGCCGCGAGCGCCGATCTCGGCTCGCTCGAGGTCGACGAGGATGTGCGCGCGGGCTTCGAGGCGGCGCTGGAGGTGCTGGCCGGCCTGGGGGCACGGGTGGAGCGCGCGGACCCGCCGGTGGCCGGTGCGGCTGGCATCTTCGCGCGCACCTGGTTCCCGGCCGCGGCCCGGCTGATCGAGAAGCTCACGCCCGAGCAGCGCGATCTGCTCGATCCGGGCCTGGTCGCGATGTCGGGGCAGGGGGCCCAGTTCGACCGGGGCGAGCTCCAGGACGCGATCCTCGCGCGGGGCGAGCTCGGCGTGGCGATGCAGCGGTTCCTCTCGGAGCACGATCTGTTGGTCACGCCGAGCACCGCGATCGCGGCGTTCGCCGCCGGGATCGAGCATCCCGATCCCGCCGGGCAGCGCTGGAGCGACTGGGCCGGGTTCAGCTACCCGTTCAACCTCAGCCAGCAGCCGGCGATCAGCGTGCCGGCCGGGTTCACCAAGGACGGCCTGCCGATCGGCCTGCAGCTCGTGGCGGCGAAATACGCCGACGCGCTGGTGCTCCGCGCCGCCCGGGCGTTCGAGGCCGCGCGCCCGCAGCCGATGCCCATAGCACCTCGCGGGGCCGTAGTTTGACTTGCCCGCGGGCGCATGCTTCGCTGCGCCGAGCGGCGCCGCCATGGCGCGGGATTGGTCCCTAGGGAGGGGGCAAAAATGCGATCGTTCATCAAGGCGACCATGCTGGGCGCGGTGTCGGTGCTGGCGCTGGGTGCCGCGGCTCAGGCCAAGACTTTGGTCTATTGCTCCGAGGGCAGCCCCGAGGGCTTCGCGCCGATGCTGTTCACCGCCGGCACCACTTTCGACGCGTCCTCGAAGCCGGTCTACAACCGCCTGATCGAGTTCGAGCGCGGCGACACCAAGACCGTGCCGGGCCTGGCCGAGAGCTACACCGTCTCCGACGACGGCATGACCTACACCTTCAAGCTGCGCCAGGGCGTGAAGTGGCATGGCAACAAGGAATTCACCCCGACGCGCGATTTCAATGCCGACGATGTCGTGTTCACGTTCATGCGGCAGCTCGACCCGAACAACCCGTTCCACAAGGTCTCGGGGGGGACCTACGAGTATTTCTCCAGCATGGACATGGGCAATCTGCTGAAGTCGGTCGAGAAGGTCGACGACCTCACCGTCAAGTTCACGCTCGGTGCCCCGCAGGCGCCGTTCATCGCCAATCTGGCCATGGATTTCGCCTCGATCATGTCGGCCGAGTATGCCGATGCGATGATGAAGGCCGGTACGCCTGAAAAGATCGATCTCGAGCCGATTGGCACTGGGCCCTTCCAACTCGTCCAATACCAGAAAGACGCCGTGATCCGCTTCAAGGCGAACCCCGACTACTGGGGCGGCCCGGCCAAGATCGACAATCTGGTGTTCGCGATCACACCCGACCCGTCCGTGCGCTATCAGAAGCTCAAGGCGGGCGAGTGCCAGGTGATGGCCTACCCGAACCCGGCCGACATCCCGTCGATGAAGGAGGACCCGGCGGTCAACCTGATGAGCCAGGAAGGCCTCAACATCGGCTATCACGCCTACAATGCCGAGAAGAAGCCGTTCGACGACCCGCGCGTGCGCAAGGCGTTGAACATGGCCGTCAACAAGCAGGCGATCATCGACGCGGTGTTCCAGGGCGCCGGCACGGCGGCCAAGAACCCGATCCCGCCGACCATGTGGTCCTACAACAACGCGGTCCAGGACGATCCCTACGATCCCGAGGCAGCCAAGAAGCTGCTCGCGGAAGCCGGCGCAAGCGGTCTCAAGACCAACATCTGGGCCATGCCGGTCCAGCGGCCCTACAACCCGAACGCCAAGCGTATGGCGGAGATGATCCAGGCCGACTGGAAGGCCGTGGGCGTCGATGCCGAGATCGTCAGCTATGAATGGGGCGAGTATCTCAAGCGCTCCTCCGCCGGCGAGCACGAGACCGTGCTCCTGGGCTGGACGGGCGACAATGGCGACCCCGACAATTTCCTGTTCGCGCTCTTGAGCTGCGAGGCGGTGAAGGGCGGCAACAACCGGGCACGCTGGTGCAACCAGGAGTTCAACGACCTGGTGGTCAAGGCGCAGCGGTCGAGCGACCTCGCCGAGCGCACCAAGCTCTACGAGGAGGCGCAGGTGGTCTTCAAGCGCGAGGCGCCCTGGAACACCATCGCCCACTCGGTGGTCTACCAGCCGCTGGCGAAGAACGTGGTCGACTACAAGATCGACCCGTTCGGGGCACACATCTTCTACGGTGTCGACCTCGAGGGCTGAGTGGCCGAGAGCGAGTATGACCGTCTGACCAGGCGCAGCGTCGAAGCGAGGCGGCGCCTGGATCAGGCCGAGGAGTACTTCAAGAACCCGGGGCGCGACGGTGGGCAGTCGCATCTGCTCTGGCGGAGGCGGCGTGACCGGGCGCTCCAGGAATATCTGGAGATCGAGGCGGAGCGGAAGCGGGCGGCCCCGCCCCCTCCGCCCGACGATCCAGACGCCTCCTGAGCCGGACGGCGGTCAGAGCACCGATTTGAGCGCGGGATAGAGCGCTCTGAAACGGGCGTGGACCGCCTCGTAGAGCCGGGCCAGCTCCGGGTCGGGGGCGGTCGCGCCTTCCGTGCGCGGCACGGCCGCCGCGACGGCCGAGCGCAGGTCGGCCACAGCACCGGTGCCGACCAGGGCCAGGATTGCGGCTCCCAGCGCCGGGCCCTCGGCCGAGCGACCGAGCGCCAGCGGGACGCGGAGCTGTGCGGCAAGAACGGACCGCCACAGCTCGGAGCGCGCGCCGCCGCCCGTGAGCGTGATCCCGGGCGGCTCCACGCCCAGGCGGCGCATGCGATCCAGGCAATCCGCGTAGGCGAAGCCCACGCCCTCGATCAGCGCCCGGATCATGTGCCGCCGGTCGTGCGCGAGGCTGAGCCCGGCCCAGGCCGCGCGCGCATGCGGGTCCATGTGCGGCGAGCGCTCGCCGGCGAGATAGGGCAGGAACAGAACCCCGTCCGCACCCGCAGGGACCTCGGCCGCGGCGTCGAGGAGCTGGACGAACGGGTCCTGTGGGTCCGTGTCGGCGGCCGCCACCTTCTCGCGATACCAGCTCAAGGCACCGCCGGCGGAGAGGATGACGCCCATCAGGTGGTAGCCGCCCGGCACGGCGTCGCAGAAGGCGTTGAGGGCGCCCTCGGGATCGACGCGTGGCGTCATGCTGTGCAAGAACAGGGTGCCGGAGGTGCCGATCGAGCAGACGCCGTGACCCTCGTCGATCAGGCCGGCCCCGATCGCGGCACAGGCATTGTCACCGCCGCCGGCGACCACAGGCGTGCCTGCGGGAAGACCC
>JBGAKU010000017.1:0-37054 GCA_044224255.1 Geminicoccaceae bacterium
ATCCCCGCCCGCCTGGGCTCGACGCGCCTGCCCGACAAGCCGTTGGCCGACATCGCCGGCGAGCCGATGATCGTGCAGGTCTGGCGTCGGGCATGCGAGGCAGGCGTCGGACCGGTGATCGTCGCCTGCGCCGAGCGGCCGATCGCGGACGCGGTGCGCGCGGCCGGTGGGGAGGCGGTGCTGACCGATCCCGCCCTGCCCTCGGGCACGGACCGGATCTTCGCGGCCCTGCAGGCAGTGGATCCGGATCGGCGCTTCTCGCGGATCGTGAACCTCCAAGGCGACCTGCCGACGCTCGACCCGACCGCGGTCCGCGACGTGCTGGAACCGCTGGAGCGGCTTGGGACGGACATGGCGACGCTCGCCAACGCGACAGAGGACGAGCACGATCGGACCGACCCCAATGTGGTGAAGGCTGTGGTCGCCTTCGAGCCGGCGAGCCCGAATCTGGGCCGCGCGCTCTACTTCACGCGCGCGACGGCGCCGACCGGGCCGGGCCCGGTATGGCATCACATCGGCATCTACGCCTTCAGCCGCGACGCCCTGGAGCGGTTCGCGGCGCTGAGCCCCAGCCCGCTCGAACAGCGCGAGCGGCTGGAGCAGCTGCGCGCTTTGGAGAACGGCATGAGCATCGGCGTGCGGCTGGTCGACGCCGTACCGTTCGGCGTCGACACACCCGCGGACCTGGAGAAGGCTCGCCGCATCCTGGAGAACCGTTGATGACCGACGCCGACCCGTCGCCGGTCGACCCCGAGCGCACCATCGCTTTCCAGGGCGTGCCCGGCGCCTATTCGCATCTGGCCTGCCGGCAGGCCTATCCGGAGCTGATCGCCCTGCCGTGCCACTCGTTCGAGGACGCGTTCGCGGCGGTGCATGACGGGCAGGCGCGCTACGCCATGATCGCCGTCGACAACTCGATCGCCGGTCGGGTCGCCGACGTGCACCACCTCCTGCCGCGCGGCGGGTTGCACATCGTCGGCGAGCAGTTCGTGCGCGTGAACCACCAGCTCCTGGGCGTGCCGGGTGCCACGCTGGAGAGCATCAAGGAGGTCGAGAGCCACGTCCACGCCATCGGTCAGTGCCGCGACTTCCTGCGCCGGCACGGCTTCCGCGCCCGGGTGGTGGCGGACACGGCCGGTGCCGCAGCCGACATCGCGGCCGCGGGCGATCCGACCCGCGGTGCGATCGCCTCGCGGCTCGCAGCCGAGATCTACGGCCTCCAGATCCTCAAGTCCGACATCGAGGACGCCGAGCACAACACCACGCGCTTTCTGGTCATGGCGCGCGAGCCCCGTCATCCGGACCCCAAGGACGGCCCGGTCATCACGAGCTTCACCTTCCGCGTCCGCAACCGGCCGGCCGCGCTCTACAAGGCCCTGGGCGGCTTCGCCACCAGCGGGGTCAACATGATCAAGCTGGAAAGCTACGTCGACGGCGCCTTCACTCAGGCCGAGTTCTACGCCGAGATCGTCGGTCACCCGCAGCAGGAGCATGTCCGCCTCGCCTTCGAGGAGCTGAGGTTCTTCTCGCACCAGGTCGACGTCCTGGGCGTCTACCCGCCCGACCGGTACCGCGAGCGCATAGGCTGAGCCGACATGGCCGAGATCGACCGCCTGATCCGCGAGCTGCTCGAGACGGCCGCGCGCAGCGATGACCCGGCGGACCTGATCAATCTCGCTTGCAACGGCATGATCGGGCTCGGCCTGCCCTTGCGGCGGCTCAGCGTCGGCATCCAGACGCTCGACCCGACGATCCGTGCCGTCTCCTATGTGTGGCTGCGGAGCATAGGCCTCACGCGCCTGACCACCCCACACGTGCCGGGCCCCGACGGCGATCTGCCGTACCGTCTCAGCCCGATCTACGCCCTGGTGCAGGACGGGCTGACCCAGCGTCACTGGCGCCTCGATCGTGGCGAAGGCTGCGCGGAGCTCCCGCTGCTGCAGGAGCTCCGGGGCGAGGGTGCCACGTCCTACTTCATGCACATCGTCCGTTTCGGCGGCGAGATCGCCGCGGCCGTGCCCGGCGTGGCCATCGCCATCGCGACCGACCGGCCCGGCGGCTTCACGGACGGCGACCTGTCGCTCTTCGTCGCCCTCATGCCGGCGATGGGGCTCGCCAGTTGCCGCTACATGCTTGCGCGTGTGTCGAGCTCAATCCTGGGCGTCTATCTCGGCGACCGGACCGCACGCCGCGTGCTGGCCGGCGAGGTGCGGCGCGGCACAGGCCGTGCCATCGAGGCGGCGATCCTGCTCGCCGACCTGCGCGGCTTCACGAGCCTCGCCGGCCGCGAGCCGTCCGCACGCGTCGTCGCCTGGCTGGATCAGCACCTCGAGGCGATCGGCGAGGCGGTGGCAGCAAACGATGGCGAGGTGCTGAAGTTCCTGGGCGACGGCCTGCTGGCGGTGTTCCCCGTCGAGGATGAGATCGACGACGGTGAGGCCTGCCGACGCGCCCTCGCCGCCGCCGAGCAGGCTTTGGCCGCAACCGCCGAGCTCAATGCCCGTCGGCGAGCCGCCGGTGAGCCCGAGCTGGGGCTCGATCTCGTCCTGCACTTCGGCGAGGTCGTCTACGGCAATGTCGGCGCCGCCCGAAGGCTCGACTTCACCGTGATCGGCCCAACGGTGAACGAAGCGAGCCGCATCGAGGCGCTGTGCGGCGAGCTCGGCCGCCCGCTGCTACTGTCGGAGACGTTTGCGACGCGGTGCGGGCGCACCACGACAAATCTGGGCCGGTTCGCGCTACGTGGCTGCGCCGGGGAGACCGAGGTTCACGAGCTACCCCCACCATAGATCGCAGCGCCTGGGCGAACTTGATAGTACTGCTCAGACACCGGCCCCAGGGAGCTCAGCGATGTCATTGGGCGTCCCGCAGCACCGCCTTGCCATCCGCGACGACGTGCCGGCCCTGACGCTGCTGATGGAGGCGGCGATCGCCGAACTGCAGCGGGCCTTCCTGAGCGACACTCAGATCGCCGCCAGCCGGACGATTATGGGGCTCGACACCCAGCTCGTCGACGACGGCACCTATTTCGTGGTCGAGCAGGGCGGCACGATGGTCGGCTGCGGTGGCTGGAGCCGCCGGGCAACCCATTACGGCGGCGACCACTCGCCGGGGCGCGACGCTGCGCTCCTGGACCCGACCAAGGACGCAGCCCGCGTGCGGGCCATGTATACCCATCCGGCCTTCGTCCGCCGGGGCGTCGGTCGCCTGATCCTCTCCTTGTGCGAGGATGCCGCGCGGGCGGACGGGTTCACGCGCGTCGAGCTCATGGCCACAATGGCCGGCGAGCCGCTCTACCGGGCTTGCGGCTACCGGGCGATCCAGCGGGTCGTCGACGATCGGGGCGGGGCGCCGGTGCCATTGCAGCGGATGGGGAAGGATCTCTAAACGATCGTTATCTGGCGCTGAGCGCGAAGCCGGCCCGGCTGCGCGTTTCCCTGCCAAGCACCGCACAGATCCGGCGGCCGGCGTCGATCACGCGCTGCAGTTCCACACCTGTCCGCACCCCCATCCCGTCCAGCATGTAGACGAGGTCCTCGGTTGCGAGGTTGCCGGAGGCGCCCTTGGCGTAAGGGCAGCCGCCGAGGCCGGCGACCGAGCTGTCGACCACGCGCACCCCTAGCTCAAGCGCCGTGAGCACATTCGCGAGCGCCTGGCCGTAGGTGTCGTGAGCGTGCATGGCGAGTGCAGCGACCGGCATCTCGGCCGTCACCGCCGCCAGCATGGCGGCGGTCCTGCGCGGCGTGCCGACGCCGATCGTGTCGCCGAGCGAGATCTCGAAGCAACCCATGGCGTGTAGCGCGCCCGCAACCCGCGCCACGGCCGTGGGTGCTATCTCGCCCTCGTAGGGGCAGCCCAGCACGCAGGAGACGTAGCCCCGCACTCGCACGCCCTGGGCGAGCGCCGCCTCGACGACCGGGCGGAAGCGCTCCAGGCTCTCGGCGATCGAGCAGTTGATGTTCTTCTGCGAGAAGCTCTCGGAGGCGGCACCGAATACCGCGATCTCCTCGGCCCCTGCCGCCAGCGCCGGCTCCAGGCCCTTGAGGTTCGGCACCAAGACGGGGTAGCGCACGCCCGGCTTGCGGCGCACGGCCCGCAGCACCTCCTCGCTGCCTGCCATTTGCGGGACCCATTTCGGCGAGACGAACGCGCCGGCCTCCACGACCGGCAGGCCGGCATCGGCCAGGGCCTCGATCAGCGCGACCTTGTCGGCGACCGCAACCGGCACCGCCTCGTTCTGCAGCCCGTCGCGCGGGCCGACCTCGACGATGGTGACCTCGGCCGGGACGGCGGCAAACAAGCCGGTGCCGGTCATGCCGCCGCCTCGGCCACCTCGAGGTCGAGCAGCACTGTGCCCTCCTCGACCTGGTCGCCCTCCTGCACATGGACCGCCGCCACGACGCCCGCGCGCGGCGCCTCGAAGCGGCTCTCCATCTTCATGGCCTCCAGGACCGCCAGCGGCTGGCCCTTGGCAACCACGTCGCCCGGCGCCACCAGCAGCTTGGTCACCTTGCCCGGCATGGGAGCGGTGAACAGGCCGCTGTCCTCCTCCTCGCCGCGCGCGGCAAACCGGCCGTCCTCCAGGATCAGCGTGCGGCGCCTGCCGTCCAGAGTGAAGGACAGGCTGTGGCCCAGGATGGCGGCCGGAAAGCTGCGGCGCAGCCCCTCGCTCTCGACCCAGACCCGGCCCTCGCCCAGCCCGCAGCGCGCGCTCAGCGCGGCCTCGCCGAGCCGCGCGGTGTAGCCCTCGGGCGTGCCTTCGACCTCGACGACGTGCAGCTGGTTCCCGTCCAGCAGCCGGACCAAGCCGCGGGGCGGCTGATTCAAGCGCCACGCATCGAGCCGGTGCCAGGGCGAGGTCCAATCGGTGCCGGGCACGCGCGGCGGTCTTGGCCGGACGACGCTGAGCGCCACGGTGGCCAGCGCCGCGAGCAGCAATGTCGGCGGGTCGGCCGGTGTCTCGGCCGCGAGCGCGGCCGTGCCCTCGCGGTCGAGCCAGCCGGTGTCCAGGCGCATCTCCCGAAATGCCGGGCTGCTGCAGACTGCCCGCAGGAAAGCGAGGTTGGTCGTGACCCCTGCGACCCGGGTGGCGTCGAGCGCCTCGGCGAGCCGTTCCAGCGCCGCCGCTCGGTCCGCACCGCGCGCAATGATCTTGGCGATCATCGGGTCATAGAACGGCGTGACCTGATCGCCCTCCTCCACCCCGGTGTCGACGCGAGCTCCGTCCACGCCCGTCGGCAGGCGCAGGGTGCTCAGCCGCCCGATCGAGGGCAGGAACCCCTTGGCCGGGTCCTCGGCATAGAGCCGCGCCTCGAAGGCATGGCCGCGGCAGACGATCTCCTCCTGGCGCAGCGGCAACGGCTCGCCGGAGGCGATGCGCAGCTGCCACTCGACCAAGTCCAGGCCGGTCACCGCCTCGGTCACCGGATGCTCGACCTGGAGGCGGGTGTTCATTTCGATGAAGTAGAACCCACCCGACTGGTCGAGCAGGAACTCGACCGTGCCGGCGTTCTCGTAGCCCGCGGCCAGCGCTGCCCCGGTCGCGGCGCGCCCCAATGCGGCGCGCAGCTCGGCGTCGAGCCCGGGTGCGGGCGCTTCCTCGATGACCTTCTGGTGCCGGCGTTGCAGGGTGCAGTCGCGCTCGAACAGGTGCACCGCGTTGCCGTGGCGGTCGGCGAACACCTGCAGCTCGACATGGCGCGGCCGCTCGATCAGCCGCTCCAGCAGCACCCGGTCGTCGCCGAAGGCGGCCTTGGCCTCGCGCCGGCAGGCGGCGAGCAGGTCGAGGAAGTCGCCGACCGCGTCGACCCGGCGCATCCCCTTGCCGCCGCCGCCCGCCACGGCCTTGATCAGCAGCGGAAAGCCGATGCCGCTGGCCTCCTCGCGCAGCCGCGCATCGTCCTGGTCGACGCCGTGATAGCCCGGCACCAGCGGCACGCCTGCCGGCGCCAGCAGCGCCTTGGCGCTGTCCTTGCCACCCAGCCGCTCCATGGCCTCGGGCGGCGGGCCGACGAAGACGAGCCCGGCCTCGCGCACCGCCCGGGCGAAGGCGGCGCTCTCCGACAGGAACCCGTAGCCCGGATGGATCGCCTCGGCCCCGGTGCGCCGTGCCGCCTCGAGCACCCGGTCGACCAGAAGGTAGCTCTCCGCCGCCGCCGGCGGCCCCAGCCGCACCGCCTCATCGGCCATCCGGACATGCCGTGCGTCTCGGTCGGCATCCGAGTAGACCGCCACGGTCCGAATGCCGAGCCGCCGGCAGGTCTTGATGATCCGGCAGGCGATCTCACCGCGATTGGCGATCAACAGGCTCGCGAGCACGGTCTCAACCCTCCATCCAGGCGGGCTTGCGCTTCTCCAGAAACGCCCCGATCCCCTCGCGGCCCTCCGGCGAGGCGCGGCGGTCGGCGATCATGGCGACGGTGGCCTCGGCGAGGATGCTGCCGCCCTGGGGCATGGTGCGGACGAGCTGAACCAGACGCTTGGCCTCCGCTAGAGCCTCCGGCCCGCCCTTGAGCAGATCGGCGACCATTGCGGCGCCGCGCTCCTCGAGCTGGTCGGCGGGCGCGACCTCGTGGACGAGGCCGATCCGGCGCGCTTCCTCCGCACCGAAGCGCTCGGCGGTCAGGAACCAGCGGCGCGCCTCGCGCGGGCCGATGGCACGGACCACGAAGGGTGCTATCACGGCGGGCAGGATGCCGAGCCGCACCTCGCTGGTCGCGAACTGGGCACCCTCGGCGGCGATCGCGATGTCGCAGGCCGCGACCAGCCCGACGCCACCGCCGATCGCCGCACCGTTGACCAGGGCGACGACGGGCTTGGGGCACTCGTCGATGGTGCGCAGCATCAACTCGAGTGCCCGCGCGTCCGCGCGGTTGCGCTCCTCGTCGTAGGCCGAGGCGCGCTTCATCCAGTTGAGGTCGGCCCCGGCCGAGAAGCTCTTGCCCGCGCCGGTGAGCAGCACCGCCCGCACAGCAGCGTCCTCACCAAGCGCCGCGAACGCGTCCGCGAGCGCCTGGATCAGCCCCTCGTCGAAGGCGTTGTGGAGCTGCGGCCGGTTCAGGGTCACCCGGGCGACGGCACCCTCGCGCGCGATCTCGACGTCGCTCATGTGGCCCTCACATGCGGAACACGCCGAACCGAGTCGGCTGAATCGGGGCGTTGAGCGCCGCCGACAGGCCGAGGCCCAGGACGGTGCGCGTGTCGGCCGGGTCGATCACGCCATCGTCCCACAGCCGTGCGGAGGCGTAGTAGGGGTGGCCCTGGCTCTCGTACTGCTCGCGGATCGGCGCCTTGAACGCCTCCTCGTCCGCAGCCGACCAGCTTCCACCCCTGGTCTCGACCGCGTCGCGGCGCAGGGTCGCCAGCACCGAGGCCGCCTGCTCGCCGCCCATCACCGAGATGCGCGCGTTCGGCCACATCCACAAAAACCGTGGCTCGAAGGCGCGGCCGCACATGCCATAGTTTCCAGCACCGAAGCTGCCGCCGACGATCAGGGTGAGCTTGGGTACGGCGGCGTTGGCGACAGCGTTGACCAGCTTGGCGCCGTCCTTGGCGATGCCGCCATGCTCGTACTTCTTGCCGACCATGAAGCCGGTGATGTTCTGCAGGAACAGCAGCGGGATGCCACGCTGGCAGCACAGCTCGACGAAGTGGGCACCCTTGAGCGAGGATTCCGAGAACAGGATGCCATTGTTGGCGATGATCCCGATCGGGTAGCCCCAGAGCCGGGCGAAGCCGGTGACTAGGGTGGCGCCGTAACGGGGCTTGAACTCCTCGATCGCCGAGCCGTCGACTATCCGTGCGATCACCTCGCGGATGTCGAAGGGCTGGCGGGAATCTGCCGGCACGACCCCGTAGAGCTCGCGCGGGTCGTGCAAGGGCTCGCGCGGCTCACGCACCTCGAGCCCGATGCGCTTGGCGTGGTTCAGCGCCGCCACCAGCCGCCGCGCCAGGGACAGCGCATGGCTGTCGTCCTCGGCCAGATGGTCGGCCACCCCCGAGATCCGGGTGTGCACGTCGCCGCCGCCGAGATCCTCGGCACTGACCACCTCGCCCGTCGCGGCCTTCACCAGCGGCGGGCCACCCAGGAAGATGGTGCCCTGGTTCTTGACGATGACCGCCTCGTCCGACATCGCCGGGACGTAAGCGCCACCGGCGGTGCAGGAGCCCATGACCACGGCGATCTGCGGGATGCCCTCGGCCGACATGGTCGCCTGATTGTAGAAGATGCGGCCGAAATCGTCCTTGTCGGGGAACACCTCGTCCTGGTTCGGCAGATTGGCCCCACCGGAATCGACGAGATAGATGCAGGGCAGCCGGTTCTGCCGCGCCACCTCCTGCGCACGCAGATGCTTCTTCACCGTCATCGGGTAGTAGGTGCCGCCCTTGACCGTGGCGTCGTTGACCACGACCACGCATTCGCGCCCCGATATCCGGCCGATGCCGGTGATGATCCCGGCCGCGGGCACCTCATTGCCATAGAGGCCGTGCGCGGCGAGCTGGCTCAGCTCCAGGAACGGAGCACCCGGATCGAGCAGCCGCTCCAGCCGCTCGCGCGGCAGCAGCTTGCCACGCGCGACGTGCTTCGCGCGTGCCTGGGCGTCGCCACCCTCGACCACGCGCGCCACCTGCGCCCGCAGATCGGCGACCGTCTCCTCCATCCGGGCAGCGTTCTGCCGGAAGGCATCACTGCGCGGATTAACGCGGCTGTCGAGAACAGACATGGCGCGGCGATGCCTCCCTGCCGCGCTTCTAGCGCGTTAGACTTCGAGCGTCCAATGGCAGCTTCTACGTCGTGGCCCACGCGAAGCTGACCGCCCCTGCATGTCCCGGCACACCGCTCGAGCGGCCTCGAGCGCTCGACGAACGGACTATTGCTCGACGTCCAAGGTCGGCACGAGCTGTCGGTTGCCGACATCACCGGATCGGGGCGCTACCTCGAGAGAGTAATAGCCGCGGAACGCATCGCCCTCGCCGGGTTGGCGCAGCACGGTGATCTCGACCGGCCCGGGCAGCGTCGCGTCCAGCGCGAGCGGCACCCCTCCGGTGCGCTGGCCGAGCACTCCGCCCCCCGGCGCGCGCACGCGTAGCGTCGCGACCTCGCCGGCGCTGCCCGAGCCGCCGTCGCGGTCGAGCGTGACCTTGACCTTCTCCCCCGGCTTGCCGGCGAAGCGGAAGGTGTCGATATCCTGAGCCGGCGTCTCGTCGGCCTCGCCGTTCTGGCCGAGTACACTCCGGGTCGTGGCCATGCTGCAATTGACCGGCTGGTTCACGGTCAGCCTGCCACCGCTGAAGCCGAGCTCGACGTTGACCGATTTGCCGTTTGGAAGGCAGAACAGGTTCGCCGCGGTCAGCCGAGTGCAGTCGGGCTTGGCGAAGACGGAGCATGACCACTGGCCGCTCGCAGAAAACAGCGTGCTTATTGCACGATAGAATTCCTGGTGATTGGGGCCATTCAAGGCGACACAGCCGCTGGTACGGAACCAGAAGCCATCGCACTTGATGCTGAAGCTCGCCTCATCCGAGGTCATGAGGAACGGATAGACCGGGAACCATTCATCTGCCCTGGCCGGGCCAATCGATTGCAGGGCGGCAACCGCAGCGACCAGTATCGGTGCGACTCGCCTGCGCATCTTGTTGGCATCCAGCCTCGGCAAAAGCTGCACTATCAATGCTCCACATTCGCGGTCGGCCTGAGCTTGCGCTCGCCGATGTCGCCCGACGGGGGGATGACCTCGAGCTCGTAGTAGCCGCGCAGCGGATCGCCATGGCCGGGCTGGCGCGAGACGGCGATCTCGACGGTGCCGGGCAGGGTGACGCCGAGCGAGAGCGGCACGGCTCCGGTGCGCTGGCCGAGCACGGCGCCGTTCGCCGCGCGGACGCTCAAGGTCGCGACCTCGCCGGCGCTGCCGCCGCTGCCGTCGCGGCCGAGCTTGACCTCCACGTTCTCGCCTGGCTTGCCCGCGAAACGAAAGGTGTCGCTATCCCGCGCCGGCGAAGCGTCGTCCTCGCCGTTCTGACCGAGCACACTTTTGACCACCGTGCCGGTGCAGCTCGCTGCCTGATTGACGGTCAGCGTCCGCTCATCGAGGGTAAGATCGACATAGGATGGGCTGTTCCCGGCCCCAGGCCCGCAGAAATTGATCTGGGCGATCGTCTGGCGCGTGTTGCAGATGCTGCCGCTATAGACGGCACACCACCAAGTCCCCATCGCGCTGAAGAGGGTGTCATCGGCCCAATAGAACGTGTAATTCTGCGGCGGAAGGTCTGTAACCTTCTGGCAGAGACTCACGCGGCCCCACGGTCCCGCACACTCGACGGAGATCAGCCGGCCGCTGGCGGAGGTGATCGAGAACGGGAACGTGTCGGCCCGGGCCCAGAACGGTGATTGTAGGGCGGCGAATGCGCCGACTGCGACGAGAATGGTACGTGCTGACATGGTCTTGTCTGTTCCCCCGATCGTTCGGCTATCGCGCGACCGAATGGCATCCCGACTGACTGCGCGATGCCAGCGGCCGGGCACCGCCCGTCCCGTCCCGTGCCCACTCGCCGCCCCGGCACGTCGCTCGCATGGCGGCGCGCCGGCCGGCTGGCTACTGCTCCACGTCCGAGCTCGGCCTGAGCTTGCGCTCGCCGATGTCGCCCGACTGGGGGATGACCTCGAGGTCGTAGTAGCCGGCCAGCCAATCGCAACCACGCCTCAGCGACTCGTGGCACTCCGGCGGATCGCAACCGGACAGCAATTCGTCGCAGGTCCCCGGACGCCATTCGCGAACGTCGATCTCGACCGCGCCGGGTGCGGTGACCTTCAGCGTGAGCGGCACGGCGCCGGTACGCTGCCCGAGTGTGGCGCCGCTCGCCGCGCGCACCCGCAAGGTCGCGACCGCGCCGGCGCTGCCGCCGCTGCCGTCGCGGTCGAGCGTGACCTCGACCTTCTCGCCCGGTTTGCCCGCGAATCTGTAGGTGTCGGTGTCCCGCGCCGGTGTACGGTCGTCCTCGCCGTTCTGGCCGAGCACGCTGGTCGCCCGTGCTGCGGTGCACTTCGTCGGCTGATTAACGCTAAGCTTGTTGTTCTCGAACTTGACCTCAACCTCCTTCGGTCCGCCGTTCGCACCCGGGCCGCAGAATTGGACGGTGTCCACACGTGATCCGATACAGGCGAAGTTGCGAAGGATAGCGCAGCCCCAACCGCCGACCGCGCTGAAAAAGCCGTCCTCGGCGTAGTAGAACTCGTGATGGCCATAGCTGCCCGGGCCGATCGGCACGCAGCCGCTGGTACGGTACCAGGGTCCGACACATTGAATGTAGAGGCTCGCACCGCCGCCCCAGGTGAGACGGAACGGGAACCGGTCCACCGCGCTGGCCGAATTCGGCAGTTGCAGCGCGGCAATGGTTGCAACCACAGCCAATCTGGCCGTCCCCGATAGAGCCATCGTTTTTCCCCGCATTGCTTGGCTCACCCGCACTGTGACCGCCCTAGCGCATCTCGCGTAGCGACACAATCGAGCGCGGGTGGAAAGCTCTGCCGTTCACTGTCTTTGCGTGGAAATTCCACGAGAGCCGGAATCCGCTTGCCACTAATGCTCGACGTTCACGGACGGCACGAGCTGCCGCCGGCCGATGTCGCCGGATTGCGGCCTCGCCTCGAGCGAGTAGTAGCCGCGGAACGCGTCGCCGCCGGACCCGGCACCGTTCCGGACGACCGCGACCTCGACCGGCCCCGGCAGGGCCAGATCGAGCTCGATCGGCACGGCGCCGGTGCGCTCGCCGATCGCGCCGCCGGATTTGGCGCGGACGCGCAAGGTGGCGATCTGCCCTGCGCTTCCCGCCGCGCCGTCACGGCCGAGCGTGAACTCGACACGCTCGCCCGCCTTGCCGGCAAAGGTGAAGCTGTCGACGTCCTGCGCCGGCGTACTGTCGTCCTCGCCGTTCTGGCCGAGCACACTGTGCACCAGCGCAGAGGTGCAGAACCGCGGCTGATTGGCGGTCAGCGACGTGCCACCGTCCCACTCCAGCTCGACGTAGCCGCTGTTGAGGCAGAACGCCACCTCCGCCTTGGGATCCTCCGGTATCTCGCTCTCCCCGCACTGGGTGAAAATGGAGCAGCTCCAGGGCCCGAACGGGCTGAGGATGTTGTCGTCCGCGGCGTAGAACACCTGTCGGCGGTGTGCATCAAACCGACGGCAACCACTGAGGCGAGGGACGATGTCGCCGATCCCCGGTCCGCGGCAGGAGACGGTACCGCCCGCGGCGCCGGTGATGGCGAACGGAATGTCGTTGGCTGCCCAGGCGGCTATGGGCGCCAGCAGCATCACGGCAGCGGCAGTGGTGATCACGCGCATCCTGATCGTTCCCCCAATGGCCGAGGGATTGACGCGGCCGAACCGAGGGACCGCAGAGCTGCGAACCCCGCTCTCGTCGTTGCCGCCCGTCTTGTCCCCCGCCGTGTCGATGACGTACCAACTGCTCCTATCGCTTGAGCGTTACCGCGCAATCCGTGTCGCGTGGAATCCGTGTCTGAGAGTGGAAATTCCACGGGAATCCGGAGATCGCCGGCGGCATCCGCCGCGCTACCAGCCTCCGGTGACCAGCCAGCGCTCGACCTGATCGAGGCGGTCCGCGCCCCAGAATGGCTCGTCGTCGACGAACACGAATGGCGAGCCGAACACTCCGCGCCCGAGCGAGCACTCGGTCTCCGCCTTCAGCCTGGCCTTGATCGCGGGGTCCTGCGTGGCCGCCGCCAGCGCCGCCGCGTCGATGCCGAGGGTCGCTGCGATCGCGGCCACATGCTCGACCGTCGAGACGTCGCACCCCTCGCCCCAATGCGCATGGTACACGGCCCGGGCAAAGCTCTTGGCCAAGTCGTGGTCCTGCGCGTCCAGCCACCAGAAGGCGCGCGAGGCGGCGAGCGAGTTCACCGGCATGACCGGCGGCAGCTTGAACGGCACGTCGAGCAGACGGGCGAAGCGCGGCGCATCGTGCAGGAGGTAAGGGCCCTTGAGCGGCAGGTTCATGTTCGGCCCACCGCCGGTCAACTTGAGCGCGGCGCCCAGCATGATCGGTCGCCAGTGTACCTCCCGGTCATGGGCCGCAGCGATGGCGTCGATCCGCAGGCTCGCGAGATAGCCGTAGGGCGAGGCGAACTCGAAATAGAAATCCAGCGGCGCCGGCACGTCCAGGCACTCCTTCTCCCAATCCGCAGAGCCGTTCTGCACCGGCGAAACCGGATTGTCACAGTCCCTGCCGTCGCCTAGCGTCGGACCAGGCCCGCAAGCGGGAACAGGGAATGGCGGCAAAGGATCCGGCGCCTGCCGACGGCGAAGCGATCAAGCTCGAGGCGGTCAGCCGCGTCTATGGCCCCGAAGGGCCCACGCAGATCCGGGCGGTCGACGGCGTCTCCCTCGCCATCCGCCAGAACGAGTTCTTCACCCTGCTCGGTCCTTCCGGTTGCGGTAAGACCACGCTCCTGCGCCTGATCGCGGGCTTCGATCAGGCCTCGAGCGGCCGCATCCTGCTCGGCGGCCGCGACGTCAGCGGCCTGCCGCCGTTCAAGCGCCCGGTCAACACGGTCTTCCAAAGCTACGCCCTGTTCCCGCACATGACCGTGGCGCAGAACGTGGGCTTCGGCCTGGAGATGCTGGGCCGCCCCAAGGCTGAGATCAAAGCCCGCGTCGACGAGATGCTGCGGCTGGTGCGGATGGAAAACCTGGCGGGCCGGGCGACGAGCCAGCTCTCCGGCGGTCAGCAGCAGCGGGTGGCGCTGGCCCGGGCGCTGGCGCCGCACCCCGAGGTGCTGCTGCTCGACGAGTCGCTCTCGGCCCTGGATCTCAAGCTCCGCAAGGCCATGCAGATCGAGCTCAAGCGGCTGCAGCGCGACACGGGCATCACCTTCGTCTTCGTCACCCACGACCAGGAGGAGGCGCTGACGATGTCCGACCGGATCGCGGTCATGAGCCAGGGCACGGTCCGCCAGGTTGGCAGCCCGCGCGAGATCTACGACCACCCCGCCGAGCGCTTCGTCGCGGACTTCATCGGCGAGGCCAACATGCTCGAGGGCCATCTGGTCCGCTGCGAGCGCGACCGCGGCCTGGTCCGGCTGTCGGACGGGGTCGAGGTGCCGGCCCGTGTGCCCGAAGGTGCGCCCAGAAGCGGTGCCGTCACCGTGGTCGTTCGGCCGGAGCATGCGGCGCTGGCCGAGGATCGGGGCGGCCGGGGGCTGCCGGCGGTGGTGGAGAACGCAGTCTTCGTGGGCACGGACACGCACTATCATCTGCGGCTCGCCGGCGGCGAGGCGTTCGTGGTGCGCCGGCAGAACGTCAGCGCCGATCTGGCCCCGGTCGCGATCGGGGCGAGGCTGCAGGTGCTGCTGGGCGAGCACGCCGTGCAGGTCCTGCGCGACTGATGGCGGCCGACGCCGTTCGCCCCGACGAGACACGTGAACGCTGGCTGCTGCTGGCGCCGGCGCTGCTGATCCTGATCCTGGGTGCCGTGGGCCCGCTCGCCATCGTGGTCGTCTATTCGTTCCTGACCCCTGGCGACTATGCCGGGGTGAAATGGATCTTCTCCGGCGAGGCATGGCTCAACCTGTTCCTGCAGCAGGACATCTTCGACGACAGCTGGCAGTGGGCCGACGCGCACCTTTCGATCTTCTGGCGCACGCTGCAGCTCTCGGTCGGCACCACCGTGCTCACCCTGCTTTTGGGCTTCCCGACCGCCTGGTTCATCGCCACCCGGCCGAAGCGCAGCCGCAGCTTCTGGCTGTTCCTGGTCACCGTGCCGTTCTGGTGCAATCTGCTCGTGCGCACCTTCGCCATCATGCAGCTGATTCGCAACGAAGGCGTCGTCAACAATGTCCTGCGCGGGCTGGGTCTGATCGAGCAGCCGATCCAGATGCTCTTCACCGACTTCGCGGTGGGGATCGGCATGGCCTATGTCTACCTGCCGCTGATGGTGCTGCCGCTCTACGCCAGCATCGAGAAGCTCGACTTCCGCCTGCTCGAGGCGGCATCCGATCTCTACGCCAACCAATGGCGGAGCCTGACCAAGGTGGTCCTGCCGCTGGTCCGACCGGGCCTCGTCGCCGGCTCGATCCTGGTCTTCATCCCGTCCCTCGGCGCCTACGTCGTCCCACGCATCCTGGGCGGCGGCAACCGGATGATGATCGGCAACCTGATCGATCTCCAGTTCGGCCAGGGCCGCAACTGGCCCCTGGGCGCCTCTCTGGCCCTGTTCTTGATGCTGATCGTGCTGGCGGCCCTGCTCGTCTATGTGCGCCAGGTCGGCCGCGCGGACCCGCGCCATGGCTGAGCGTGCGTTCTCGGTCCGCCGGATGCCCGGCTTCGTGCCGGTGGCGATCCTGGTCTTCGTCATCCTCTATGCACCGATCGCCATCCTCGCGACCTACTCGTTCAATGCCGGCACCTCGCTCGCCATCTGGGAAGGGTTCTCGCTGCGCTGGTATCAGGCGGCCTGGCAGAACACCGACGTGCAGGCGGCGACCTTCCGCTCGCTCGGGGTTGCCGTGACCGCGGCCGGCGTGTGCTCCGTCGTGGCGACGATGGCCGCCATCGCCACCACGCGGACCGCGCCGTTCCGCGGCCAGAGCCTCGTTCTGGCCATGATCAACCTGCCATTGATGGCGCCCGAGATCGTGACCGCGATCGCGCTGCTCATCTTCTTCGCGCTGGTCAAGCTCGCCACCGGCTACGCCGGCATGGGCTACATCGTCCTGGCCCACACCGCCTTCTGTGTCCCGTTCGCCTTCCTGCCGATCCGGGGCCGGCTCGAGGACATGGACCGGTCCCTGGAGACGGCAGCGGCCGATCTCTACGCCACGCCCTGGCGCACCTTTCGCTTCGTCACCCTGCCCCTGCTCTGGCCCGGGATCCTCGCCGGCTTCATGCTGGCCTTCGTCATCTCGCTCGACGACGTGGTGATCACGAACATGATCGCCGGCCCCGGCCAGGAGACCTTGCCGATCTACATGCTGGCCCAGCTCCGCCGCACCACCACGCCCGAGATCAACGCGGTCTCGACCGCCCTCCTCGCTGTATCGGTGCTGCTGGTCTCCCTGTCCTTCCTGCTCGGCCGAGAGAAGGAGTGATGCTCGTGCGCCCAACCGCCCTGACCTGTGCCCTGCTCGTCAGCCTGTCGCCGCTCGCCGCCCGCGCAGAGGGTGTCTTGAACATCTACAACTGGGGCGATTACACGAACCCCCAGCTGATCGAGAAGTTCGAGAAGAAATACAATATCGATGTCACCGTTACTGACTATGATTCGAACGATACTGCGCTGGCCAAGGTCAAGGCGGGCGGGCATGGCTTCGACATCGTCGTGCCCTCCTCCGGTTTCGTGCCGATCTGGGTCAAGGACGGGCTGCTGCTGGAAAGCCGGCCCGACCAGATGGAGAATTTCAAGAACATGGACCCGCGCTGGATCGACGTACCGTTCGATCCCGGTCGCCATTACACCGTGCCCTGGCAGTGGGGTGTGACCGCCGTCGCCGCCAACACCGACTACTTCAAGGGCGACGTGAACACCTGGGGCATCATCTTCGAGCCGCCGCCCGAGCTCGCCGGCAAGATCAACGTCGTCCCCGAGATGAACGACATCCTGGCCGGCGCCGTCATGTATGTTGGCGGCCAGCCCTGCACCGAGGACAAGGCGGCGTGGAAGAAGGTCCGCGACCTGCTGGCGGCCGCCAAGCCGCAATGGATCGCGATGAACTACGGCACGGTGGACACGTTCGCCAAAGGCGACTTCCTCGCCAATGCCGGCTGGAACGGTGCCGCCTTCCGGTCGCGCCTGCAGAACCCGGCGATCAAGTTCGGCTTCCCGAAGGAAGGCTTCCCCGTCTGGATGGACAGCGTGGCCGTGCTCGCGGACGCGCAGAACGTCGAGAACGCCAAGCTGTTCCAGAACTTCATCATGGAGCCCGAGAATGCGGCGCTCATCTCCGCGTTCGCCAAGTACGCCAACGGCATCAAGGGCAGCGAGCCGTTCATGCCGGCGGAGATGCAGGGAGCGCCGGAGCTGACCCTGCCCGAGCCCAACAAGGGCGTGTTCATCCAGGCCTGCCCGCCGGAGATCCAGGAGATCATGACCCGAATCTGGACCGAGCTGCAGAAGTGAGCGCCGACCTGATCGTCACCAACGCCCGGGTCCTCACCATGGACCCCGACCGACCGCGCGCGGAGGCCGTGGCCGTGGGTGGCAATCGCATCCTGCTCGTGGGCAGCGCGGTCGATGCGATGTCTCTGCGCCGGCCGGGCACACGGGTCGTCGACGCCGCCGGGGCGACTCTCCTGCCCGGGTTCATCGAGTCGCACCTGCACATCTTCATGGGCGGAGCGTCGCTGACCAGCCTGCAGCTCGCCGACGTGCAGGGAATGGACTCGCTTGTCCGGGCCGTGCGCGACTGGTCGGCCGACCATCCCGACGATGCGATCGTGTACGGCGTGCAGGCTTCCTACCAGCTCCTCGGCGAGCCCCTGACCCGCCATATCCTCGACCGCGTCCTGCCCGACCGACCGCTGGGCGTGCACGCCTTCGACGGGCACACGGTCTGGGCCAACACGATGGCGCTCGAGCGCGCCGGCCTGCTGCACGGCCGTGAGCTGCCACCCGGCAACGAGATCATCATGGGTCCCGACGGCCTCGCCACCGGCGAGCTGCGCGAGCCCGCAGCCTACGCCCCGCTCATGGCGCTCCTGCCCTCGGGCGGGCGCGAGAAGTCCGGCATCACGACCGGCCGCGATCCCGTCCCGCCCCCCTCGCCCGCGGCCCGCGCGCACGACCGCGCCACCATCGGCCGCGGCCTCGACTGGTGCGCGCGGCACGGCATCACCTCGATCCACAACATGGACGGCAACCCCTACCAGCTCGAGCTGCTGCGCGAGCTGGACGATGCGGGCGAGCTCGGCTGTCGCATCCGCGTGCCGTTTCACATGAAGAATGACATGACCCCGGCCGACCTCGAGGCCATCGCCCCAGCGATGCGCGCCCGCTCGCGCCCAGACCGGGTGGTCTGCGACTTCGTCAAGATCTTCGTCGACGGCGTGCTCGATTCGACCACCGCCTTCATGCTCGCCGACTATGAGGGCCAGCCCGGCAATCGCGGCCTGCCCCTGTTCACCCAGGAGCAGATCGACGCCGCGGTGATCGTGGCCGACCGGCTCGGCTTCCAGGTCGCCGTCCACTCGATCGGCGATGCCGGGGTGCGCCGCACCCTAGACGCCTACGCCGCCGCGCGGCGTGCGAACGGCCCGCGCGACAGCCGCCACCGCGTCGAGCACATCGAGGTCATCGACCCCACCGACATCCCGCGCTTCAAGGAGCTGGGCGCGGTCGCCTCGATGCAGCCGCTGCACGCGCCGGGGCCACTCAGCTATCCCGGCCACGAGATGATGGCGCTGCTCGGCGAGCACCGCGAGCCCTGGACTTTTGCCTGGCGCACCCTGCGCGAGGCCGGCGCGCGCCTGTGCTTCGCCAGCGACTGGCCGGTCTCGCCGGTCGATCCCCTGCTCTCGATCCAGGCCGCCGTGACCCGCAAGCCCTTCCGCCCGGGCCAGCCCGAGCAGGCCCAGACCCTGGACCAGGCGCTCGCCTCCTACACCCGAGACAATGCCTGGGTCGAGTTCACCGAGGACCGCAAGGGCATGCTGAAGAAGGGCTACCTCGCCGACCTCGTCCTGCTCGACGGCGACATCGAGGCCACGCCGCAGGAGGCGATTCGCGAGCTGAAGGTCAGAACGACCATCTGCGATGGCAAGGTGACTTACGCCCAATAGTCCGGCAGCGCCGCGCCTGCGAGCATGCGCCGTAGAGCGGCCGCTATGGCAGCAGCCGCATCGTCCGACAGGCGACCGATCCGCTCGCACCTTGCCGTCTCCACCGTTGCGATCTTACAGACCCGCACGACGGAGGGCTTCGGCAGACCGGCCGTGGCGAGGTCGCTGATCGGCACATCCTCTGGCCACGACGGATTGGCAGCGCTGGTGATCATCAGCACCCAGAGCAATCCGTGCTTCTTGGCCAGCTCGGGCGAACAGACAACCAGAGTCGGTCGCCGCTTCCGCACCTCCCGTTCGACGTAGGGGAAGGGCACCGCGACAACGTCGAACGGCTCACAGGTCGGCATACGCCTCCTCGTCCGCGTCGCTCGCCCATTCGGTGAAGGTCGCGAACGGATCGTCGCGGGACGAGGCTCGAACCGGGCGGATGACGATCTCGCCCGCCCGCTCCTCGAATGCGATCACGTCGCCGGGGCCGATGCCCAGCCGGTCCCGAATCGGCTTGGGGATGACGGTCTGAGAGCGCGAGGATAGACGCGACGTGATCTTTCGAGCCGTTCGCATGACAGATCTCCACACACTTCTTACTTCTTACCCCGAATGGCTCCGACCGCCAACTCGCCTCTCTCGCACCAGGCAAGGCTTTCCACGGCGGTTGGCAACCCCCGCCCCACTGCGACACTCGCGTGCCGTACGAATCAGCGGAAGGACTCCAGGCTTCGACGTTTCGTGCACTGATCCGGACGTTAGTCGAGGACTGCGATATCTCCGTGCTTCGCAACCTGATCCACAGCATCATTGGCGGGCATCGGTCTGCCGAACCTGTCGCATCGCCGTCGAGCCGGGGCGTCGCATCGCGCCTGGCGCGAGCTTGAGGTAACGGGATGGTCCGCCCCTGCGGGGGCGCAGGGGTTACCACGATGATCGCGACGATCGGGATCGATTTGGCCAAGACCGTGCTGCATGCGGTGGCGATGGATGCGGCGGGAAGGTGGTGCAGCGGCGCAGGCTGGACCGGGGCAAGCTGGTGGAGTGGCTGGCCAATCAGGGGCCGTGCCTGATCGGCATGGAGGCCTGCGCCGGAGCCCATCATCTCGGCCGCATCCTCCGCGCCCAAGGCCACGATGTCCGGCTGATGCCGGGCCAGTACGTGAAGCCGTTCGTCAAGACGCACAAGAACGACCTGACCGACGCCGAGGCAGTCGCCGAGGCGGTGCAGCGACCGCAAATGCGCTTTGTGCCGATCAAGACGCCGACGCAGTTGGACGTACAGGCGCTGCATCGGGCGCGCGACCGACTGGTGGCCATGCGCACCGGGTTGATCAACCAGATCCGCGGCTTTCTGCTCGAGCGGGGTCTGCCGCTGGAGCGCGGCCGGCGCACGCTCGAGAAGGCGTTGCCGGGGCTCTTGGAGGACCACGCGGACGCGCTCGGCGCCACCCTGGTCCAGCTGATCGAGTGCCTGCGGGCGCAGTGGCGCGCGCTTGACCAACCCATCGCCGCTCTGGACGAGCAGATCCTGGCCCTGGCGCGGCGGGACGCGACCAGCCAGCGGCTGATGGCCATCATTGCCAGCGGCAATGATCCGGTCCCGCAGGGAATCGATCGCCTGTCGAGGCGATCGATAGGCCGGGCGTCGGGCCGATGCTGGCCACGGCCTTGGTGGCGGCGGTCGGCAACAGCGCCGAGGGCTTCCGCACCGGCCGCAGCCTCGCCGCCCCTTCGGCGCTGCCGGCGCAGCGCCGATCCCTGCGGGACCGGACCGATGCCTCTGGCATCGATGGCTGGGTCTGATCCCGCGCCAGCACAGCACCGGCGGCAAGGCCAGGCTGCTCGGGGTGGCCCGGCACGGCAACCGCTATCTGCGCCGGCTGCTGGTGCACGCGGCACGCTCGCTGAAACGGGTGGCGCTGGGCCGCGACGACCGGCTCGGCCGCTGGCTGCAGGGGCTGGCGGCCAGGGCGCACGCCAACGTCGCCTCGGTCGCCCTGGCCGCCAAGCTCGCCCGCTTCTGTTGGGCGATCATGGCCCGCAACGACCACTATCGCGCGCCCACCTGAGGCCACCGGCCCCGCGCCCACGAGCTCTGCTCGGCAAGGGAGGACATGGCCACCACCGTCGAGCGGCGTCGCTAAAGCCTGGCGAACGAACCGGCCTTCAAGGCCGACTGTGGTTATCAGGTCTGCGGCGCGCTGACCCCATGACGGCCGGAGGCGAGCCCACTGCCTCATCCCGACAGGCCGGATACATTCACGCCGACGCGACCTGGCCAGAACCGAACAAGCCTTGCGGAAACGGGGCGGACCATACATTCGTTCATCGGCTGCGCGCCTCGGCAGGTATTCTCCAGAGGGGCCTGCTTGTGAGGATCGACGGTGGTCTGTCGCGACAGGTCGGTCAATAGGCAAGTGCATGGGCCTTCTCGCCGGCCCAGCCCGACGTCTACTGCTCTGAAGCGTCCACCATGACCGGCGCCCAAGATCACCGCGATGCGGTCACATCCCGGAAGTGCGGGTTGAGGGTCACGAGCAGGGCGGTGAGACGTGTCGTCTCCGCCACTGACCGGGCCAATGCGAAGGCGACGACCGACCCGACGAGCGCAGCCATCATCAGTGCCGGCACCAGGGCAGCGGCGGCGAGCAGATTCGCCCGCAGAACGGCGCTCTCCCGGCCGCAGGCCGTCAGCCCGGCCTGGAACATCGTCGTCAGGTGCTGCAGCACGAACCAGGGCAGCAGCCATGGCAGGATCGCCGCTGCACCGGCGTGTTCCGCGCCGAACAGCGGCGAGAAGAGGACCGGCCCGGCCAAGACAGCGACGGCGGCGCCCATGACGGCCACCGCCATGACCCGCGCAGTCTCGCGGGCCATGGCGGTGGCGAACCGATCGGGTTCTCGCGTCAATCCCGGCAAACGGGCGAGCGCCATCTGACCGGCGGCATTGGCGAACAGAAGCCCGGCGACGAGGACCTGACCGGCGAGCCAGTAGTCGCCCGCCGCCGCGGCGCCGAGGACCCAGCCGACCACGAGCAGATCGGCGCTGAGCTGGAGCTGGTTGCTGATGGTGACGCCGGCAAGACAGCCACCGCGGCGCATCATACGCGCGACGCTGGGCAACGTGCCTGTCAGATCCGGGGCAGGACGGCGCAGGGCATCCCAGGACAGCACGGCCGCGACCGCCCAGGCCGTGAGGAAGCAGAGGGCGACGCCGGCAGGATCGAGCGCTCCGGGCCAGAGTGCGAGGAGCAGAAGAAGGACGATCGGGCGGGCGAGCAGCAGGGCCGAGGCGAGCCAGATCCGGCCGTCGACCAGGGCCAGCCAGTCGAGCTGGAGGGCGATCGGCAGGATCGACAGCGCGACCAGAGCCACGAGCGGCAGGTCGGCAGAGTGCCAGAGGGCGCAGCCCAGGATGACCAGCGCCAGCGCCAGCGCCGTCATCGCGAGGCGGAGGCGCAGATAGCGGGCGAGCAGCTCCGGCAAGCGGCGACCCGCGCGGGTGGCCTCGGTCGTGACCACCGAGCGCAGGCCAAACTCGCCGAGATGCAGCGCGTAGCCCTGGATGGCCAGGGCGAGCGACCAGCGGCCGAGCTGCTCGGGCGAGAGGGCGCGGGCGACCAGAAGAACGGCCAGCAGGCCGAGCGCCGAGGCGACGCCGCGGGCGATGCCCAGCACCGCGAGACGGCCGAGGCCCGCCACGCTCACCGCGCGGCGAGCTGCCGGTAGAGCGTGATCACCTCGCTCATCAGCCGGCTCTCGTCGAGCCGGTCGAGATGGCTGGACATGCAATAGCGGCCCTGGCGGATCAGCGCGGAGGCGGCCTGCACGCCGGCGGCGAGCGATTCGGGGGTGGAGGCGCAGACGAAGCCGGTGCGCTCGGACTCGAGCCAGTCCGCGACATCGCCGACGTCGGTGCTGACGACCGGCCGCATGGTGCGCAGCGCCTCCTTCACGACCGTCGGCGACGCCTCGTAGCGGCTGGTCAGCAGCAGGATGCCGTGCTCGCGCAGGAGTGCGGGCACATCGTCGTGGGGGACGGCGCCGACCCAGCGGATGGCATCGGCCGCCGGGCTGCACGCGATCAGCCGGACCAGGTCCTTGCTGCCCTCGCCGCGCCCGGCGATCGTCAGCCGATAGGGCTCACCGGTGCGCAGCAGCGCTTCCATGGTCGCCACGGCCAGCGGCACGTTCTTCTGGTGACTGATCCGGCCCAGGACGAGGATGCGGTGGGCGAGCTCGGCCGCCGGGGGGGCCGCATGGCCGGGGTCGAACAAGGCGGCGTCGAAGGCCGCCGGTACCACATGGGCACGGCCGAAGGGCTCGCGGGCGACGATCTTGGCCAGCTCGCGCCGGTCGCGGCCGCTGACGCAGACGATCGCGTCGGCCAGCCGGGCGACGCGCCGCTCCAAGGCGAGCATCAGCCGCCGGATCGGCGCGGCGGCGCGGCCGAGCACGCCCTCCAGCACACGGCCGGTGACATTGTGGTAGCTGATGACCACCCGCCCGCGGCGCGGCGCCAAGAGCAGCTTCGGCCATGCCGCGTAGTTGCGATGGAAGTGGAAGACGTCGTCCACGGCGAAGCTGCCGCGCCGTCGCCAGAACCAGCGCCACAGCGCCAGGTAGAAGCGAAGGAAGCCCGGCCGGCTCGCGATGTAGCTGACCTCGGGTGCCGACCGATCGGGCTGCAGGCGAGTGGCGATGAGGCGGAACGACAGGTCGGAGGCCGCCAGCGCACGATGCAGGCAGCGGAAATGCTCGGCCCCCCCACCGAGATCCTGCGCCAGCGGATCGTTGTGGTAGAAGACGTAGATCATGGCCCGGCAGCCAGCCGCTCGAGCCGGTCGAGGACCCGTTCGGGTGGAGAATCGTTCTCCAGCGTCGGCAGCCGGAACTCCTCCGCCAGCCGGCGATAGAGCGCGCGACGCCGCGCGAAGTTGCGGTCCAGCAGCACGTCCGGACGGTCGGCGCGGATCGCCGCCACGGGACGGTTGAGCACGACTGCGAGATGCGGTCGGGGCAGCCGCGCGACGAGCCAGCGGCCCAGGCGCCCGAACAGGACGTCGTCGAGGCCGGTGTCGACGGCGAGGTCGACCAGGGCGTCGTAGACGCAGCGGTCGGCGAGGACGAGGCGGCGGTCGTGGCGCCGGTAGCGCCACCAGCAGTCGAGCATGAGGTCGGCGACCTGGAATGCCAGGAACGGCCATGCCAGCCACGGATGGCCGGCGAACTCGTGGTAGCCGATGCGGACGCCGTCCACCTCCTCCTTGCGGTTGTGGCCGGTCAGCCGGGCCAGCGCCAGCAGCGGCTTGGAGAGATAGTTGCGAAAGCGGGTCCAGACATGCCGATGCGGCACGCCGGCGGCGGCGAGCCGTCGCTCAAGCGCGCGGAGGAGATAGGTCTTGCCACCGCCGTCGACCCCGACCAGCGCTACGAGCCGGTAGGCGGCGAGGCCCTGCCCCGGCTCGACCAGCGGCGTCGCGGCCCGGCGCCAGTCGGTCCAGTCCGCCCGCTCCCGAGGCGCCGCGACGGAGCCGCGCGCCGCGGCGAGGATGGCGTCGGGAAGCTGCGCGGGTGCTGTGGCGACGATGCCGCCGAGCCGCCGGGCGATCTCCTCGACACCGGGAGCGGGCAGGACGATGGTCGGGCGGCCGGAGAGGCCGGCCTCGATCACCGCCAGCGGCGCCTCCGAGACAGGGGTCCGGAACGGCAGGATGAAGGCATGGCAGGAGGCGAGCGCACGGCGCAGCTCGGCCGGCTCCAGCATCCCGACACGGCAGTCGATCGCGTCGCGGCAGGGGCTGCGATGGACGCGGGCGAGGAAGCGCCGGATGCTGGCCGCATCGCAGTCGGGCCGCAGGAGGAGGAGCAGTCGGCCCGCGAAGCCGCGTGCCCTCGCCGCCTCAAACGCCGAAAGCGCCAGATCGGCGCCACGGGCCGCGATGGGCGGGCCGAAATAGCCCAGACGGAAGGGCTCTGCCGCGACACTCGGGGGCAGCACGGTCTCCGGCTCGACCTGAGGCCGGAGCAGCTGGCCCAACGGCAGGCCGGCGGCCGCAAAGCGCGCCCGCGCCGCCTCGCTGAGATAGATCACCCCGTCGGCGCCGCTACGTCGCAGGGCCGCCCGCAGCACCGCACCGGGCAGGAGCGCGTTGACCAGCGGCAGCGCCAGCAGCGCCCGCTCGCGAAGGAGCGTCATCGGGCCGAGGCGCAGCAGCTCGACGGGGCGCAGGCGCGGGCTGGCCATGACCAGGGAGACCGGCACACCCAGGTCAAGGCGGCCCAGCCGCGCGAGCTGGGCCGCGCCAGTGACGAGGAAGACGCGATCCCATTTGCGCCCGGCCAGAAGCGCACGCAGCTCCGAGCTGGGCCGGCCGGCGACGAGAAGCTCGAGGACATCCACCGGATAGCGGGTAACCGGCCTGGGCCCGACCGCGTCGGTGCAAAGGTGCACCTCGTGGCCCGCGGCCAGCAGCCCGCGCGCGAGGCCGTCGGCCACGTGCCAGGGCTGGCGCCGGATCCGGTCGGCGGCAAAGCCGGGGCAGAGGACGGCGAAGCACCGGGCAGGCTGCGGAACGGGGCGCGGGCCGATCACGCCGCCTGCTCCCGGCGCACGCCATAGAGCCACTCCAGCCGGTCCACCGCCCGCTCCCAATCGAAGCGGGTGGCGACCAGGGCGCGGGCGTCGCGCGCCCGCCGGTCCGCAGCTTCGGGATCGCGCAGGACCGAGGCGATCGCCTCCGCCAGCGCCTCGGGCTCGGGCCGGGCGAGGAGGATCGGCGGCCGCTGCCCCAGCTCCCGCGCGAGGCCGGTGGGGGTGCTCACCACCGGGGCCCCGGTGGCCATCGCCTCGAGCAGGGTCAGGGGACCCGATTCGTAGTCGGCCGGGTTGACGAAGCAGGCGGCCTCGCGCAGCTCGGCGCGGACACCGATCCGGTCCAGGAAGCCGGCGAAGCGCACCCGGCCTGCGATCCCGAGGGCCGCCGCCCGGCGGCGCAGCGCGGCAGCCAGCGGCCCCTCGCCCACCAGGACCAGCTCGCGGGCGAGGTCCTGCGGCAGGCGGGCAAAGGCCTCCAGGAGCCGGAACAGCCCTTTGCGGTAGCCCAGGCGGCCGACATAGAGGATCGCACGGCCCCGCCGGCGGCGCGAGGCGAAGCCGAAGAAGGCGGCGTCGACGCCGTTGGGCACCACGGCCGGCCGATGCGGCACCCGGTAGCCGGCCTCGAGCTCGAGGCGCACGGCATCCGACACCACGACCGTCTCCGGCGGAGCGAGGCAAAGCCGAAGAAGGCGGCGTCAACGCCGTTGGGCACCACGGCCGGCCGATGCGGCACCCGGTAGCCGGCCTCGAGCTCGAGGCGCACGGCATCCGACACCACGACCGTCTGCGCGGCGTGGTCGAGATACCACTGCTCGTAGCGGCGGCTGAACAGCCAAGCATTGGCGCGGATCAGGGCCGGACGCCAGCCGCGCTCGCTGATGGCGGCGGTGTCGGCGAGCATGGGGCTGTGGAAAGTGGCGACGACCGGCAGCTGCGTCGTCAACGGCGGCAGCAGCGGCAGGTGGACGTGGAGCAGCTCGGCACCGTCGGCTCCTTCCGCCAGCCAGCCCTGCAGCTCGCTGCGGATGAAGGCATGGTGCAAGGGCTGCAGCGGATAGAAGGGATAGTGGCGCACCCTAAGCCCGCCGAGCCCGGTCTCGCGCCAGCGCGCGAATGCTCCGCCACGCGCGAGCACGGTGATCGAATGGCCGCGCTCCTGCAGACGGCGGGCGAGCTCGAACACGTGCCGCCCGATGCCCTCGCGCGGCGGGAAGCGGTTGTTGGTCAGGAAGGCGAGGCGCATCGCGCCGGCTCAGCCTGCCACCCAGGCCCGGCCACCGCCGGGCGCCAGGTCCGACGACCAGTAGTAATCCTGCCCGCTGACGCGGCGCGCGAAGGCGACGGGCAGCCGCGGGCCAAGCAGGCCCGTGCGGTAGCCGGCCCAGCTCGCTGCCAGCACGGCCAGGATGCGCGGCAGCTCGGCCGGGGCCTCGCGGACGGCGCGGACGAGGACGGTGCGGGCGAATCGCCGGCCGCGGCGGAGATCGCCCTCGCCGGTCAGCAGGAGTGCGGCGTGCTGGCGCCGGCTGTAGCCGATGTCGAACTGGCGGCGGAACGCGGCGGCGGGGCCGAGACGGTGCGCATGACACACCACGGCATCGGCGACATAGGCGACCTTCTCACCGGCGGCGAGCAGCTCGGCCGCGGCGACCGTCTCCTCGGAGACCAATGTCGGCTTGAAACCGCCGATCCGATCGAGCGCTGCGCTCGACCAGGCCGCGGCGGCGTTGGAGCAGAAATGGGTGTAGCTGCCGAAGCGGGGGCGATCGGCCTGGCCGCGGACATGGCCGAGCTCGGGGTAGCTGAAGGTGCGGCCCACCCGCTCCAGCAGTCCGCATTCCGGACCGGCGACCTGCCGCGCATAAGCGACCGCGGCTTCGCCGCGCCGCACCGGTGCGGTGAGCCGCTCGAGGAACCCAGGCCCCGTCGCCACGGCGTCCGGCGTGAGCATGACGACCAGCGGGGTGCCGACCCGGCGCCGGGCGAGCTCCCGGGTCAGGCCGTGGTTGAAGCGCCAACGGGGTACGGTCATCGTGTCGGCGCCGAGCTCCTCCGCCGCCTCGACCGTGCCGTCACCGGAGGAGGAGTTGACGACCAGGATCCGCGGCCGAAGCGGTGAAGCCTGCAGGGGTGCGAGGCAGCGGGCGATCCGGTCGCGGGCGCGATGGGTTATCACCACCACGCCGACCGACGCCGTAGCCATCGTTGCCGCCGTCATGCGCGCCGTCTCCAGATCGCGACCCGCTTCCGTCGTCAGGGAAATTATCCCTCAACCTATAGTCGATTTCAATTGAAATATTCGCCTGTAACGCACTCACGCGGCGAGATGCTGGCCTGGGTCGAAGTCGGGGATCGCGGCGTCGCGCGGCGAGATGACCCGGGGCTCATCGGGCCACGAGATCGCGAAGCCGGGGTCGTTCCAACGCACCGCGCGCTCGCGCGCCGGGTCGTAGGCGCTCGAAACCATGTAGAGCACCAGCGTGCCGTCCTTTAGGGTCATGAAGCCGTGCGCGCAGCCGGGCGGAATGATCAGGAGCCGCCTGTTCGTGCCGGACAGCTCGACCACGGCGTGCTCGCCGAAGCGCGGCGAATCCGGTCGCAGGTCGAGGACGACGTCGTGCAGCGTCCCCTGCAGGCAGGTGACGACCTTGGTCTCCTCGCTCGGGCCCACCTGGTAGTGCAGCCCGCGCAGGGTGCGGGCCCGCTCGGAGAAGGACAGGTTGGCCTGCGCCACCGCGGCCTCGATCCCCCACTGGGCGAACTCGGTGCGGCAGAAGCAGCGGGAAAAATACCCGCGATGGTCGCCCCGGGGCTCGGTCTGCAGCACGAGCATGCCCGGCAGGGGGCGCGAGATCAGATGCATGCTGCGGGCCTCCTAGCCCTTCCAGGGAGCGGTCCCGGCTTCCCAGAGGCCCTGCGCCACCTCGCGGTCGCGCAGCGTGTCGACGCAGGACCAGTAGCCCTCGTGGTTGAAGGGCATGAGCTGGCCGTCGGCGGTGAGTCGCTTGAGCGGCCGCTCCTCGAACACGCAGTCGGCGTCCCGCGAGAGGTAGTCGAGCACGCCCCGGCGAAAGAAGAAGAAGCCGCCATTGACGAACTCGTGGGTCCGGGCCGGCTTCTCGACGAAGCTGGCGCTGCCGTCCTCGTGCAGGGACAGGCGGCCGAACGGCGAGGGCGGATGCACGCCCAGCATCGTGCCCAGCCGGTCGTGCGCGAGGTGGAAGCGCAGCTCCGCACCCAGATCGGCGTCGGTCAGCCCGTCGCCGTAGGTGACGCCGAGATGCTCCGCCTCACCCAAATGCCGGGCGGCCGCGCGCGCGATCCGGGCCCCGGTCATGGCCGCCGTGCCGGTGAAGGCGACGGTGACCTGCCAGGGCGGCAGCCGGTCCTGGTCGTGGTAGACCGTGCGCCGGTCGGCGAGATCGACCGTGAAGTCGCCGTTGAGTGCCGCGTAGTTGGCGAAATACTCGGCGATGACCTCGCCACGGTGACCGACGCACAGGACGAAGCGCCGGAAGCCGAAGCGGGCGTACCAGCCCATGATGTGCAAGAGCATCGGCTTCTCGCCGATGTCGAGCATGGGCTTGGGCCGCTGGGCCGCCACCTCGCCCAGGCGGGACCCCTGCCCGCCGCACAGGATGAAGATCGGGACGTCCGCCGGTTCAGGCATAGGCATGGAGGCGCTCGTCTCGGCCCGACAGCGCGCGCTCGGACGGCCGCGGCACGCGGTCCAGCGCGGCGTAGGCGCGGATCTGCTCTACCAGCCAGTCGGCATCGTGCTCGCGCAGCAGCGCGCGATAGCCGTCCACTGCCCAGTGCACCGCCGCCTCCGTACCGAGGCGTGGCCGCCAGCCGAGCCAGCGCCGCGCCTGCTCGGAGGACAGGAGCAGCGTGGGCACCTCGATCCCGAGCTCGTCCTCGCCTGCTCGCCAGCGGCCGCCGCCGAAGCGCAGCGCCGCCAGCTCGGCGATCCGACCGGCGGTCCAGATCACGCCTTCCTCAGGCCCGAAGTTCCAGGCGGTCGAGAACGAGGCGGGATTGGCGGCGAGGCGCTCGGCGAGGAGGAGATAGCCGGCCAGCGCATCGAGCACGTGCTGCCAGGGGCGGATGCCCTCGGGATGGCGCAGCTCGGCGGTCTCGCCAGCGGCGAAGGCCCGCATCAGATCGGGCAGCAGGCGCCCGGGCGAGAAGTCGCCGCCGCCGATCACGTTGCCCGCGCGCACCGTGGCGAGACCGACGCCGGCGTCGGGCGGGAAGTAGCAGGCGCGGTAGGCCCCGGTGATGATCTCGGCGCACGCCTTGCTGGCACTGTAGGGGTCGTGCCCGCCCAGCGGATCGCCCTCGGCGCAGCGACGGTCGGGGCGGAGATAGCATTTGTCGCTGGTGATCACGACCACCGCGCGCAGCGACGGCAGGGTCCGCGCGGCGTCGAGCAGGTTCGCCACGCCGAGGATGTTGGTCTGCAGCGTGGCGATCGGATCCGCCAGGCTCGTGGCGACGAGGGCCTGCGCCGCGAGGTGGAACAGGATCTCGGGCTGCGCGTCGTGCAGATGGCTGGCCAAAAGCTCGCGCGAGCGGACGTCGACGACCCGGCTGTCGATCCGCCCGGCGAGTTCGCTGGCGGCAAAGAGCGAGGGCTCGGTCGCCGGCGGCAGGCCGATCCCGGTGACCTCGGCCCCGAGCTCGGCCAGCCAGGTCGCGAGCCAAGTGCCCTTGAAGCCGGTATGGCCCGTGACGACGACCGGGCGGCCGGACCAGAACTGGGGGCTGGCCATGCATCACCTCCTCGCCCGCGCCGCCTGAGCGATCAACCAAAGCGCGATTGTCTCAAAGTTAAATTACACTTGAGAGAAAAAGCAAGAAATTATCCACAGGCACGGCGCGGTTGCCGAACCGGCCGCGGCGGCCTAGCTGGTTGGCGCGCCGGAGGAGGCCGGCCCTGCATGCGTCCACCGGTGGTTCACCACCCCGCCTATGTGACACCACTGCCTGCGACGCATCGCTTCCCGATGCCCAAGTTCGCGCGGCTGCTGGCGTGCCTGCGCGAGACCGGTCTGCTCCTGCCGGCCCAGGAGTTCGTGCCGCAGCCCGCGCCGCGGTCCTGGCTGGAGACGGCGCACAGCGTCGACTATGTGGCGGGCGTGCTCGAGCAGCGGCTCGACGAGGCGGCCGTGCGCCGCCTGGGCCTGCCCATGTCGCCAGTGCTGGCGATGCGCAGCCGGTGCGCGGTCGCCGGAACCGTGCTCACCGCCCGGCTCGCCCTCGAGCACGGGATCGCCTGCAACACGGCCGGCGGCAGCCACCACGCCTTTTCCGGGTTCGGCGCCGGCTTTTGCGTGTTCAACGACGTGGCGGTCGCCTCGCGCCTGCTCTTGGCCGAGGGAGCGGTCCGCCGGATCCTGGTGGTCGATCTGGACGTGCACCAGGGCGACGGGACGGCCGCGATGCTGGCCGAGGAGCCGCGGGCGTTCACGCTCTCGGTCCACTGCCGGAGCAATTTCCCCGCACGCAAGCAGCAGAGCGACCTCGACGTCGCCCTGGATGCGGAGGTCGGCGATGCGGACTATCTTGAGCTGATTGACCGGCTATTGCCGGCGCTGCTCGACCGCGTCCGGCCGGAGCTGGTGTTCTACAATGCCGGCGTCGACCCACACCGCGAGGACAGGCTCGGGCGGCTGGCGCTGACCGATGCGGGCCTGGCCAAGCGCGAGCGGCTGGTGCTGGAGGCGGTCAGGTCACGCGGCCTGCCGCTCGCCTGCGTCGTGGGTGGCGGCTACGCCGACGATCTCGACGTGCTGGCCCGCCGCCACGCGCTGCTGCACGAGGCGATCGCCGCGCTGCCAAGCTGGTAGGGTGCAATCTGGGTCCAGTGGCAATAGGTTGCTCGGGCCGCCCGAGCCGCTTGCCTGTGCGATCGGAATCATGTTGGCAGCAGCTCGAGACCAAGACGTTCCGCTGCTCTCTTGAGCGCGCCGTCCCTGGTGGCCAAAGGTAGGCTCCGTCGTGCCGCCAGTTCCAGATAGGAGGCGTCGTAGGTCGTCAGCCCATGTTCGCGGGCATGGGCCAGAACATCACGCAGCGCCCGGGCAGCCGTCTCGTCATCGGTGACAATCGGCAGCCGTCGCAGCAACCCAATGCGCGCTGTGATATCGGCGGCCGTGATTCGCCCGCGCCGTTCGGCTTGAGCCAGAACGTTGCCAATTTCGAGGTGCCAGAGCTGGGGAACCATTGCGCCATGGTCCTGCATCCGGTCGAGAAGCGCGTCGCTGGATGGGCTCGCCTCATCTGCAAAGCACCAGGTCACCGCGACCGAGCAGTCGAGAATGAAGCTCACCGTCTGCCCTCGTCGCGAAGCTCCTTCCACGACAGCCCGCCAAGGATGGTCTTTGCGCGAAGCTGCTTCAGCTTGGCGATGGCCGCGCGCACATCGACGCGGTCGGCCGCTGCTGCCGGGACAAGCCGCGCGATCGCCTTGCCGTGGCGTGTGATGAGAATCTCCTCGCCACGCTCAACACGTTCCAGCAGCGAAGAGAGATGCGTCTTCGCGTCGAAGGCCCCGACCGTGATCACAGCCAATTCCCTTTCAACCAATGTTGCCAACTAGTGTATGTTTCCGATTGGAATTTGCAAGGCGGCCGGGCGGGCCTCTGAAAATTGCTCTCCAGGCGCGCCGACCTTACGTCAGATCAAACCCGCCTCGTGAAAGACTGGCGATCGACAGCCCGTGCGTAAGACGGCGACCCATCTCTCAAGCCGGGACGATCTTCCCCGGGTTCATGAGGTTGGCGGGGTCGAGCGCGTGCTTGAGCGCCACCATGACGTCGAGGGCCGGGCCCGCCTCCTCGGCGAGGCTGTCCATCTTGCCCATGCCGACGCCGTGCTCGCCGGTGCAGGTGCCGCCCATGGCGATGGCGCGCCTGACCAGCCGCTTGTTCAGGCGCTGCGCGGTCGCGAGCTCCTCCGGCTTCCCCGGGTCGAGCAGCATCAACAGATGGAAATTGCCGTCGCCGACATGGCCCACGATCGGCGCCAGGAGCCCGGCCTCGGCCAGATCGGCGCGAGTCTCGTGGATGCAGTCGCCCAAACGCGAGATCGGCACGCAGACGTCGGTCGCCCAGCCCACGCAGCCCGGCCGCAGGGACAGGGCGGCGTAATAGGAATCGTGACGGGCCTGCCAGAGGCGGTTCCGGTCCTCGGCCCTGGCCGTCCACTGGAAGTCCTGGCCGCCATGCTCGGCGGCGATCGCCTGGGCGAGCTCGGCCTGCTCGCGCACGCCGGCCTCGGTGCCGTGAAACTCGTAGAACAGGGTCGGCGCCACCCGGTACCCCTCGAGCTTCGAGTAGTTGACGCAGCCCTGCATCTGCAGCTCGTCGAGCAGCTCGATCCGGGCCACCGGAATGCCGCTCTGGATCGTCTGGATCACCGCCTGGACGGCCGCGTCGACGTCCGGGAAGGCACACACCGCGGCCGAGATCGCCTCGGGCACGCCGTAGAGCTTCAGCGTGACCTCGGTGATGATCCCGAGCGTTCCCTCCGAGCCGACGAACAGGCGGGTCAGGTCGTAGCCGGCGGAGGACTTGCGCGCGCGCCCGCCGGTACGGATCACGCGGCCGTCGGCGAGCACGACGGTCAGGCCCAGCACGTTCTCCTTCATCGTGCCGTAGCGCACGGCGTTGGTACCCGAGGCGCGTGTCGCCGTCATGCCACCGAGCGTGGCGTCGGCACCGGGGTCGATCGGAAAGAACAGACCGGTGTCGCGCAGGTACGTGTTGAGCTGCTTGCGGGTGACGCCGGCCTCGACCGTGGCGTCGAGATCCTCGGGATGCACCGCCACGATCCGGTTCATCTGGGTCAGATCGACCGAGACGCCGCCACGCAGGGCGGCGACATGCCCCTCGAGCGAGGTCCCGGCCCCGAACGCGACGACCGGCAGGCCGTGCTCCGCGCAGATCCCGACGATGGCGGCGACCTCGTCGGTCGAGCGCGCGAACGCCACGGCCTCGGGCGGGTAGGCGAGGTGATGCGCCTCGCCGCGGCCATGCTGCTCGCAGAGTGCCTGGGCGGTCGTGAACCGGTCGCCCAGAAGCTGCCGCAGGGCGCCGAAGGGGCGCGTACGGTCTGCCGGCGCGGCCGGATTCTCGTCCATGTCTCGCTCTCCTGCACAGCCCGATGGCCGAGCCCCGTTCTACGCCATGGCCACAAGCGAGTGCCAGCGCCGACACACTCCCGCCGTCTCGCTGCGGCCATGACGTATCTGGATACACCAGGACCCGTGACCGCACGGCTGTGAATTGGACCGCCGTTTACAGTCCCCTTACCTCTACGAGGGCAAGCTTGCGGCACGGAGATCGAGATCATGTCGAACGATGTGGGGAACGGCGAGGCGCCCGAAGGCGCGGCCATGCACGAAGGCGGCTTGGAGCGGCGCGAGGCGCTGCGGCGCTTCGGCGTGTACGCCGCCTGCACGGCGCCGGCCATGACGGTCCTCCTGGCCTCGCGCCAGGCCGCCGCGGGCAGCTTCTTCAACAACGGCGATGCGCATCGGCGCGGCAATTCCGGCCTGGGTGCCGGCGGTGGCGGCGGCTGCGGATTTTCCTGCTGAACCCCGGTCTCCTTGCCGGGGTGCTTCGGGCCGGGGTCATGTCCCGGCCCGCTTCTTGAGGCCCTGACGGCGCGAAACGACTGCGGACGGGTTCGATCTTGCCGGCAATCGAGAGCTTCCCGCTGGGCGACATGACGCTGCTCCGTGCCACGGCGAGCGGAGCCGTGGCCGTGGTCGACCGGCGGGCATGGGACATTCTGGAGGGCCTCGGCGACGGGCGGGGCGGGGTTGAGCTCGCCCGACGCCATGCCAAGACCGCGAGTGGCACGGACGATGCGTCGCTGCGGGCCGCCGCGATCCGCCGAGTATGGCTCGGGCTCGCCGCCCCACCGGTGCATGCGCCGACAGCCTTCCCGGCCGCCAACGCCGGGGCACCGGCCCTCGATGCGGTCTTCTGTCCCGGCGAGCAGCCGGTCCGGCTGCGGGTCTGGCCGCAGGGGCTCGCTCGCATCCTCGCCGCGGTCACCGCGCCCTGCCGTTGTGCGATCGACCCGAGCAGCGTCGCGACCGAGATCACGGTGCAGCGGGTGCGCGGCCGCTACTGGCTGTCGGCTGGCGGGGCGCCCTGCCTCGCCACCCGCGAGCCGATGCTCGCGCGCAGCGAGGTGCTGCGCCGGCTGGTGCTCGCATCCCATCCCGAGCGGCGCTGGCTCGCGGTGCTCCACGCGGCCGGCGTCGCCGGTCCGGGCGGGGCGGCGCTCCTATGCGGCAGCAGCGGCGCCGGCAAGAGCACGCTAACCGGCATGCTGCTCGCACACGGCTTTCCGCTGATCACCGACGACTATGCGCCGATCGAGGCGGGCACCCGTGCCTTGTGGCCGGTCCGGTTCGGCCTCAGCGTCAAGGACGGGAGCTGGCCGCTGCTCCAGCCGGCTTTCCCCGCGCTGGCCAGGGCTCCGGTGATCCGCACGCGGCAGCGGCGGCAGCGCTATGTGGCGCCGCAGAAATGGGCCGCCGGGCCGGTGCCGGTGCGCTGCCTGGTGTTCCCGCTCTACGGTGCCGGCGAGCCCCTTGCACTGATCCGGCTCGATCCCGGCGAGGCGCTGGCGCTGCTGGCGCGCAGCGGCGGCTGGTACGAAAGCTCGAGCGAGCGCCTCCGCGAGCTCACCGAATGGCTCGGCGCGCTGCCGGCCTACGCTCTCAGCTATGGCGACGGCGAGGCCGCGGTGCGGGCGGTGGGGCGTCTTTTGGCGGTCGACGCATGAGCCGCACGCCGTTCGCCCTGCTCTGCGCGCTGCTCTTGGTGTCGCTTCGTCAGCGGGCGGCGGAGCCGGCGCTCGCCTCCTCACTCGAGGGCGTCGACTGCCCGCGGCTGGTCCGGCTCTCGGGGGTTCATCTTTTGACGCCGGCCCTGGCACCGGCGCTCGCCGATCCCGCGCTGCGCAACCAGGTGCCGGAGGAGCTCCGCCTCTATCTCGACGCAATGCTGGCAGCGGCCGTCGAGCGCAACCTGGCGCTCAGAAGCCAGCTCGAACGGGTCGCGGCCTGCCTCAACCGCGTTGACGTCATCCCGGTCGTGCTCAAGGGCGGGGCACGGCTGATCGACGGCCTGTGGCCCGAGCCGGCGTTCCGGTTCATGCACGACCTCGACCTGCTCGTGCCGACGGCCTCGCTGAAAGCCAGCGTCGCGCGGCTCGTCGCCGAAGGCTGGCGCACGATTGAAGGGGACGATCCGGGCCAGCATGTGATGCTGGCCCATCCCGACGCCATCGTCCGGATCGAGCTGCATCACGCCCCGCTGCCGCCGCGTTGGGCCGAGCTGCTGCCCACGACGCGGATGCTCGCCCGCGCCACACCCACACTGGTAGGCAGTGCCATGGTGGCGCTGCCGGCGCCGGAGGATCAGCTGGTCCATCTCGTCGCGCACGGGATGCTGCAGCATCAGTTCCTGCGCAACGGGCGCTTCCTGCTGCGCGATCTCATCGAGTTCCGGCTGCTGGCCGCCAGGGTCGGTGCCGACGTGGCGGGAGCGGCCCGGGCGAGGTTCGTCGCCGCGCGGCAGGAGCTCGCTTGGGACGTCACCGTCCGGCTCGAGTCGCGCTGCCTCGGCGGCGAACGCGGCGGCACCTCCATCCCGGCCCGCCTCCTCGCCGCGCGCATGCTGCTGCAGCAGCGCGGGTCTGGCGCAATGCTCGTCCTGGGCCCGGTCGGCTGGCTCGCGGCCAGCTTGCTCGCCGGCGAGCCCGGCGATCGCTCGATGTGGGCTCCCCGGCGCCTTGGCGCGCGCCTCAGGATGTTCCATCGCAAGACCGGCTGGTGACGCCGGGGCCGGTCCGATCCGGCCTTCCAAACCGCCGCGACGCTCTGGTACGTCCGTTGCTATCAATGCGGGGGCGCGGCGCCTTCGCGCGATCGGCGCCGCGGCAGGCTCGGAGGAAGGCGGCATGAACAGGCGTGAGGCGGCGAAGTTGGCCGCGTGCGGGTTGGCGCTCGCAACGGCGCTGACGTGGTCGATGCCGGCGCTGGCACTCGACAAGGTCACCTTCGGCACGAACTGGAAGGCCCAGGCCGAGCATGGCGGCTACTATCAGGCGGTCGCGGACGGCACCTACGCCAAGCACGGCCTCGACGTGACCATCCGCCAAGGCGGGCCGCAGGTGAACCACTCGCAGCTGCTCGCCGCCGGCAAGATCGACTTCAACATGGGCGGCAACCTGTTCGCCCAGTTCAACTACACGCAGGCCAACGTGCCGATGGCGACGATCGCCGCCATCTTCCAGAAGGAGCCGCAGGTTCTGCTGGCGCACCCGGACACTGGCGTGCAGGAGCTGGCCGACCTGGACGAGAAGACCTTCTTCATCTCCAGCGACGGCCTGCAGACCTTCTGGCTGTGGCTGAAGCAGGTCTACGGCTTCTCGGACGATCAGGTGAAGCCCTACACCTTCAACCCGGCGCCGTTCCTCGCCGACCAGAACTCGGTCCAGCAGGGCTACGTCACCTCCGAGCCGTTCGCGGTCAAAAAGGAAGGTGGCTTCGAGCCGGTGGTGCTGATGATGGCCGACTATGGCTACGACACCTATTCGACCACGCTCGAGACCTCGCAGAAGCTGATCGACGAGAATCCCGACC
>JBGAKU010000337.1:0-5115 GCA_044224255.1 Geminicoccaceae bacterium
ACCTCGAGCAGGGGATAGCGGGCCTTGATCTCCGCCGCACCCACCACCTCGACCGCCAGGCCGAAATTCTTGGCCATCGAGGCGCCGCGCTTGAGCTCCTCGAACCTCTCGGCGTTCAGGGCCAGGCTGATCGAGCCGTTCTGCTTGAAGCCGGTCGCCTGCCCGGTCTCCTCCTCCAGGGCGTGCAGCAGCTCGGAGGTGTATTTGGCGAGCTCGGTCATCCGCCGCGTCGCCCGCAGCTGCCCGATCAGCCCGGCCGCATGCCAGGTCGTGCCGCAGGTCAGCTGCCGCCGCTCCAGGAGCAGGACGTCGGTGATGCCGAGCCTGGTCAGGTGATAGGCGATCGAGCAGCCGACGATGCCGCCGCCGATGATCACGACGTCGGCGTGGGCGGGGAGCGGCTGGGTCATGAGCGATGGCCTTGTTGACTGCGTGAGGCGGGAAAGCGGATGCTGGGTGAGCATGCAGCGGAGAGCGGACGATGCGTCCAAGGATTTATGACGATAAGGCGCCTCGAATCCCGGTGACGGTCCACGTCAACGGCGATCTCCATGCCAAGATCGCGGCCGCGGGACTGGATGTCGACGCCATCGTGGAACGGGCGTTGATTGCGGCGTGGCGCGAGCAGATTCAGATCGAAATCAACCGAGATCTGGAGGCTTGCGACCGCTTTGTGGCAGAGCATGGCTCCTTTTCGGAAATGGTCCGCGAGCATTACGACAGAATAGACGCGGATGCGCCAGTTTGACGTTTTCCCCAACCCGATCGTCCGAGCACGTCGCATTTTCCCCTTCATGGTCCTGCTGCAGTCGGACCGTGCGACCGGAGGACGCGAGCGCGTGGTGGCGCCGATGGCGTTGCCAGCCACGATCCCCGACCGAAACGACAGGCTCGCCTTGAACGTAACGGTCGACGGCCGCGCGCTCGTCGTCATGATACCATTCATGACCAATGTGCGGGCCTCAGACCTGTCCAAGCCATCGACCAACCTCGCAGTCGAACGCGACCGCATCATCACCGCGCTCGACTACCTGTTCCTCGGGTTCCGAGCCGCACCGAGCCGGGCACCGGCCAGCGCCTGGAGGGTGACGGCGGCGAGCACCATGCTGCCGCCGACCAGAGTCCAGAACGCTGGGACCTCGCCGATCACGAGCCAGGCCCAGACCGGCGACAGGACAACCTCCGTCTGGGCGAGCAGCGCCAGATCGGCCGCGGGCAGATGGCGTGAGCCGGCGGTAAAGGCGACGAGGCCGCAGCCGATCTGGACAATCCCCATCACCGAGCAGGCCAGCAGGTCGTGCCGGTTGATCGCCAGCGCCTCGGCGCCGCGTTCGGCCAGGAGGATCAGCGTGCAGGCGGCGGCCGAGAGAATGGCGGCCATCAGAAGCGACGGCGTGCCGTCCAGGGAGCGGCCGCGCCGCAGGGTGACGCTGAACAGGGCGAAGCAGACGCACGAGGCCAAGGCCAGCAGCGAGCCGGCAAGTCGGCCGGCGCCGATCCCCGGGGCCGCGATCACGACGACCCCGGCGCCGGCCAGGAGCATCGCCACCCAGGTGATGCCGCGGATCGGCTCGCCCAGCAGCAGGCGCGCGAGCAGGGCGGTGACGAAGGGTGTGGTCGCCAGCACGAAGGCGGCGTTGGCGACGGTGGTGAGCGTCAGGGCCGTGACGTAGGTGACGAAGGCGCCGGCGAGGCAGGCCGAGCCCAAAAGCCCGTTCCAGCCCAGAGCATGCGTGCTGCGCAGCAGCCCGCCGCCGCGGGCGAGGATGAACGCGGCCGCGACCGGCACGACGAAGAGCGAGCGGTAGAGGACGATCTGGAACGAGTCGGCGGCGTCGACCAGCTTTACCAGAAAGCCGCCCATGCTCCACAGCGCGCCGGCCAGCACGACCAGCGCCGCGCTGCGGGCGTAGAACAGGTCGGTGGCCGATGCCGCGGCCGCGGACGGGGTCGCCATGGTGGGTTCGATCAGGCCCGCAGCCGAGCGTTCTCCGGGTCGTAGAGCGGCTCGCGGCCCACCGTCGCCGGAGCGCTGCGGCCGAAGACCTCGACCTCGACCCTGCTGCCCGGTGCGGCGAGGTCGGCGCGGACATAGGCCAGCGCCACGCTTCTGCCGAGCGTAAAGCTCCAGAAGCCCGAGGTGGCGAGCCCGACCCGCTCCCCTCCGGCATGGACCGGCGCGCAGAACGGGGCGTCGGCCTCGCCGGGCTCGTCGAGCGTAAGCGGCACGAGGCGCTGGCGTACGCCGCGCTCCCGCTCGGCGAGCAGCGCTGCCTTGCCGACGAAGTCCGGCTTGGCGAGGTCGACGAACCGGTCGAGCCCGGCCTCGAAGGCGGAGAAGCCGGTCTCCAGATCCTGCTTCCAGCTCCGGTAGCACTTGTCGAGGCGCATCGATTCGACCGCGTAGATGCCGACGTCGCGGATGCCGTGCGCCGCACCCGCGGCCATGACCGCCTCGTAGGTCGGCAGGAGCTGCTCCATCGGCAGGTGCAGCTCCCAGCCCAGCTCGCCGACATAGTTGACCCGAAGCGCCAGCACGCAGCCGAAGCCGAGCTCGATCTCCTGCGCCGACAGCCAGGGGAAGGCGGCGTTGGACAGATCGGCCGGGGTCACCTGCCGCAGCACGTCGCGGGCGGCGGGGCCGGCCAGGACGAGCGTGCCGAGTCGGCCGGAAACCGGCTCCAGCCGGGCCGACCCGTCGGCAGGCAGGGCGGCGCGCAGAAGGTCCTCGTCGTGCCACTCGGCGGTGCTGGCACAGACGAGATAGAACCGGTCCTCGGCGAGGCGGGTGACGGTGAGCTCGCTGACCACGCCGCCCTTATGGTCGAGCGCGTAGCACAGGCCGATCCGCCCGACCCTCGGCAGGCGCGAGCAGAGCAGCCGGTCGAGCATCGACGCTGCCCCCGGCCCCTCCAGCATGAACTTCGTGAAGCCACCGAGATCGATCACGCCCACGGCCTCGCGCACCGCGCGGACCTCGGCGGCAACGAGGCCGTTCCAATTGCGGTCGCGGCGTAGCGTCAGCGTGGGCTCCGGGGCCGTGCCCTCGAGATCGAAGAAGGCGACGCGCTCCCAGCCGTTGCGTGCGGCGAACCGAGCACCTTTGGCGGCGAGGACGGGATAGAGCGGGGTCGTGCGTGCCGGCCGGCCGGCCGGCCGCTCCTCGAACGGGAAGCCGACCGCATACTCGTTCTGGTACAGCTCGATCGCCTTGGCGGCGGTGTAGGAGCTGGTCGCGTAGCCGGTGTAGCGGCGCGGGTCGAACACCCAGCCGTCCCATTCGGGTGCACCGTCGACCACCCATTCGCTGAGAAACTTGCCGGCCCCGCCCGACTGGGCGATGCCGAAGCTGAAGCAGCAGCACTGGTAGAAGTTGGTCAGCCCATGCGCCGGGCCGATATAGGGGTTGCCGTCGGGCGCGTAGGGGATCGGGCCGTTGACCACCCGCTTGACCCCGCCCTCGGCCAGGATCGGCACGCGCGCGCAGGCATCCTCGATGTAGCGCTCGAGCCGGCCGAGATCGTCCGGCCACAGCTGGTAGGCGAAGTCTGCGGGGATGCCGCCCTGCCACTCGGCACGGCACTGCCACTCGTAGGGGCCGAGGATGAAGCCCTGGCGCTCCTGGCGCAGATAGTAGGAGGTGTCGGGGTCGCGCAGCAGCGGCAGCTTCTCGGCCCCGCGCTCGACCAGAGCCTGGACGTCCTCGGTGACCAGATACTGATGCTGCATCGCGACGATCGGCAGCGCGCGGCCGAGCAGCGCCATCACCTCGCCGGCGCGGTAGCCGGCGGCGTTGACCACGATCTCCGCCCGGATCGTCTCGCCCTTGTCGGTCCCGACCAGCCACTCGCCGGAGCTACCGCGGGCGAGGCTCGTCACCCGGGTGAAGCGCTCGATCCGGCAGCCGGCCTCGCGGCCGAGCCGGGCATAGGCCTGGGTGAGCTGCGAGGGATCGACGTCGCCGTCCATGGGATCCCAGAGGGCTCCCTCGAGCTCGTGCGTCTCCAGGAACGGGTAGAGCTCGCGCGCCTGGGCGGGCGACAGAAGATCGAAGGCGAGACCCTGGGCGCGAGCCATGGCCGCGATGTGACGGAACTCGTCCATCCGCTCGCGATGGTGGGCGAGGCGCAGGGAGCCGGTGCCGTGATAGCCGATGCCGCCTTCCAGCTCGGCCGAGAGGCGGCGATAGAGCTTGGCCCCGTAGGCCTGCATCTTCATCAACGTCCACGACCCCGAGAAGGTCGGGCAGTTGCCGGCGGCATGCCAGGTCGAGCCGGAGGTCAGCTCGTTCATCTCCAGCAGCAGGCAGTCGGTCCAGCCGCGCAGCGCCAGATGGTAGAGCGCGCTGCAGCCGACGGCCCCGCCGCCGATGACGACGACGCGCGCAGTCCGGGTCATGCCGCGAGCTCCTTCGTTGCCGACGCCATCGCCGCCTCGGGCAGGCGGATCGGGAAGCGCTCGCGGATCTGGCGGTCGACCGGGGCCAGATGCGCCGGGAAGTGGCTGCCGAGAAGCTGCTCGACGCGCAGCGAGGCGCGCTGGACGATGTCGGTGTTGCCCTGCTCGGCCCATTCCTTGGGGTTCGCCCGGTCGCCGACCGCGGGATAAAAATAGTCGCGCTGCATCAGCTCGAGCGTCTGCTGGCTGCCGAGATAGTGGCCCGGCCCCTCGATGCAGACCTGCCGCATGGTCTCGAACGAGAGCGACGCCTCGGTCACCTCGATGCCTCGGATGGTCCGCAGGCTGGCGCCGATGATGTCGTTGTCGATCACCAGGCTTTCGTGGCTGAAGCCCAGCAGGCTCCCCTGCATGCCCGCCGCCTCGTAGATCAGGTTGGCGCCGGCATTGCCGACCAGGGCGTGGTTGTAGCCCTTCTCCGCCCCGGACTGGGCGTCGGGCAGCTTGGAATCGCTCATGCCCGAGGCGACGCCGGTCGGCAGGTCGTAGAACTGGCCCATCTGCGCGCAGGCCGCCATCAAGAGCGCCTGCTCGGCACTGCCGCCCGACATGGCACCCGTGCGCAGGTCGGAGACGAACGGCCAGGTGCCGAAGATGGCGGGGGCACCCGGCTTGAGCGCGTTGACGTAGCACAGGCCGGCCAGGACCTCGGCCACG
>JBGAKU010000338.1:0-5088 GCA_044224255.1 Geminicoccaceae bacterium
TCGAGCCCGAGCCGGCGGCCGAACGCGGCGCTCCAGCAGCCGAGCGCCAGCACGTAGGCGTCGGCGGGCACGGAGCCCTTCGCGGTCCGCACGGTCGCGATCCGATCCGGCCCGCCCTCGATCGCCGTCACGGCCTCGCCGAGGCGGAACTCGACGCCGCGTGCCGTCAGCCAGTCGGCGATGCCGAGCGTGAACAGCCGGGCGTCGCCGCTCTCGTCGCCCGGGGCGTAGAGGGCGCCCGCGAACCGGTCGCGCACCGGCTCGTAGACCGGATCAATCGCGGCGGCCTCGTCAGGCGTGACCGCCCGGACCTCGACGCCCTGATCGCGCAGGATCTGCGCCTTGGCCGCCGCCTCCACCAAGCCCGCAGCCTCGCGATAGAGATAGAGCGCGCCGCCGGTCCGTCCGCCATAGGCGACGCCCGTGTCCGCCACCACCGCGTGCAGCCGCCGCTGGCTGTAGAGGCACAGCGCCACCTTGCGGCGGGTGTTGGCCGCTGCGTGCTCGGTCGTGCACTGGCGAAAAAAGCGCCAGCACCAGCGCCAGAACTGCGGGTCCGCCTGGAAGCGGAAGCGCAAGGCGAGATCGTCGCGGAACAGGGCGCGCGCCAGGGTGCGCAGGGCCTTGGGCGACGACCATGCATAGGCATGGCCCGGCGCGATCATGCCGGCATTGGCGAAGGAGGTGCCGTTGGCGGGCCCCGGCTCCCGGTCGAGGACGACGACCTCATGGCCGTCGCGCCACAGCTCGTAGGCCGTGGCGACCCCGATCACGCCGGCGCCGAGGACCGCCACGCGCATCGCCTATTTCGCCGCGATCACGCCGATCTCGATCGTGAACTGCGGACCGGCGAGCTTGGCCTCGACCGTCGCACGGGCCGGCGCGCAGCCTGCCGGCATCCAGGCATCCCAGACCCCGTTCATCTCCTCGAATCCCTGAATGTCCGTCAGCCAGATCGTAGCCGACAGCAGCTTGGTCTTGTCGGAGCCCACTTGCGCCAGGAGCGCGTCGATCCGCTCGAGGATGTTGCGGGTCTGCTCGGCCAAGGGGGCGCCCGGCTTGTCGGCGGCGACCTGGCCCGCGAGGTAGATGGTGTCGCCGTGGATGACGATCTGGCTCATCCGCTGATTGGTATGCATGCGCTGGACCGACATGGGTACTCCCGAGCTTTGGATTGGTCGCCGGCACCATAGCGATGGCGATCCGACAGCGGAACCACACCGACGGGCGCCTCAGGCCTGCGCCAAACCGTGCCGTCTTCGGAACGCGGCCACATAGGCTCGCCAATGGGCGAGGTCGACCTCGGTCCCGACCTTTCCGACGGCCCAGTCCGGATCGAAGCTGTTGATGTTGTGGGCGTTGATGAACGCCACGTCCTCGACATTCCGGTACATGAAATCATAGAACAGCTCGATCACGGCGGCATAGCGCGAGAGATCGCCAGAAAGATATTGCTTCTCCAGACGACAGCTGACCTCGAGGGAACAGGCCTTGACCACCCGTCCCTCACTTGCTGCGGTGGCACGGGCTGCCGCGATGGCCTTGGCAGGGGTCCAGATACCGCTCGCGGTCGTGCTCGTCACGAGATCGTACATCGCAGCGTCGGTCGGCATCAGTGATGGGCGCGGGTGAAAGCTGAAGCAGACCAGATCATAGACCCCTGCCGCCGGGCCGCCGAGCCAGTCCTCGTAGCCGACCTCCGGCACCTCGGCCGGCTCGCGGAGCATGGCCGGGCTCAGCGCGACCGGGATTCGATGCTCGGCCCCCTCCCACAACCCCGCCGCCCAGCGGGCGATCGCGGCATTGTAGGTTGCGGTGATCTGTTCCGTCGTCCGGCCATTCGCGGCACCCACCAGATAGAGTTGCCGCTCGCCGTTCGGGCCAGCGAGCCGCAGCTTGGTGTCCTGGTTCATGCCCTCGTGATTCGGGCGCATCACGACCTCCGTGATGTTCTTGCCCGCCTCCCGGCACAGAGCGCGAATTCGCTGGCCCATCATGCGATAGAGGTCCGCGAGTGCGACGCCGTCCACCTTGAGTGAGCCGTCCGCGACCCGCTCGAAGTCGCTCCAGTCGGTCCCGTAGGGTACGGTGGGGCCGTGAGGGACGATGAAGCAGCCAGGGGTGCGCAGTGCGTGGCCCGTGTAGCCGGCGCTGCCCCAGTCCAGGAGAGTCCCGGACCGGTCCGCGCCGACGCCGTCGGCATACGGCCCGCCAATCACGCTGGGCCAACTGTCGAGCGGCAGGCCCTGGCCGACCGTCAGAGCGCCCTGTGCGTCGGGGTAGCAGCCCAACTGCTGTCGATAGAGCGCGATGTCGCGGTCGGCGACGAACATGCAGCCGTGGTTGATGGTGCGGCCACTGAACGGCGCCTTTGTCCCGCCATCGGCCCAGCTCCTCGTCCACCATCGCCCGTCCTGCCCGACGGTCGCGGACAGCGTTGCGCCCGCGCCAGAGGCGGCGAGGGGCGTCGCGATGGAGCAGGCCATGAAGGATCGACGACTGATGGTCATGTCCTGTGTCCATCGTCGGCCCAGAGGAGAGGTCTCATGCGTGCTGCTCGCAATCGCCCTTCGACCTTCGGACGACCGTCAGCGCCTTCGGCTTTGCCGCTAGCGGCAACCTCCAGCTGCACGCGCAGCCCGGCGTCACGGCCCCGACCCGGCGGGGAGGCTGACCTAGAGCTCGACCCCGCGGCGCGCGTACGCCGTCCTCCCCAGCTGGGCGCGGTCCGAGGTGAAGACCAGCGTCGGATCGGCCGGGAGCGTGAACCATGCCCCTTCCGCCAGCTCGCGCGCGAGCTGGCCCGGAGCCCAGCCGGCATAACCCAGAGCCGCGATCGCCTGATGCGGCCCTTTGCCCTGCGCGATGTCCGCCAGCACCTTCGGATCGCTGGTGACGGCGATGCCCGGGACCACCTGACGCGTGCTCGGCAGGGTGTAGTCCGTTCCGTGCACGACCATGCCGATCTCGGGCTGGACCGGCCCGCCATAGAACAGCTCGGTCTCCCCCTTCGCGTCGCCGGGATCGACGCCCAGCCGGCGCAGCAGCTCGGCGGTCGGCGCGCTGCCGTAGGGGCGATTGATCACCACGCCCAACGCCCCCTCCTCGCCGTCCTCCAGCATCAGGACGACGGTCTGCTCGAAATTGGGGTCGCCCAGCTCCGGGCTGGCGACCAGAAGGCTCCCGGCGAGGCTCTGCTGCGGCTCGGCCGCGGCCGGTGCGACGAGCAAGACGAGCAGGGCGAAGATCGGCACGAGGCGCATCGGCATGCCTCCACGCGACGCAGCGGGCTTCTCGAAATGAGATTGGGCCTGCGCGCCGGCGGCGCAATCTCGTTACCCGCTCGGCGCGCAACATCGGCCCAGCTCCTCGAGCAGCCAGTCGCGCCAAGCGCGGATCTTCGGCAGGTTGCGGCGCGTCTCGGGATAGACCAGCCAGTAGCTCTCGTTCTGGTCGCCGACGAGCTCGAAGAGCTGGATCAGCCGTCCCGACGCCAGCTCCGGCCCCCACATCGCCGGCGTCAGCATGGCCACGCCCTGCCCGGCGAGCGCGGCCTGTCCCTCGATCTGCTGCGATTCGAGCTCGATGCCCGGGCGCGTCGCCAGGTCCGGCGCATCCACGCCGGCGAGCTCGAACCACTTGCGCCACCAGGGATCGCTGGGGGTCAGGAGCGGCAGGCGCAGCAGATCCGCGGGGGTGGTCACCGGCCCGAAGCGGCGCAGCAGGTCCGGGCTGCATGCCGGCGCGAATCGCATCGGCAGCAGCCGGTGCGCGGCCAGTCCGGGCCATGGCCCACGCCCGGCGCGCAACGCCACGTCCACATCCTCCCGCGAGAAGTCGACCAGACATGGGTCCATCGAGACGCGGACGGCCAGGTTCGGATGCCGTAGCTGGAAGGCGCCGATCCGCGGCGCCAGCCAATTCGTCGCAAAGGCGCTCACGGCGCTGACGGTGAGAACTCCGTCGACCTCGCCTTGCAGCTTCGCGAAGGCGAGACGCATCCGCTCGAACGCCTCCTGGACACCGGCGGCGAGCCGTTGCCCGGGGTCGGTCAGCGACACCTGCCGCCCGCTGCGGCGGAAGAGCGGGGTGCCGACCCGCTCCTCCAGCAGCTTGATCTGATAGCTGACCGCGGCCTGGGTCATGCCGAGCTCCTCGCCGGCACGGGTGAAGCTGCCGTGGCGCGCCGCGGCCTCGAACGCCCGCACCGCCGCCATCGGGGGCAGGGAAGCACGCCGTTCCATCAGGCCACCTTATGAATCGCGGTCGAACTTCGATTGGTCAGCATGCCCCATGATCGGCAATCTCACCGCACTGAACAAGGGAGCTCGACACATGCGCCACCACTGCCCCGCAGCTCGGTCAGGCGGGTCGATGATCGTTGCAAAAGCTTGGCTTATGGACGCCATTCGCGTTGTCCTGACGCGGCGCCATCGGGCCGCGATCCTCAGGCCTAGCGATCTTTCCGACCATCTGCTGCAGGACATCGGGCTGAGCGACGGCCCGGGCCATCCCTGCCGGCACCCTTGACCCGGAGGCGATCGTCCGCCTTTATCCCGCCTCGTCCCAGCCCCGGGGTGAAGCGCCATGAGCCACGTCTCCCGTACCCGCGGCATGACCGTGGCAAGCTTTCGTCAGCGCAAGGGCGGCGAGCCGCTGGTCTGCCTCACCGCCTACACGACGCCGATGGCGCGTCTCCTCGATCCGCACTGCGATCTGCTGCTGGTCGGCGACAGCCTCGGCATGGTCGTCTATGGGCTCGCCAGCACCGTGCCGGTCACCCTGGACATGATGATCGCGCATGGCGGTGCCGTCACGCGTGGTGCCTCCAGCTCGCTGGTCATCGTGGATCTGCCGTTCGGCAGCTATCAGGAGAGCCCCGCCCAGGCGTTCCGCAGCGCCGCCCGCGTGATGGCCGAGACCGGCTGCGCGGGCGTCAAGCTGGAGGGTGGCGCCGCCATGGCCGACACCATCCGCTTCCTGGTCGAGCGCGGCGTGCCGGTGTTCGGCCATGTCGGGCTGCAGCCGCAATCGGTCCACACCTATGGCGGGTATGGCGCGCGCGGGAAGGCCGAGGCCGAGGCCGAC
>JBGAKU010000339.1:0-4984 GCA_044224255.1 Geminicoccaceae bacterium
CAGGACGGCGACGCAGGGCCGGCGGCAGCTCCCGGGTGCTGGACGGGCATAGCGGGCCAGGGGCTGGGTGCCGTCCGCGGCAGTTCGGGGCAGGGCACCCAAGGGCGTGGTCTCCGTCAGCCCCAGCTCGACCAGGGCGGGCGGGCCCGGCCCGAGGTCGGGCTCGGCGAGGCTGAGCGGCGCCGGCCGCCACGACTCGACCGCAGCCGGTCGCGCGGCGATCGGAACCAGCACCGGCGGCGGGCCGAGATAGCGCACCGAGCCCGCGGGCAGTGCGGTCGCCGCGGCCACCAGGCCGAATGCGACTGCGAGGCCCGTACCTGCCGCGATCACGCCGCGGCGGGCCCGCCGCGGCAGGCTGGGCCAAGCGGGGCGCCGGAGCCTGGCCACGGCTGTCGGGTCAGCCCTTGGACGCGGCGGCCGTCCGACCCTCGTAGAGCGAGATGCCGCGCAGGAGGTCGAGCGCGCGGGCGAGCTGATAGTCCTTGCCGTCGACCGGCTCGCCCATCTCGGGCGGCTGCGCCGCGCTCGATTCGCCATCGGCCTGTTCGTTGGTCAGCCGGCCGCGCAGATCGGCCTCGCGCCGGCCGGGCTCGTCGTCGATCTGCTCGACATTGGCCTGATGGACCTCGATGTCCGGCGTGATGCCCTTAGCCTGGATCGAGGTGCCGGCGGGCGTGTAGTAGCGGGCGGTGGTGAGCCGGATCGCCCCCTCGCCGGGCAGCGGCATGATCGTCTGCACCGAGCCCTTGCCGAAGGACTGGGTGCCCATGACGATGGCGCGGCGCTGGTCCTGCAGGGCACCGGCGACGATCTCGGAGGCCGAGGCCGAGCCGCCGTTGATGAGGACCACCATCGGGATCCCCTCGGCGATGTCGCCGGGGCGGGCGTTGAAGCGCTGCACCGAATCGGGCCGCCGGCCGCGGGTCGAGACGATCTCACCCTTGTCGATGAAGGCGTCGGCCACCGCCACCGCCTGGTCGAGCAGCCCGCCCGGATTGTTGCGCAGGTCGAGCACGATGCCGGTGAGCTTGTCGCCGATCTTGGCCGAGATCTCACCCAGCTTCTCGGTCATCTCGCTGGCGGTCTGCTCGTTGAAGGTGGTCAGCCGCACATAGGCGACGTCGCCCTCCTCGCGCGCCCGCACCGGCGAGATCTTGATCACCGCGCGGTTCAGGCTGACGTCGAACGGCTCCTCGCGACCCTTGCGCAGGAGGCGCAGGTCGATCTTGCTGTCGACCGGCCCGCGCATCTTCTCGACCGCCTCGCTCAAGGACATGCCCATCACCGGCTCGCCGTCGATGTGGGTGACGAGATCGCCCGGCTGGACGCCCGCCCGCGAGGCGGGGGTGTCGTCGATCGGCGAGACCACCTTGACCAGCCCGTTCTCCATCGTGACCTCGATGCCGAGGCCGCCGAACTCGCCCCGGGTCTGCACCTGCATGTCCCGGTACTTCTCGGTGTCGAGATAGCTGGAATGCGGATCCAGCGAGGTCAGCATGCCGTTGATCGCCGATTCGATCAGCTGCTTCTCGCTCACCTCCTCGACATACTCCGCACGCACCCGCTCGTAGACGTCGCCGAATAGCTTGAGCTGGCGGAACGAATCGGCCGAGCCGGCCTGAGCCACCACCTGCTGCACCGGCTGCAGGGCGAATCCGGCGGCGAAGGCGGTCGCCGTGAGCAGGCTGACCTTGATCGCGTTCCTGGGCATCAACTCGCCACCTTGTCCTGATGCGCCGCGGACCAGGCCGCCGGATGGAGCGGCACGCCCTGGTACCTCAGCTGCAGGTGAATAGACGCGGGCTCATCCGATCGAGCCTCGATCCTGCCCACCGACTGACCGGCAACTAGGCGCGCGCGTTCGCGCACGTCAAGCCGCGTCATCCCGAGCAGCACGGCATGATATCCGCTGCCCTGGTCGATGATCAAGAGCGGCCCCAGATCACGAAAGCGCTGGGCATAGACCACCTCGCCGGAGACGGGCGCGCTGACGGTCTGAGTAACGCGCGTGGTGAGCGTAAGCTCCCACGGCGGCCGGGTGGGCACGAGCCGGGCGCCCGCGATCGGCAGCAGCCCCGCGGTGGCCGGCGCGGCCGGCGCCGGCAGCCGGCGCTTGGGCCGAATCGCCGGGACGGCCTCGCGCAGCAGCCGCGGATCGAAACGCAGCTCGCTGCCCAGGCTTCGCTTGCGCCCGGCCGCTCCGTCCCATGGGCCAGCCGGCGCGAGCGCCGGCCACCGGATCAGGTCGAGCGGGCCAGCGGCGGCGAGCCGAAGCCCCGCCACGGCCCGCGCGGGACCTGCGAGGGCGGGCGCGAGGGCTGCGATCCGGTCGCGCAGCGCCCAGCGCCAGCGCAGGTCGGCGGCGGCGCGCATGGTCTCGGCCGAGGTCACGCGCGCGACGGCCCGGGCGGTTGCGGTCGCGGCGGCGCGCAGCCTGCCGCCGAGCGCTGCGCGGGCCCGTCCCAGGCCGGCCAGCTCCGCCGTGCCCTCGGCGGCATCCCGGGCCAGCCGGGCGATCACGAGCCTCCGGCGCGGCTCCGCCGCTGCCGGCCCCGCCGCGGCCAGGGCGGCGACCGCGGTGCGCAGCGTGCGCAGCCGCTCGGCCGTGGCTAGGCGCCGATCATCCAGCGCCATGGCGGCGGCGCGCAGCGCCGCCAGCTCGGTCCCGGCACCCGCGGCGAGGGCAGCCTGGCGCTCCGCGCAGATGGCCGCCTCGGTCCGCGCGCGGTCGGCGCGCTCGAGCTCCAGCCGCGTCGCGTCCAGCGCCGGGCCTGCCTGCGCGCACGGCGCGCCGCTTGCCGCGAGTATCAGCACGATCGTCAGCCACAGCCGGGCGATGCCCGCCAAGAGCCCATCTCCGCCGGATCATCCGGCGGTCCGTCATGCGCCGGCGACGGTAAATCGCGGGTTAGCGGCGGGCGCCTCGCCGGTCGACAAGCCTGCCGTTGGCGGGCAGGGTTGGCGGCCACAATTGGGGAGGATGGGCGATGACGGGGTTAGGTCTGCGGGCGGGCGACGCTGAGTGCATCGGCGATGGCGACGGGGTTGGGGCTGCGGGCGGGCGAGGCGGTCTTGGGCGGGGTGGTGTTGGGCCTGGGGCTGTTTGTCGGGATCGAGACCTCGCTGATGGAGGTCGCGCCCTCCAACGCGGCGATCGGGCCCAGGCTGTTCCCGTTCCTGGTGGCGGCGGGCCTGGTGGTGGTCGGGCTCCTGGTGCTGCGCCAGGCGCTGTTCGGGCACATCGCGCACGAGCGCGGCTTCGAGCTCGACTGGCCGGCGGTGGCCTGGGTCGGGGGCGGGCTTCTGGTCCAGCTGTGGCTGGTCGAGTGGCTGGGCTGGATCGTGGCGACCGCGCTCCTGTTCCTCGCCGGCACGCTCGCCTTCCAGGACCGGCGGGTGCCGCTCAACCTCGCGATCGGGCTGGTGCTGGCCGGCCTGACCTTCTGGATCTTCAACGACGGGCTGGGGCTGAGCCTGCCGGTCGGCACGGTCTTCGAGGACCTGCTGGCCGGCGACGAGCCGGCCGAATAGGGAGGCGCGCCATGGAGACGCTCTCGGCACTGGGGCAGGGCTTTCTGGTCGCGCTCACGCCCATCCATCTGTTCTGGTCGGCGGTCGGGGTGACGGTCGGCACCGCGATCGGCGTCTTGCCCGGGATCGGCCCGGCGCTGACCGTGGCCCTGCTCCTGCCGGTGACCGCCAATCTCGACCCGACCGCCGCCTTCATCATGTTCGGCGGGATCTATTACGGCGCCATGTATGGCGGCTCGACCACGGCGATCCTGCTCAACACGCCGGGCGAGTCGGGCTCGATCGTGACCGCGATCGACGGCAACATGATGGCGCGCCAGGGCCGCGGCGCCCAGGCTCTGGCGACCGCGGCGATCGGCTCCTTCGTCGCCGGCACGATCGCGACCCTGGCCTTGAGCTTCGTCGCCCCGCAGCTGGTCAAGCTGGCGCTCCTGTTCGGCCCGGCCGAATATTTCGCGCTGATGGTGCTGGCGCTCACCACGGTCACCGCCGTGCTCGGCGACAGCCTGGTGCGCGGGCTGGCCAGCCTGTTCATCGGCCTGGCCCTGGGCCTGGTCGGGATCGACCTGCAGACCGGGCAGGCGCGCTTCACCCTGGGCCAGCTCGAGCTGCTCGACGGCATCGACACGGTGGTGGTGGCGGTGGGCCTGTTCGCGGTCGGCGAGACCCTCTACACCGCCGCCCGCTACCGCTACGAGAAGGAGGAGTTCTTCAAGCTCGCCGGCTCGGTCTGGATGAGCGCGGCGGACTGGGCGCGCTCCTGGAAGCCCTGGCTGCGCGGCATGGTGATCGGCTTCCCGATCGGCGCCTTGCCGGCCGGTGGCAGCGGGATCCCGACCTTCCTCTCCTATCTGGTCGAGAAGAGGCTGACCAAGCATCCCGAGGAGTTCGGCAAGGGTGCGATCGAGGCGGTGGCGGGGCCGGAGGCGGCCAACAATGCCGCGGTCGCCGGCACGCTCGCCCCTCTGCTCTCGCTCGGCCTGCCGACCTCGGCCACCGCCGCGATCATGCTGGCGGCCTTCCAGCAGTTCGGCCTGCAGCCCGGGCCCTTGCTGTTCGACAACAATCCCGAGCTGGTCTGGGGCCTGATCGCCAGCCTCTATATCGGCAACGTGCTGCTGCTCGCGCTGAACCTGCCCTTGGCCGGGGTCTGGGTGAAGCTGTTGCGCATCCCCAGGCCCTGGCTCTATGCCGGCATCCTGGTGTTCGCGACCATGGGCACCTACACGCTCAACAACAACGTGGTCGACCTGGTCATCCTGTGGGTCATCGGCATCCTCGGCTTCGGCATGCGGGTGCTCGACGTCCCGGTCGCCCCCTGCGTGGTCGGCCTGATCCTGGGCCCGCTCGCCGAGCAGCAGTTCCGCCGCGCCCTCTCGATCAGTCAGGGCGACCCAAGCGTCTTCTTCACCCACCCCATCTCGCTGCTCCTCCTCGCCATCGCCCTCGC
>JBGAKU010000340.1:0-5057 GCA_044224255.1 Geminicoccaceae bacterium
CCATGCGATTGAGCCCGCCCGGCTGCTCCTCATACCAACCCATGCCCACATGCAGGCTCGAAATTGCCGAGAACGAAGCCGCCGTCATGGCTCGTCGTGGCCAGTGTATGGGCGCGAGGCGCTCGCCAAGGGCGGAAGGAGGTGCCGCAGCCCCGATCTGAGAGCGCGCCGAGCCCCGCGGATCAGCTCGACCGAGTGTGGATTGACGGCCCAGACCAGATCGCGAGCCAGCCCCTTCGCGTTGACCCACATCGTCATCGAGCCCAGGAGATGCTCGACGCAGCGCACCCGCTGCCATGGCGAGAGCGCATGCCGCCGCACGGCGGCAAGATGGGAGCCGTAGAGCGCCCATTTGTGCAGCACCCGCGCCCGGCCACGCCGCGGATCGTACCATGCCAGCACCGCCTGCGGGTCCGCATCGACCTTGCGGTAGTACCGCTCCGCATGATCTCGATGGATGAACAGATAGTCGTCGATCCGCACGAAGGGCCCGAGCAGGGCAAGCTCGGCAATGAAAGCGATGTCGCCGCCGCGGAACGGTCGGATCGCCTGCGTGCGCAGGGCGGCGTCGCGGCGCATCAGGCCGAAGAGCTCGGTCCAATGGCAGAAGAAGGTGCGGACCACGGCACCGAACCGACGCGCCGGATCGGGCGCGTCGGTATGGTGTAGCGGCGACAGCCAGCGCAGCAGCTCGCGGCCGTCGGCATCCAGCCGCACGGCGCCGGTGATGCAGATGACGGCATCCGGCTCGGCCTCCAGCGCTGCCACGGAGCGGGCGAGGAAGTCGGGGGCAAGCAGATCGTCATGCGCCTGCCATTTGAAGAACGGCGCGCGGGCGAGGCTGAGCACCAGGCGATGATTGGCTGCCGCCCCGATGTTGGTGCCGTTGCGCACATAGCGGATACGCAGGTCGCGGGCGGCGAATTCACGGCAGATCGCTTCAGTGCCATCGGTGGAGGCATTGTCGGCAACGATCAGCTCGAAGTCGCCGAACGACTGGTGACAGATCGAATTCAGGGCATCGGCGAGATAGTTCGCGCCATTGTAGACCGGCAGCCCGATGCTGACCCTGGGTACCACCACGCTCCTGTCCACGGTCATGCAGCCACCATGCGATGCGGGGCGAGCAGCCGCCGCAGATCAGCACCGTTCAACCAGAGCCTGGGCACGGTGACCCGCAGGACCACCGGATAGCATGCAGCGATCACGATCAGCCGGACCAGAGAGCCCGCTAGAAGCCCCAACGCCGCTCCCTGCATGCCGAGGCGCGGCACCAGCACTACGATCATTGCGGCACCCACAAGGAAGCTTGCGACCTGCAGGATGGTGATCACGCCGGGCCTTCCAACGCTCAAGAACGCCTGGGCCATGGTCGAGCTGATCGCGGCCACGGCGGCCTCGGCCACCAGGATCTGAAAGGGCGATGCGGCCGCCGCGAAGTCGGCGCCATAGATGGTCGTGATGAGCCACGGCCCGAGCAGGCCGAGTGGCAGTGCGACCGCAAGGGCTGCAAGGATGCCGACCCGGGCGGCGAGACCGGACAGCTCCAGCGCCGCCTGGTCGGTGAGCGCGCTGGCCCGCGGGAACAGCACGGCGTTCATGGCGCTGGCGAAGAACTGGGACGGCCGCGCCGCGTTGCGGGCGACCATGTACAGCCCGACGGTCGCGGGGCTCAACGCGCCGAGCACGAAGACGTTGTCGAACTGCTGCGACAGCGCATTGACGAGCTGCACACCGCAGGAGCGCAAGCCGTAGCGCAGCAGCCTGAGGCTCTCGCCGAGCGGCCGGACGAACGCCGGTCGATGCTCGCGCCAGAGCCATGCCAGCCCAAGCGCGAGCACGGGCAGCGCGCCGGCCACCGACGTCAGGGCGGCCGAGACCGGTGTCAGCATGTCCGTGGCCGCCAGGACGAGGAGGCCCATGAGCGACAGGACCGGCTGGAGATACTGCGCCCGATTGAACAGGTCGAAGCGCCCTGCCGCCTGCATGCAGGCGTTGCAGATCCAGATCAGCAGGACGACAGGCGCCAGCCACAGGATGACGCGCGCCATCGCTACGATTTCGGGCCCGTAGTGGTCCAGCCACCGGGGCGGCGGTGATCGCGGCCCGCTCCTCCGGTCGCCGCACCAGATTGTAGGGCACCGCCTGCTGCAGCCCCAAAGTGAACAGGCTCGCGAGGAATTGGGGCCAGATCACCATGGCTGCGTAGGCTCCGCGCCCCTCCGGCCCGAGGAACCGCGCGGTGAGCAGGCCGGTGCCGAGATTGAGGCAGAGCACGCAAGCATTGACGGCGCTGTTGGTGAGCGTGGCGCGGACGGTGCGCCTGCCGACGAGCCCGCGAAGAGCGGCGATCATGCGGTCACCGCACCATCGACGCCAGAACGCCCTGGAGCCGCGGCGGCAGGTCGTCGCGCCTGCCGGCGATCTCCGGCAGGCGGTTGCGCTCGGTGAGCTGCACCGCAATGGCCCGCGTCAGTTCCGAGCAGAAGCGCGCATGGCCGAACCGCTCCGCGTTGCGCCGGCAGGTCACCGGATCGAAGCGCCCGGCCGCGGCCTCGAATCGCTCGACCGCGTCGACCACGGCCTCGACGGTCTGGGTCGCAAACAGCACCCCGGTGGGCGCGGGCTGGTCGAGCTCGCGCACCACCTCGCATGCCCCGCCCTTACCGTAGGCGATCACCGGCGTGCCGCAGGCCTGTGCCTCGACCATGACGATGCCGAAATCCTCCTCCGCCGCGAACAGGAAGGCGCGCGCCCGCTCAAGGCGCCGGGCGACCTCCGTGCCGGGCAGGAAGCCGGTGAGCTCGACATTGGGCGGGGCCGCGCGGCGAAGCCGCTCGAGATCCGGGCCATCGCCGATCACGGTCAGGCGCCGCCCGGGCATGAGCGCGAACGCCGCCATCAGCAGCTCGACCCGTTTATAGGGGACGAGGCGGGACACCGTGACGTATCCCGTCCCCTTCGTCGCCAAGAAGTCGAATCCGCTCAGATCGACGGGGGGATAGATCACCTCGGCAGATCGCCGATAGACCTTCCAGATGCGGCGGGCGATGAACTCGGAATTGGCGATGAAGTGGTCGACGCCGTTGGCGGTACGGCTGTCCCACAGGCGCAGCCGATGCAGCAGGGCGCGCACCATCCAGCTCGCGAGGCCGCGCGTCAGGCCCGCCTGCCGCAGATACTGGTGCTGCAGGTCCCAGGCAAACCGAACGGGGGAGTGCACGTAGGACAGATGCAGCTGGTCGGGGCCGGTGATCACGCCCTTGGCCACCGCATAGCTGCTCGAGATGATCAGGTCGTAGCCGGAGAGATCGAACTGCTCGACCGCGAGCGGCATCAGCGGCAGATAGTTCCGGTAGTGTCGGCGCGCCCCGGGCAGGCGCTGGATGAATGAGGTCTTCGGCCGGCGGCCACCGAGAAAGGCGCGCTGCTCGGCCGGCACGAAGTCGACGAGGGTGTAGAGGTCGGCCTGCGGGATGACCGCGAGCATGTGCTCCAGGACCCGCTCCGCGCCGCCATAGACGGTGAGCCAGTCGTGGACGATCGCGACCCGAAGGCGGCAGACATCGTCATGGACGATGGTCGGCCAGAGCTCCTGGGGATGATCCATGGTGTCGTCACCGACGCCGTTGAGAGACAATTGCGTGCGGCCGGGTCACCCCGGTGCTACGTCGATGTGGATTGCATAATGACCCTATGGAGTCGATAGGGTTTTGCCGTGCGAAACTGAAATGCGATGCCTGTGACGCCCATGCCGCAGCACCTTGCACCCATGGAGTAGCGGATCATTGCGCGGCATAGGTGCGCCGAGAGTCAACCATTCACTCTCGCTCTGATTGAGAAAGCTAGTCGTTGGGAACCACATGAGATTGGGCCGGCTCGGCTGCAACCGAGGTCCAGTTGACGGGATGCGACCGAGTGCTCGGCGGTGAGCCATATCAAATCGACCACCCACAGCCGTGCGGCCCACCCTCGATCCCGACGTGCTCGATCTTTGCTCATGGCCCTGTCGCAGTGAGAGTGGACCATTCCGTCGCCGATGCCGTGGGCAGGCTGGTCGAGATCGATCTGCCGAACGGCCGCCGCGTCCGGGCCGTGCAGAGCATTCCCACGACTGCCGTCCAGCGGATCATCGGAGCCCTGGCTCAGCGATGATCGGCATCCCACCCCTCGCCGGCCTTCGGACGGGCGCTGCTTTGCCGTCGGAACCGCGGGCATCGCCGGGGCAATGGGTGCGCGTCCTGATCGCGGTCGTATTCCGGCCGGCCTGGCGGACTTTCACATAGGTCGCGTCGAGCCAGAGATAGGGACGTTGGCCTGCGGGCCACTCGCCGAGCGGCATGTCGGCCCCTGCGGGGCTGCCCAGACCAACTCCTCGATCGCCTTACCCGCCGGGCAGCGAGTTGCCAGGCGATCAGACCCAGAAGGATCACCATGAGGATCAGCGGTCACTTCAGCGATTGGAAGACCAGCCGGCGCTCGCTGACGATCCACTTCAGGACGTCCAACACATAGGTGCCGACTGCGAGCTTAGCACCCTTGAAAGGGTCCAAGAGGCCCTGACGCTGGCCGTGGCAGTCAGGATCATCACTTTCAGCGCGGTTCCGGCCAGTTTGGCCATCAAACGTGCCGATTGCCTCGGCCTGGCCATCCTTTTCTGCGCTAGCGATCGATGACCAGATCGGTGAGCGGCTTCGAGCAGCAGAGCAGGACCATGCCCTGATCGATCTCGCGCTGGCGGATGCCGCCCTGGTGCTTCATGTCGACTTTCCCCGACACGAGTTTGCTCTTGCAGGTGCCGCACAGGCCCTTGGTGCAGGAGGAAGGCAGCCGGATCCCCGACGCCTTGGCTGCGGCGAGCACGAAGCTTTCGGCGCCGCATTCGACGGTACGTCCGATTTTCTTGAACTCGACCGTGAACGTCCGCGCAGCGGGCGCGGCAACCGCCTCCTCGGCGGTGTCGTCGGCGAGCAACGCGAAGTCGAAACTCTCCTCGTGATGCCGGGCCATATCGAATTCGGCCCCGGCCAGGATGCCGCGTACCGCCCCCATGAATG
>JBGAKU010000341.1:0-5029 GCA_044224255.1 Geminicoccaceae bacterium
AGTGGCCTCTTTCCCCAACGGAGGCGCCGAAAACTCCGGTCATCCTCGACCTCCTCGAGTTCTGCGCGAGAGCGGTGGGCGAGCCGGTCCACGGCGCATATCACTCGTTCTTCCGGCATCACCATCTGAGCTGGGACCGCGAAGCCGGGCTCCAGCGCTTCGTCGCCGATGTGAACATGCTGTTCCGGCGCAATGCGCTGGCCTTTGAACTCACGCCCGCGGGCGAGGCCCGCCGCCTCCTTCCAGCACCCTTGGCCGACGTGATCGGTTGGGCACTCTTCCAGACGGGCGACGGCGAGACCGATCGGCTTCTTGAGGCCGCGAGGCGACGGATTCTGTCGCCCAAGCCCGAAGACCGTCAGGACGCGCTGGAAAAGCTCTGGGACGCGTTCGAGCGGCTGAAAACCCTCGAACCGGGGTCCAACAAGCGCGAGCAGGCCGACGCCTTGTTGGATCGGGTTGCTGCCCCGGGCTCTGCCTTTCGCCAAGCGCTCGCGAGCGAGGCCATGGAGCTGACAGGCATCGGCAACAGCTTCCGTATCCGACATTCCGAAGTGACGCAGGAGGCTCTGACCTCACTGGATCAGGTCGACTACCTGTTCACGCGGATGTTCGCGTTTGTCCGGATGGTGCTGAGAGGGACCGGGCGTGGCGGCTAAGAAGACGGCGGCGACGCGCGGTGGCGTCCAGACACAGGCGCGCCGACGGCGGACGGCCGCAAGCAGCGGTGCACGGGCACGGTCGCGCCGCAATCCCGGCAACCCCGGTTTCTCAGGCTACGAGTATCAGATCGAAGTCACCGTCTGGGTCGCACTCGACCTCATGCTCGCCAAGGGCGCGAGCGAAGAGATCGAGATCGAGCCTCGCTCGGAAGAGGATCTCCAAGCGGCCGTCACGGACCCCGCGGCGGCCTCGCTTGGCCTCGTCGCGCACGGCGGTGACCTCCATCTGATCTTGCAGGCCAAAACCCGCTCGGGCTCGCCATGGCCGGCAACGGCCATCGCCGATGTCCTTCTCGGCAAGGACGCTGATGGCGCGGATCAAGGCGCGCGGCGCAACCGACCGCTGGCGATGCTTCAGGCGGACGCACAGGGCCGCTATGTCTTCGTGACGAATGAAGCCTCGGCGGAAGCCTTGAGGCCGCACGAAGGCGCGCACCTGTTCGACGTTCCCGAGGTCGATGAACTCCCGCCCCACACACGCGCCAGCTATGACGCGGCGGCGCAAGTGTCTCTCGCGCCGCGCATCGTCCTGCTGACGGGCGTTACCCGCGAGGTGCTCGGCGGGCGCATCGGTGCGCTGCTCACCCAGCACGGCCACGTCCCGATCTCTAGGCATGACGACTGCTTGCGCGATCTGCGTGAGGCGGTGCGCCAGCGGATTGCGGGCGCCCACAACGGACGTTGGAGGCGATCCGAGGTGATGGAGGTGCTGGTCTGCCATGGCGGCTCACTCGCGCCGACCCGTGATATGGACCACTATGTTCGCCCGAAGTCGTTCGACGCGATCAAGGCGCAGCTCGACACAGCGCACGCCGTGGTCATCGCGGGGCCTTCGGGGACAGGCAAAACCCTGACCGCCGATATTCTCGAGCTCGATCTGCGCGGTGGGCAGCCGCCGTTCGACGTGATCGGCGAAGAAAACGGGCCCGGCTACATCCGGCGCAATCTCACGCGCGCCGATCCGGTCCTGTTTCACTTGCGCGATCCCTGGGGCGGCAATCGCCTGATGCCCGGCGCGGATCGCTGGAGCGGCGAACTTCCCAAGCTGCTCGACAACGCCGGCCCTGGACGGAAATTTCTGATCACGTCGCGCTCGGACGTGCTGCAAAGCGCCGGCCACGAGCTAACCAAGGAGCTACGCCCCTACATCGTCTCGATCGAGGTCGAAGACTATGGGCCCGAGCGTCTTGCGGAAATCTACGATGGAATCGCGGCGGACCTAACCGGCCACGCCAAGCACCTGGCGGCCCAGCATCGACAGCACGCCCTCGCCGTGCTGACCCGACCGTATGAGGTGAAGCGGCTCCTCGTCGCCTTGACCCGCGAGGATGCCGTGAAGCCTCGCAAGGTCGAACAAATCCTCGCCGACTCCCAGATCGAAGCGATCTCAAGGGTGATCGCCGATCAGATTGGCGCGGACGGGGCCGAGGCGGCCGCCATCATCTGGGCCATGCTGAGTGCGCGCGGTGCGGTCGCACGCGATGTCTTCGCCAAGTTCGGGCGACGTTTGAGATCGGCCGATCCGGATTTGCGGCCCGATATAGACGGTCTGATCGATTTCCTCGTAGCGGGTCAGAACCTGCGCCAAGACGGCGCCGCGCTGGCCTTCTACCATCCGCGCGTCGAGGATGGGCTGCGGCTCACCTTCATGCGCCGTCCGCGTGCGCGGCGTCAGCGGTGTTGTCCGGTGCGCGACACGGGAGGTGGCCGGTGGGGTCAGCTGGAGGAAGGGCGTAGCCCGATCGTAGGCTGACCCCACCGGTGGCGCGGGCTTAGGCCCTCGCCCTGCTGGTCACGGTGGGTCAACGGTGACGGCGTTCTCGACCGCCAAGAAGAGGACGTCGTGCCGGGGACTCGGATCACCGACCAGCAAGTGAGACTCTACATGCACTACCGACAGACGCACACGCAGGCCGTGGCTGCGGCCAAGGCCGGCTTCAGCGAGCGCTCGGGGCGGCGGATCGACCGCGACCCGCGGCTGCCGTCGCAAAAGGCGGCCACGCGCCTTGGCGTGGCAGGCGACGACCGGCTCGGCGCGGTCTGGGCGGACGAGGTCCTGCCGATGCTCGAGGCCATACCGGGCCTGCGGCCGATCACGGTCCTGGAGGAACTGGCGCGGCGCCAGCCCGACCGCGACTGGCTTCGGCATCGCCGGACCCTCGAGCGTCGCATTCGGGCCTGGAAGGCGCAGCATGGGCCCGAGCGCGAGATCATCTTCCGCCAGGTTCATCCGCCCGGCGATCGGGCGCTGTCCGACTTCACCGACGCGACCGGGCTCGGCGTCAGGATCGCCGGCGCGCCGCTGGAGCACCGTCTCTACCACATGGCGCTCGCCTACTCGGGTTGGGAACATGGCGAGGTGGTGCTCGGCGGCGAGAGCTTCACCGCTCTGGCGCACGGCCTGCAAAACGCGCTCTGGACGCTCGGTGGGACACCGCGCGAACACCGCACCGACTCGCTCTCGGCAGCGTTCCGCAACCTCGATGCCGCGGCCGAGGAGGACCTCACCCGACGCTACGAGGCCTTGTGCGCGCACTACGGCATGGTCCCAAGCCGCAACAACCGCGGCGTCGCCCATGAGAACGGTGCCATCGAGAGCCACCACGGTCACCTCAAGCAGGCGCTCGACCAAGCGCTGCTCCTGCGTGGCTCGCGCGAGTTCGCGGACCTGGAGGCCTATCGTCGCTTTGTCGCCGAGCTGATCGGCCGCCGCAACGCCCGTCGGCGAAAGCTGGTCGAGCTCGAGCGGGCTGCGCTCCGGCCGCTGCCCGCCCAACGAACGACCGACTTCGACGAGACCACCGTGCTGGTGACCTCGAGCGGCGGCTTCGTCCTGCGCAAGGTGTTCTACACCGTGCCCTCGCGCCTGGTCGGCCATCGATTGCGCGTGCGGATCCATGACGACCGGCTCGAGTGCTATCTTGGCGGCAGCCATGTCCTCACCCTGCCGCGCGGCCGCGCTCCCGGCCGGGGCCGACGTGGCCATGCCCATGTCGTCGACTACCGCCACGTGCTCCACAGTCTGCGCCGCAAGCCAGGGGCGCTCTTGAACCTCATCTATCGCGACGCCCTGTTCCCGCGACCTGCCTTCCGCCGAACCTGGGAGGTGCTGCTCGATCGGCTGGAGCCTGCCGCGGCCTGCCGCGTGATGGTGGCGCTCCTGGCACTCGCCTACGATCGCGCCTGCGAGGCCGAGCTGGCATCGGCACTCGATGCCATGCTCGACGACGGTGGGTTGCCCGACCCCAAGGAGCTCGCCGCCCGCTTCGCGCCGCGCGACACGGCACCGCCCACCGTTGTCGTCCAGCTACCGGCGATCGCCGTCTACGACACCCTGCTCGCCGGCATGGAGGCCCGGCCATGACCGACGACACGGCGATCACCGTCGATACCGCCCGGCTGCCCCTGCTGCTCACCGAGCTGCGACTGCCATCGATCGCCCGGCTCTGGCCGGAGTTCACCAAGCGCGCCGACCGTGAGGGCTGGCCCGCGGCCCGGCTCCTGGCGGCCCTCGCCGAGCTCGAGCTCGCTGAGCGCGCGCGAAGGCGGATCGAGCGCCACCTCGCCGAGGCCCATCTGCCGCCGGGCAAAACGCTCGACAGCTTCGACTTCACCGCAACACCGATGCTCAGCAAGGCCCATTTGCAAGCGCTCGCCGGCGGCGACAGCTGGCTCGAGAAAGGTGCCAATCTCCTGGTCTTCGGCCCGCCCGGCAGCGGCAAGAGCCACTGCGCCGGGGCACTCGGCCACGCCCTGATCGAGCACGGCTACAGGGTGCTGTTCACCCGCACCACCGACCTCGTCCAAAGACTCCAGGCTGCGCGCCGCGACCTCGCGCTCGAGGCCGCCATCACCAAGCTCGACAAGTTCGACCTCGTCGTCCTCGACGACCTCTGCTACGCTCGCAAAGATCAAGCCGAGACGAGCGTGCTCTTCGAGCTGATCTCCGCTCGTTACGAGCGCAGAAGCCTGCTCGTTACTGCCAATCGTCCCTTCGGCGACTGGAATGATGTCTTTCCAGATCCTGCCATGACGGTCGCCGCGATCGATCGCCTCGTCCACCACGCCACCATCTTCGAGCTCAACGTCGAAAGCTATCGGCGACGCACCGCCCTGTCGCGCCCGCGACAGCCGGGCGCCACTACCAGCCCAGGCGACCTTGCCCCCGCGACAGCCGCGACGGCCACCTGAATGACGCGCCAGCGACAACCGGCTTGTCGCTCACCGCCCAAACCGGCATCCTCACTATCCATCGTGACCGGCCACCCCTCGTGTCGCTCGCCGGACATCCGACCTGACGCGCTACA
>JBGAKU010000342.1:0-4988 GCA_044224255.1 Geminicoccaceae bacterium
TGTCGAACAGCCCGATCGTCTGGTAGAGCTGGAAGAACGGCAGCAGGAAGACCGCCGGCGGCGACATCCGGTTGGTCAAAAGCCAGAAGAACATGTGCTTGTCGCCGATGAACTTGTAGCGCGAGAATGCGTAGGCCGCGGGTAGGGCGACGCCCAGGCTCAGCACGACGTTGATCGCGACGTAGATCAGCGAGTTGATGTAGCCCGAGTACCAAGCGGGGTCAGTGAAGATCCGGGCATAGTTGGCGATCGTCGGCGCCGCCGGGACCAGCGTGAGACCACTCAGGATCTCCTCGTTGGTCTTCAAGGACATGTTGACCAGCCAGTAGATCGGCAGGAGCAGGAACAGGAAGTAGATCAGGAGCCCGTAGGTGCGCACCCTCATGCCCGGTCTCCCGTGCCGACCCGGGTCATCACGTTGTAGAAGACGAAGCTCAGCGTCAGGATGATCAGGAAGTAGACGATCGAGATCGCCGCCGCTGGGCCGAGATCGAACTGGCCCACGGCGATCTTGGCGAGGTGGATCGAGAGGAAGGTGGTGGCACTGCCCGGCCCGCCGCCGGTGACGACGAACGGCTCGGTGTAGATCATGAAGCTGTCCATGAAGCGCAGCAGCACCGCGATCAGCAGCACGCCGCGCATCTTGGGCAGCTCGATGAAGCGGAAAACCGCCCAGCGCGAGGCGCCGTCGATCGAGGCCGCCTGGTAGAAGGCGGGCGGGATGGCGCGCAGGCCAGCATAGCACAGAAGCGCCACGAGCGGCGTCCAGTGCCAGACGTCCATGAGCACGATGGTGATCCAGGCGTCCCAGGGGTCGGCCGTGTAGTTGTAATTGATGCCGGCGCGGTTGATCAGCCAGCCAGCGAGCCCGATGTCGCCGCGGGCGAAGATCTGCCAGATCGTGCCGACCACGTTCCACGGGATCAGCAGCGGCAGGGCCATGATCACCAGCGTGGCCGAGGCGGCGATGCCGCGCGCCGGCATGGCAAGCGCGAGGGCGATGCCGAGCGGGATCTCGATCGCGAGGATGGTCAGGCTGAACACGAGCTGGCGGATGACCGCATTGTGCAGGTCGCTGTCGGCCAGCACCTGGGTGAACCAGTCGGTGCCGACCCAGACCCGGTCGGTGGGGCCGAAGATGTCCTGGAAGGCGTAGTTGACCACGGTCATCAAGGGGATGATCGCGCTGAACGCCACCAGCAGGAACACCGGCAGGACCAGCAGCCACGCAGCGTTGTTCTGGGTCTTGTCCATGCTCCGCCCCGTCAGCCGATCAGCCGTTCGTCGGCATAAAGAAGGGTTCGCGCCGGCGCGAAGGAGAGGTGCGCGGTCTCGCCCGGGGCCTGGGCATCCTCGTCCATCTTCGCCTTGAGCTGATGCGGACCGAAGCGTGCGGTCAACAGCTTGTAGTTGCCGAGATCCTCGACCCGCTCGACCTTGACCGGCAGGGTCGTTTCGCTGGCAGCGGTCTGGACCGTCACGAACTCCGGGCGGATGCCGAGCTGCAGGCTGGCGTTCGGGACCTCGCTCGCCGCCTGCGCCCAGTGGCCGCCGAGGACGGCGTCCGTACCGTCGATGCGCACTCCGCCCGCGTCGACGCGGCAGGGCATGAAGTTCATGCCCGGCGAGCCGATGAAGTAGCCGACGAACCGGTGCGCCGGGCGCTCGAACAGCTCCTGCGGGGTGCCGAGCTGCACCACCTCGCCCTCGTACATCACCACCACCTTCTCGGCGAAGGTCAGCGCCTCGTTCTGGTCATGCGTGACGTAGACGAGCGTGTGGCGGAAGCGCGTGTGCACCTCCTTGAGCTTGCGGCGGAGCAGCCACTTCAGATGCGGGTCGATCACCGTCAGCGGCTCGTCGAACAGGATCGCCGCGACGTCCTCGCGGACGAGGCCGCGCCCGAGCGAGATCTTCTGCTTCTGGTCGGCAGTGAGGTGCGACGCGCGCCGCTTCATCAAGGGCTCGAGGTCGAGCATGGCCGCGACCTCGGCGATGCGCGCCGCGATCGCCGCGGGCGCCACCCCGCGGTTGCGCAGCGGAAACGCCAGATTCTCGCCGACGGTCATCGTGTCGTAGATGACCGGGAACTGGAACACCTGAGCGATGTTGCGTTGCGCCGGCGAGAGGGCGGTCACGTCGGTGCGGTCGAACCGGACACGCCCCTCGCTGGGCTGCAGGAGGCCCGAGATGATGTTCAGGAGCGTGGTCTTGCCGCAGCCTGACGGCCCGAGCAGCGCGTAGGCGCCGCCATCCTCGAACGCGAAGTGCAGGGGCTTCAGCGCATAGTCCTTGGGCGCCGCCGGGTTCGACGCGTAGGCGTGGGCGACGTTGTCGAACTCGATCCGAGCCATCGCGGTCAGCCCCTCGCCATGGCACGCTCGGGCGCCCGCTCGAGACGGCCGTCGCGGTCGAATGCGTAGAGGCGCGTCGGGTCGACATAAACGTCGACCGCCTGGTGCAGCGCGTGCTCGTGCACACCCTCCTCCTGCACCACCCAGCGCAGGCCGCCGTTGCTGACGTGGACGAAGGTCTCGGAACCCGAGATCTCGGCGAGCTCGACGCTGGCCTGGATCCTGATGTCGTCCGGGCCCCTCGGGCGGATCGACAGGTGGTTTGCGCGCACGCCCAAGGTGTGCGGACCCTCGGGCAACCGGGCGAGGTGGGGGGGCATGGGCAAAGCGAGCCCGCCGCCGCCGTGCGCCACCCCATTCTCGAGCGTGACGGCAAGGGTGTTCATCGGTGGGTCGCTGAATACGGCGGCGACTCGGAGCGAGCCCGGATTGTGGTAGACCTGCACGGTAGACCCGATCTGCAGGACACGGCCCTCGTCCATGACGATGACCTGGCCGCCCATGATCAGCGCCTCGAGCGGCTCGGTGGTGGCGTAGACCACGGTCGTCTGCTGCCGCGCGAACAGCTCGCGCAGCTCGGTCCGCAGCTCCTCGCGCAGCTTGTAGTCGAGATTGACCAAGGGCTCGTCGAGCAGCAGCAGGCTCGCGCGCTTGACCAGGGCGCGGGCAATGGCGAGGCGCTGCTGCTGGCCTCCGGACAGCTCGCCCGGCAGCCGGTCGAGCAGATGGTCGATGTGGAGCAGCCGCGCGGCGTCGCGCACCTGCCGGTCGACCTCGGCCGGGGCGGCGCCCTGCAGGCGCAGCGGCGAGGCGATGTTGTCGTAGGCGGTCAGCGTCGGGTAGTTGATGAACTGCTGATAGACCATCGCGACGCTGCGCTGGCGCACCGACTTCCCGGTCACGTCGGCGCCATCGACCAGCAGGCGGCCCGAGCTGGGCTGATCCAGGCCGGCCATCAGCCGCATGAGCGAGGTCTTGCCCGCCAGCGTCGGCCCGAGCAGGACGTAGAGTTGCCCGTCCTCGAGGTCGAGCGACAGCCGGTCGATCCAGACCTCCCGCCCGACCACACGCTCGATCCCGTCCAGGCGCAGGCTCACTCTCCCACGGCCTCCCGCCTCGCTGGGGCCGCATCGGCGCCGAGGAGCTCGCCGAGCCGCACCACCGTATCCTCGCCGACATGCAGACCGAGGCGGGAGCGGCGCCAGAGCACGTCCTCGGCCGTGCGCGCCCATTCCCGCTCGACGAGATAGCGCACCTCGGCCTCGTGCAGGCCGCCGCCGAGGTCCAGGCCGAGCTCGGCGAGGTTCCTGGCGCTGCCGACGAGCGTGGTCAGCCGCGTGCCGTAGGCCCGCGCCCAGCGGCGGAGCAGTGGCGCCGGTACCCACGGATACTCGCGCTGCGCCGCATCGAGGAACGCCGCGAAATCGGCGCGGGGTATGTCGCCACCGGGCAGGACCGCCTTGGCCGTCCAGGCGCCCTTGGCGAAACCCATGACCGGCTGGAGCTTCTCGAGCGCGTGCTCGGCGAGCTTGCGGTAGGTTGTGATCTTGCCGCCGAAGATCGACAGCAGCGGTGCCCGCCCCGGTGTGGCGTCCAGGTCGAACACATAGTCGCGGGTCACGGCCGAGGCGTTGCCGCTGGCGTCGTCGTAGAGCGGCCGCACGCCGGCATAGGACCAGACCACGTCGGAAGGCGCGAGCTGCCGCTCGAAGTAGCGGTTGACGACGCGGCAGAGATAGTCGGTCTCGCCCGGATCGATCGCCGCGCCGGCCGGGTCCCCCTCATAGGGGACGTCGGTGGTGCCGATCAGGCTGAACGCGCCCTCGAACGGGATCACGAACACGATCCGCTTGTCGTCGTTCTGCAGGATGTAGGGATGCTCGCCGGGATAGAGCCGTGGCACCACGATGTGCGAGCCCTTGATCAGGCGCACGCGCTTGGCCGAGCGCACGCCCAGGCCGTCGGCGAGGAAGCTCGACACCCATGGCCCGGCCGCGTTGACGATGGCGCGGGCGCGCACCCGCCGCTGCCGGCCGTCGCTGCCGACCAGCTCGGCGACCCAGCCGTCACCGTCGCGCGCGGCCCGCTCGCAGCGGGTCCGGGTCCTGATCCGCGCCCCACGCTGCGCCGCGTCCATGGCGTTGAGCACCACCAGCCGGCTGTCCTCGACCCAGCAGTCGGCATAGGTGAAGCCGCGCTTGACCCACGGCTTGAGCGGCGCGCCCAGGACGCCGCCGGCGCCGAGATCGACCGCGGTCGAGGCCGGCAGGATCTGGCGGCCGCCCAGATGATCGTAGAGCAGGAGGCCGAGACGGACGAGCCAGGCCGGCCGCTGCTCGGGGCTGTGCGGCAGGACGAAGGTCAACGGCCAGACGATGTGCGGGGCCGCGCGCAGCAGCACCTCGCGCTCGATCAGCGCCTCGCGGACCAGCCGGAATTCGTAATACTCGAGATAGCGCAGGCCGCCATGGATCAGCTTGGACGACCAGCGCGAGGTGTGGCTGGCGAGGTCGTCCTTCTCGACCAGCAGGACGGACAGGCCGCGCCCCGCGGCGTCGCGGGCGATGCCGGCACCGTTGATGCCGCCACCGACGATCAGCAGATCGACCTGGTCACCCAGCTTTCTGCCCCCCT
>JBGAKU010000343.1:0-4970 GCA_044224255.1 Geminicoccaceae bacterium
CTGAAGGACCTGCTCCGCGCCAACGACCGCCGGGTGACGATCGAGGAGATCCAGAAGGCGGTCGTCGAGCACTACGGTATCCGCATGGCCGACATGACCTCGGCGCGCCGCAGCCGGGCCGTGGCGCGCCCGCGCCAGGTGGCGATGTTCCTCGCCAAGCAGCTCACGCCACGCTCCCTGCCCGAGATCGGCAAGAAGTTCGGCGGCCGCGACCACACGACGGTCATGCATGCCGTCCGCCAGATCGAGCGGCTCAGCGCCGAGGACCGGTCGATCGCGGACGATCTCGACGCGCTCCGCCGCAAGCTCCAGGTCTGAGAATCCTCGCCTCCCCCGAGCCGCGAGATAATGTGTTGCCGCTAGCGCATTTTTGCTAGCGTGCGCGTCCCCGCGGCGCCGGGGCAGCCTGCGGGCTGTGGACAAGCTCACGGATCGAAGTCGCCCATGAAGCTCTCCATCGAGCGCTCGGCCCTGCTACGGTCGCTGGCCCACGTGCAGAACGTCGTCGAGCGCCGGACGACCATCCCGATCCTGTCCAACGTCAAGCTGGCCGCCGACAGCGAGCGCCTGGGCCTGACCGCCACCGACATGGATCTGTCGCTGGTGGCGCACGAGGTCGCGGAAGTCGCCCGCAAGGGCACGACCACCGTGGCGGCGCACACGCTGTTCGACATCGTCCGCAAGTTGCCTGACGGCAGCGAGGTCGGGATTGAGCAGAACGGCGGCGGCGAGCTGACGGTCCGCGCGGGCCGCTCGGTGTTCAACCTGCCGACCCTGCCGGCGGACGAGTTCCCGGCGATCGGCCAGGAGGAGCTGGCGGTCAATTTCACGATCGGCGCCGATGACCTCGCCCGACTGATCGACAAGACCCGCTTCGCGATCTCGACCGAGGAGACGCGCTACTATCTCAACGGCATCCACCTGCATGCGACCAAGGGTGGAGCGACCGCGACCCTGCGTGGCGTCGCCACCGACGGCCATCGCCTCGCCCGGGTCGAGGTGCCGCTGCCCGACGGGGCCGCCGACATCCCGCCGATCATCGTGCCGCGCAAGACCGTGACCGAGGTGCGACGCCTGATCGACAGCGTCGGCGGCGAGGTCCGGATCGGGGTGTCGCCGGCGAGGATCCAGCTCGCGTTCGAGAACGCCGTGATCGTCTCGCGCCTGATCGACGGCACCTTCCCCGACTATGAGCGGGTCATCCCGAGCGGCAACGAGAAGGTCGCGTCGCTGGCCTGCAAGGCGTTTGGCGACGCGGTCGACCGGGTCGCCACGATCTCGACCGAGAAGGCGCGCGCGGTGAAGCTGGCCTTTTCCGACGGCACCGTGACCATCAGCGCCGTGAGCGCCGACACGGGCCGTGCGGTCGAGGAGCTCGACGTCGACTTTTCCGGGGAATCGCTCGAAATCGGCTTCAACGCTCGCTACATACTGGACATGCTGCAACAGATCGATGGCGACCTCGTCCGGTTCGAGATGGCGAGCGCGGCGGCACCGACCGTGGTGCGAGACCCAGCGGATGCCAGCGCGTTGTACGTGCTGATGCCCATGCGTGTATGAACGAGCTCTCTTTCCCCCTCGACTCCGACGGAGACATCGGTCCGCTTCGAGCCATCGCGGTCAAGCGGCTCCAGCTGCGCGACTTCCGTAACTATCGCGACGCCGCGCTCGAGCCGCGGCCCGGGCCGGTCGTGCTCTATGGTGAGAACGGCGCCGGCAAGACCAATCTGCTCGAGGCCGTCTCGATGCTCAGCCCCGGGCGCGGGCTGCGGGGCGTCAAGCTCGCCGAGATGGACCGCGAGGGGGCCGGGCCGTGGCGGCTGGGCGCGCTGATCGAGGGGCATCACGGCGCCTGCGAGATCGAGACCGGCCACGAACGCGAGGCCGAGCGGCGCGGCGTGGCGCTGGACGGCCAGCCGCTGCGCGGCCAGAACGCGCTGGGCGAGCATGTCAGCCTGCTCTGGCTCACCCCGGCCATGGACCGGCTGTTTGCCGAAAGCGCGAGCGGTCGCCGGCGATTCCTCGACCGGCTCGTGCTGACGCTGGATCCCGCGCACGCGACCCGGGTCGCCGCCTACGAACGTGCCTCGCGCGAGCGATCCCACCTCCTGCGCGCCGGCAGGCGCGACCCGGCTTGGCTGTCCGCGATCGAGAAGCGCATGGCCGAGGCCGCGGTGGCGGTGACGGCCGCCCGCCGCGAGCTGGTCGCGGAGCTCGACGGCGAGCTCACCCAGGCGCAGCACCACTTCCCGCGCCCGCGTCTGGGCCTGGAGGGCGAGCTCGAGGAGTGGCTCGACGAGGAGCCCGCGGTCGAGGTCGAGCAGCGGCTGGCCGACATGCTCGCCGTCTCGCGCGAGGAGGATGCGCAGGCCGGCGGTGCCGCCGTCGGGCCGCATCGCAGCGACCTCGTCGCCAGCGATGCCTGGCGCGGCGAGGCGGCCGCCCGCTGCTCCACCGGCCGCCAGAAGGCCTACCTGATCAGCGTTCTCCTCGCCCAGGCGCGGCTCCGGCTGCGTCGCTGCGGCGATCTGCCGATGCTGCTGCTCGACGAGGTGACGGCGCACCTCGACCCGCGCCGCCGCTCGGAGCTGCTTGCCGTGCTCACCGACCTGGGCGCCCAGTGCTGGCTCACCGGCACCGAGGCCCGGCTGTTCGACGTGATGATGCGCAGCGCCCACTTCTTCCATGTCGTCGACGGAGCGCTGATGCCCCATGACTGAGCCCGCCATGTCGGCCGAGAACGTCTACGATTCGCGGTCGATCCAGGTTCTCGAGGGCCTCGAGGCCGTGCGCATGCGGCCGGGCATGTACATCGGCGACACCGACGACGGCTCCGGCCTGCACCACATGGTGTTCGAGGTCGTCGACAACGCGATCGACGAGGCGCTGGCGGGTTATGCGGATCGGGTCGACGTCACCATCAATGCCGACGGCTCGGTCACGGTCGCCGACAATGGCCGCGGCATCCCGGTCGACATCCACGAGGGCGAAGGGGTATCGGCTGCCCAGGTGATCATGACCGTCCTGCACGCGGGCGGTAAGTTCAACCAGAACTCGTACAAGGTGTCGGGCGGCCTGCATGGCGTGGGCGTGTCGGTGGTCAACGGCTTGTCCGACTGGCTCGACCTGCGGATCTGGCGAGACGGGCACGAGCACTATATGCGCTTCGTCGAGGGCGGCGAGCCCGTGGCGCCGCTCGCCGTGGTCGGTGGCCAGAACGGCCGCCGCGGCACCGAGCTCACCTTCATGCCGTCGATCAAGGTGTTCTCGAAGACCGAGTTCTCCTACGACGTGCTGGAGCATCGCCTGCGCGAGCTGGCGTTCCTCAACTCCGGCGTCCGCATCCGGCTCGGCGACGAGCGTCAGGACCCGCCCAAGGTCGAGGAGCTGTTCTACGAGGGCGGGGTCGAGGCGTTCGTGCGCTACCTCGACCGCACCAAGCAGCCCCTGCATCCACCGCTCGTGGTCACCACCGAGCGCGACCGGATCGCGGTCGACGTCGCCCTGCAGTGGAACGACGGCTACCACGAGACCATGCTCTGCTTCACCAACAACATCCCGCAGCGCGACGGCGGCACGCATCTGATGGGCTTCCGCGCAGCGCTGACCCGGGCCCTCAACAAGTATGCCGAGGAAAGCGGCACCCTGAAGCGGGACAAGGTCACCCTCACCGGCGAAGACATGCGTGAGGGCCTGACCTGCGTCCTGTCGGTCAAGATGCCCGATCCCAAGTTCTCCTCGCAGACCAAGGACAAGCTCGTCAGCTCCGAGGTCACGCCCGTCGTCTCCAACGTCATCGCCGAGGGGCTGGCCCTCTGGCTGGAGACGCATCCGGTCGAGACCAGGACGATCATGGCCAAGGTGGTCGAGGCCGCGACCGCGCGTGAGGCCGCCAGGAAGGCGCGTGAGCTGACCCGCCGCAAGGGGGCGCTCGACATCGCCAACCTGCCCGGCAAGCTCGCCGACTGCCAGGAGCGCGACCCGGCCAAGTCCGAGCTGTTCATCGTCGAGGGCGACAGCGCCGGCGGCTCGGCCAAGCAGGGCCGCGACCGCAGCTTCCAGGCGATCCTGCCCCTGCGCGGCAAGATCCTGAACGTCGAGCGGGCGCGGCTCGACAAGGTGCTGGGCAGCCAGGAGATCGGCACGCTGATCACCGCACTCGGCACCGGCATCCGCGACGATTTCGACCTCGGCAAGCTGCGCTACCACAAGATCGTCATCATGACCGACGCGGACGTGGACGGCTCCCACATCCGCACGCTCCTGCTCACCTTCTTCTACCGTCACCTCGCCGAGATCATCGACGCCGGCCATCTCTACATCGCCCAGCCGCCGCTCTACCGGGTCAAGCGCGGCCAGAAGGAGCGCTATCTGAAGGACGACGCCGCGCTCGAGAGCTTCCTGATCGAGGAGAGCCTGGAGGAGTCGTCCGTGGTCGCCCCGGGCGGCGACGTCGTCGCCGGCGAGGCTCTGACCGCCCTGGTCGAGCAGGCGCGCGTCTGCCGGACGCTCTTGGCGCACCTCGCCCGGCGCCTGCCCCTGGAGCTGGTCGAGGCCCTGGCGATGGCTGGCGCCTTCGCCGAGCATGCGCTCGACGATCCCGCGAACGCCCTGCAGCGCGCCCAGGATGTGGCGCGACGCCTCAGCGGTGGCGGCACGGGCGGCTGGCAGGCGCACCGCGCGGACACGGGCGAGCTCGTCTTCCATCAGATCCGGGGCGAGCGGCGCGAGCGCTTCCGTCTCGACCCGGCCCTGGCCCGCAGCGCCGACGCGCGCCGCACGGCCGCCCTGCTCGCCGGGATGGGCGGCGCGATCGAGAGCGGTGCCGTGCTGCGCCGCAAGGATCTGGAGGTGCCGCTCAGCGGCCCCGCCGGCCTGATCGAGGCGTTGCTCGCCGCCGGCCGCAAGGGCCTCGCCATCCAGCGCTACAAGGGCCTGGGCGAGATGAATCCCGAGCAGCTCTGGGAGAC
>JBGAKU010000344.1:0-4969 GCA_044224255.1 Geminicoccaceae bacterium
CGCGCACCGGCGCCCCGGCGGCCGAGGCGCTCGGCCTCGACGACGCGGTGATCGAGATCAAGGTGACGCCCAACCGCGCCGACTGTCTGGGCGTGCACGGCATCGCCCGCGATCTCGCCGCGGCGGGCTTCGGCACCCTGAAGCCGCTCGACACGACCGGGATCGCCGGCACCTACCAGAGCCCGATCAAGTGGACGCACGGCTACGCGGCCACGCCCGACAGCCCCTGCCCGATCGTGGTCGGCCGCCATTTCCGCGGCCTCAGGAACGGCCCCTCGCCCGACTGGCTGCAGCGCCGCCTGAAGGCGATCGGGCTCAGGCCGATCTCCGCCCTGGTCGACATCACCAACCTGGTGACCTTCGATCTCAACCGGCCGCTGCACGTGTTCGATGCCCAGAAGCTCGCCGGCGACCTGGTGATGCGCCAGGCCCGCGAGGGCGAGCGGATCCTGGCGCTCGACGGCCGGACCTACGTCCTCGATTCCAGCGTCGCGGTTATCGCCGATTCCAAGGGTGTACATGGCATCGGCGGCATCATGGGCGGCGAGGATACCGGGGTCGGCGACGGCACGACCGAGATGTTCCTCGAGGTCGCCTATTTCGACCCGATCCGCACCGCCGCGTCGGGCCGCAAGCTCGCGATCCTCTCGGACGCGCGCTATCGCTTCGAGCGGGGCATCGATCCCGAGTCGGTGTGGTGGGGCGCCGAGGTGGCGACCCGCCTGGTCCTGACGCTGTGCGGCGGCGAGGCGAGCGAGGTGGTGTCGAGCGGCGTCATGCCGGCCTGGCAGCGCCGCTACGATTTACGCACGGATCGCGCAAAAACCCTGACGGCGATCGACGTGCCGGCGGCCGAGACCGCCGGCATCCTGACGAAGCTCGGCTTCACCGTGCAGGGCAACGGCCCGTGGCGCGTCGCCGTGCCGTCGTGGCGGCCCGACATCATCGGCGAGGCCGACCTGGTCGAGGAGGTGACGCGGGTCTACGGCTTCGACAACATCCCGACGACATCGCTGCCGCGGCTCACGCCGATCTCCAAGCCGGTGCGCTCCCCGCGCCAGCGCCGCGTGCCGCAGGCCCGCCGGGCGCTCGCCGCACGCGGCCTCAACGAGGCGGTCACCTGGTCGTTCCTGCCGCGCGCCGAGGCCGAGCGCTTCGGCGGCGGCGGCGCCGACCTGCGCCTGTTGAACTCGATCGCGTCGGAGCTCGACACGATGCGGCCCTCGATCCTGCCCAACCTGATCGACGCGGCCAAGCGCAACGAGGCGCGCGGGCTCGGCGACCCGGCCCTGTTCGAGGTCGGCCCGCAATACAAGGACGCCACGCCCGCCGGCCAGCAGACCATGGCCGCCGGCATCCGCCACAAGAAGGCGGTGCCGCGCAACTGGGCCGGCCCGCCGCGCGACGTCGACGCCTTCGACGCCAAGGCCGATGCGCTGGCCGTGCTCGAGGCGATCGGCGCCCCCGTGGAAAACATGTCGGCGCAAGGCGGCGATGCCGGCCGCGCGCCCGACTGGTACCACCCGGGCCGCTCCGGCGCGCTGAAGCTCGGCGACCGCGTGATGGCGTGGTTCGGCGAGCTCCACCCCGAGATCGTCGCGGCGGCCGACCTGGCGGGCCCCGTGGCGGCCTTCGAGGTCTTCCTCGACGCCCCGCCGCTGGCCAAGCCCAAGGCGACCAAGGCGCGGCCCAAGCTGGTGCTCTCGGCCTTCCAGCCGGTCGAACGCGATTTCGCCTTCATCGTCGATGCCGGCATCGAGGCCGACCGCCTGGTGCGCGCCGCGCGCAGCGCCGACAAGGCGCTGATCACGGCGGCCCGCGTGTTCGACGTCTATGCCGGCAAGGGCGTCCCCGACGACAAGAAATCGATCGCCCTCAGCGTCACCCTGCAACCCGTCGAACGCACCCTGACCGACGCCGAGATCGAGGCCGCCAGCGCCAGGATCGTGGCCGCCGTCGTCAAGGCGACGGGCGCGGCGTTGCGGGGGTAGTGAGATCAATCGATGATCGGCCTTCATTGCTTCGCCCCGAACACCAAAAACCTCATCCTGAGGAGCCGCGCGCAGCGCGGCGTCTCGAAGGATAGGCAACAGGCACCGTGCCTGAGGCCCATCCTTCGAGACGCGCCCTGCGGGCGCTCCTCAGGATGAGGTGGTATTAGAGTCCCGCGTCCCATGACCGACCTGTCGCTGCTGCGCAATTTCTCGATCATCGCCCATATCGACCACGGCAAGAGCACGCTGGCCGACCGGCTGCTGCTGCGCTGCGGGGCGGTGACGGAGCGCGAGTTCCACGACCAGATGCTCGATTCGATGGACATCGAGCGCGAGCGCGGCATCACCATCAAGGCGCAGACCGTCCGCCTCGAATACACCGCGCTCGACGGCAAGACCTACATCCTCAACCTGATGGACACGCCGGGCCACGTCGACTTCGCCTACGAGGTCAGCCGCTCGCTCGCCGCCTGCGAAGGCTCCCTCCTGGTCGTCGACGCCAGCCAGGGCGTCGAGGCGCAGACGCTCGCCAACGCCTATCACGCGATCGACGCCAACCACGAGATCATCCCGGTCCTCAACAAGATCGACTTGCCCTCGGCCGAGCCCGAGCGCGTGTGCAAGGAGATCGAGGACGTGATCGGCATCGACACGTCGGACTCCGTCCACGTCTCGGCCAAGACCGGCCTCGGCATCGACGACCTTCTGGAGGCGATGGTGCGCCGCCTGCCCGCCCCCACGGGCGACCGCAACGCGCCGCTGAAGGCGCTGCTGGTCGATAGCTGGTACGACCCCTACCTCGGCGTCGTCACCCTGGTGCGCGTCAAGGACGGCGTCCTGAAGAAGGGCCAGCGCATCCGCATGATGGCGGCCCAGGCCTCCTACGACCTCGACAAGGTGGGCGTCTTCACGCCCAAGCCCAAGGACGTGGCCGAGCTGGGCCCGGGCGAGATCGGCTTCATCATCGCCGGCATCAAGACCATCGCCGACTGCAAGGTGGGCGACACCATCACCGACGACCGCAAGCCTGCCGCCGAGATGCTGGCCGGCTTCAAGCCTTCGGTGCCGGTGGTGTTCTGCGGCCTGTTCCCGGCCGACGCCGCCGAGTTCGAGACCTTGCGCGAATCGCTCTCCAAGCTCCGCCTCAACGATTCGTCGTTCCATTTCGAGCCCGAATCGAGCGCCGCGCTGGGCTTCGGCTTCCGCTGCGGCTTCCTGGGCCTCCTGCATCTCGAGATCGTGCAGGAGCGGCTGGAGCGCGAGTTCGACCTCGACCTGGTCACCACGGCGCCCTCGGTGGTCTACAAGATCCGCATGAACGACGGCACGGAGCGCGAGCTGCACAATCCGGCCGACTATCCCGACCCGTCGCAGATCGCCACCATGCAGGAGCCGTGGATCAAGGCCACGATCATGACTCCGGACGAGCATCTCGGCTCGGTGCTGACCCTGTGCCAGGAGCGGCGCGGCCAGCAGATCGAGCTCACCTACGCCGGCTCGCGCGCCATGGCGGTCTACCGCCTGCCGCTCAACGAGGTGGTGTTCGACTTCTACGACCGGCTGAAATCGGTGACGCGCGGCTACGCCAGCTTCGACTACGAGATGGTGGGCTACGAGGAGGGCGAGCTGGTCAAGCTCACCATCCTGGTCAATGGCGAGCCGGTCGATGCGCTCTCCATCATCGTGCACAAGAACCAGGCCGAGCATCGCGGCCGCGCGCTCTGCGAGCGGCTGAAGGACCTGATCCCGCGCCAGCTCTTCAAGATCGCCATCCAGGCCGCGATCGGCGGCCGCATCATCGCCCGCGAGACGATCAGCGCCCTGCGCAAGGACGTGCTCGCCAAGTGCTACGGCGGCGACATCAGCCGCAAGAAGAAGCTTCTGGAGAAGCAGAAGAAGGGCAAGAAGCGGATGCGCCAGGTCGGCGACGTCGAGATCCCGCAATCGGCCTTCATCGCGGCGCTGAAGATGGACAGCCGCTGACTGCGGCTACCCGGACTGACGGCGCTGGTTCGCTCCTGCCGCCGTCCAATCGATTGGGCAGGTCCAATCCTATTGGACAGGAAGGCGTGGCCTTCAGGACTGGCCGAGCGCGCACGGCCCCGCCAGGGACGCCTCTTCGCCGGTGTCAGGGAAAGCGCACCACGAGCGGTGCCCCCGGCGCTCCGACTACAGGCCACCACCCCGGCTGCGGCGCCGGCGCGGACGGTCGTCGCCGATGAAGGCGGGCGCCTTGGGCGCCCCGCCCCGCCCAATCCACAGGAAGACGACGCCGAGCACCAAGAACACCAGCACGGCCGGAACGGTCAGGACCGGCCCGACGACGGAGGTCCACAGCCCGCCCGACAGGTGGCGCTGCACGGCCCCCTCCGCCCGGTTCAGGGAGCCGATGTCGAGCTGCGACCACAGCTCGCCCAGCCCGAACAGGCGGAACGAGCCCTCGCTCCACCACACGAGCCCATCGTGCACAACCACCGCAACCGCCATGGCGAGCAGCAGCCAACCCAGCGCGCGGAACAACACCATAAAACCCCCAGAAACGCGGGGCCGCACCCTACCCGCGCCGACCGGCCCGGGGAAGGCCGTTGCCCCCAGCGCCCACCGCGCTATAAGAGCGGCCAACCGCGCCCGGAGGACAGGTGGCCGAGCGGTTTAAGGCACACGCTTGGAAAGCGTGCGTGGTGTAACAGCCACCGCGGGTTCGAATCCCGCCCTGTCCGCCAGTACAATCAATCGGATGCTCTAAATCAGCCCGCCCGGGTGCAGCTTGAGCTGCCGGTCGATGTCGCGTTCCTAAATGTCAGCGAGGCTGGCCGACCGCAGCATCCAAAATTCAACCTAAAAACGAGAGTTGGGGATTGCGCTGAGGCCGCGCTTCATCGGAATCTGAAGGTTATGAGCGCGTCGAAGGAAGCTCGGAGCGTCACCCGGGTGGTGATGCCCGCTGTGGTAGAAGAAGCCGCCGATCGGAGTGT
>JBGAKU010000018.1:0-36303 GCA_044224255.1 Geminicoccaceae bacterium
CAGGCGGCCGATCACCTGATCGGCGATGCCGACGAAGGTCGCTGGATCGTCCGCGGACAGGTTCGACATGGCGAGCGGGTGCTCGCGGCCGTAGAGGCCGCCGCGTAGCCGCCGGGCGCGGAAGGTGCTGACCGCGAGCGGCTGGATCGACGCCGCGTCGCGCCACAGACGCTGGGCGGGCTCGAGCACGTAGAGCACGCAATCGGCCCCGTCGCTCGCATGGCCGTTGGTCTGCGACCGGGCGGTCTGATTGATCGCCGCGATCCAGGCCTCCAGCTCCGGCTCGATCGCCGCGCTGACCTCGTCGGCATCGGGGGCCGCGGTTTCGTCGAGGGCCGCCAGCAGCGTCGCCGCCGCGTGCTCGCACTCGCTGTAGACCAGGCAGGTGCAGGTGCTCGACAGCCTGATCCGGCCACCGCGGCCGTTCACGATATTGACCCGGGTCAGGTACGGCGTGCGCCGCTCGCTCCTCACACGCCCAGTAATCGAGCGACCGTCGCGCTCGACATTGATCTCGACCACCGCGCTTTGCTCGCAAAGCGTCTCCGCGCGTTGCCAGGTCGTAGAAGGGAAGAGGCGTTCAAGATCGGTTCTGTTGAATGCTAGCATCGGGCTGCAGAGGCTCACGTTCGCTCTTTATTCAGATGTCTCGGGCGGGCATGCCCGAAGACACCTCCGTTTCTCGCCATCACTTAGCCCGACCTGCCGCAAGGCATATCGAACCATTTCGAGACACCCGCTGTACGCCCCACCCACCACCGGCGCATCACACGGACATCCTCTAATGCTTACAAGCGCAATCGCGGCAATTTGCAACGGGTCTGGTATGACAACTCCCGGCAAAAGCGTCGAAATCGGCGCGCGGCGAGCGTCCGACCGGGCATATGCGGCGATCCGCCGCATGAGTCGGCTGGAACTAATCCCCGGCGACGACCCCAGGCCGGGTGTGCAGGAAACTGACGGCCGGCGGCCTGCCGGGGAGATCGAGACAGGCGACACGCGGCGCAGCGCGGGCGACGACTCGGCCGTCGCGCAGCACGAATAGCCGTGCCGCCTTCAGGCGGATCGCCTCCACCGCGTCCGCCGCCTCCAGCACGACCAGGTCCGCGCGGCAGCCGGGATCCAGGCCATAGCCGTCGAGACCCAGGATCGCCGCAGGCTCGCTGGTCACGGCCGCGAAGCAGCGGCGCATCGCGTCGATGCTGGTGAGTTGGCCGACATGCACCGCCATGTGGGCGACCTCGAGCATGTCGCCCGAGCCCAGCGAGTACCAGGGGTCCATGACGCAGTCGTGGCCGAAGGCGACGCGGACGCCGGCCGCGGCCAGCTCGGCCACCCGCGTCAGACCGCGCCGCCTGGGGTAGGAATCGTGCCGCCCCTGCAGCGTGATGTTGATCAGCGGGTTGGCGATCGCCGCCACCCCGGCCTCGGCGATCAGCGGGATCAGCTTGCTGGCATAGTAGTTGTCCATGCTGTGCATCGAGGTCAGGTGCGAGCCCGCCACCCGGCCGCCGAGCCCGAGCCGCTGCGTCTCCGCGGCCAGGGTCTCGATGTGGCGCGAGAGCGGATCGTCGGTCTCGTCGCAATGCAGGTCGACCATCAGGCCCCGGTCGGCCGCCAGCTCGCACAGCTCGACGACCGAGCGCCGCCCATCCTCCATGGTGCGCTCGAAATGCGGGATGCCGCCGACGATCTCGACCCCGAGATCGAGCGCGCGCAGCAGGTTCTCACGCGCACCAGGGGACCGGTAGAGCCCGTCCTGCGGAAACGCGACCAGCTGCAGCGTCAGGTAGGGCGCCACGCGCCGGCGCACCTCGAGGAGAGCCTCGACGCCCGTCAGCCTGGGGTCGCACACGTCGACATGGCTGCGGATCGCGCCGATGCCCTGGGCCACCGCCATGTCGCAGTAGGCCATCGCCCGATCGACCACCGCCTCGACCGTGAGCAGGGGCTTGAGCTCGTTCCAGAGCTGGATCCCCTCGAGCAGGGTGCCCGACCGGTTGAGGCGCGGCAGCCCCAGCGACAGGGTGGCGTCCATGTGGAAATGGCAGTCGACGAAGGGCGGCGTCACCAGCCGGCCGGAGACGTCCAGCTCGTCGCGCCCGCGCGCGTCGATCTGAGGCCCCACGGCCTGGATCAGTCCGTCCTTGATCAGGATGTCCTGCTCGCGCCGCCCGTCGGGCAGATTGGCGCCCCGTAGAATGAGATCCGGCTGCATCGGCTGTTCCAGGCTTGAGGCGGCCCAGACAATGCCGATCGGTCCTGCCTCCGGCAACGGGTCCGACGACCGCCCCATTCGATGGCCCCGAGACGCCTTCGGAACCCGACGACGCATCAAGGAGTTAGGCTCTACGCCCCCCGACGCGATGCCGCGGTCAGCACGAGACGGGTTGCAAACCAAGCATCGTGCTCCCATAAACCGTTTTTGGAAAGCAATAGTCAACCTGCCACACAGCCCCCGGGTACGCCTCACCCGACAAAGGCGTCAGGCCAACAGCGGAGTGACACACATGACAGGCCGTCTCACGGAGCTGGCATGCGTTGTCATCGCAACCGCGATCGCCAATGCAAAGTGTGACCTGACGGCAAATCGCCGACATTGCCGGATGCTTACCCAGATCGGTGGCCGGCTCACCGCTATGCTTGCGCTCTGCCTGGGTGCGCTTCACGCGGCGCCGGCTGTGGCGGCTCCTGCCATACCCGAGGTGAGGCCGGATCAGCGCGTCGTGGAGGCCGCGGCTGCCGCGGACGCGTCCCCGCAATCGGCGCAGCTCGCGACACGGATCCGGACGCTCGATCGCCTGCTGGCCAAGACCGGGCTCGACGTCGAGCGACTCGTCGCCCAGGCCGACCCCAAGGGGCCGCCGCTGAGCGAAGGCGAAGGTGGCCCGCTGGTTCCGGCGCTTGGTCGTGGGTCCGACCGCGCGGTCGAGCGCGAGAGCCTGGCCGAGCTCGCGCGGCTTCGTCGCATGGAGAGCGTCCTGCTGGCGGTGCCGATCGCGGCACCGATGACCGAGTACAAACTGAACAGTGGCTTCGGCTATCGCCGCGACCCGTTCCGCAAGCGCGGCGCCATGCACACCGGGCTCGACTTCGGCGGCCCCCGCAACGGCCCCGTCGAGGCCACGGCACCCGGCACCGTCGTCGAGGCCGGCCGTTCGGGTGCATACGGGATCATGGTGGTCATCGACCACGGCATGGGCATCGAGACCCGCTACGCTCATCTGAGCCGTGCGCTCGTCCGTGTCGGCACGAAGGTCGAGCTCGGGCAGACGGTCGGCCTGATGGGGCGCACCGGGCGTGCCACCGGACCCCACCTGCACTACGAGATTCGGGTCGATGGCCGGCCGCTCAACCCCAAGCCGTTCCTCGAGGCGGGCGTCATCCTCGCGGGCCGCTGACGGCCCGGCTCCGTTGATCTCCGACCGAAGCCTGCCATATCCGGGTCTCCTCTCGCCTTGACCCGGCGGCACGGTCGGTACGCATGCATCCTGGTTCCCCATTCGCCGCGACGGCGATGCTTGGCCTCGGCGTGGCCGCAGGCCTGCTGCTCCAGCGAACCCATTTCTGCACGATGGGCTGCATCAGCGACGCGGCGCTGTTCGGCAGCCTGCGGCGATTGCGGGTCTGGGCGCTGGCGCTGGCGGTGGCGATGCTCGGAACGCAGCTGCTGGACGAGCTCGGCGTGGTGCATCTCGCCGCCAGCGCCTATCGCACGCAGGGCTGGCTCTTCGTCGGCGCGTTGCCGGGCGGGCTGATGTTCGGGTTCGGCATGGTCCTGGCCGGCGGTTGCGTCAGCCGGAACCTCGTGCGGCTCGGCAGCGGCAGCGGCAAGGCAGGGGTCGCGCTCGCGGTCGCGGCTGCGGCAGCGCTGGCCACGCTGGCGGTGCTGCCCGTCTCGTCCGAAGCTGTCGGGCACGGACCAGCAGCACTGCATTCCGTGGCCATCGCCGCGGCCGTCGGCCTGATCCTGTTCGCGCTTGGATCGCGCCCGTTCAGAGGCTCGCTGCCCGACCTGGCCACCGGGGTGGCCCTGGGCAGCCTCATACCACTGGGCTGGCTGGCGACCTCGCTGGTCGGTGCTGATCCGGACTCGCTCAACTTCATGTCCCTGCACCGCCCGGAGCTCGTGCTGCCTTTGGCCGTCGGCACCGTGCTCGGTGCCTTTGCCATGGCATGGTGGCGCCGCGAGCTTCGGATCGAGCGGTTCGGGGCGAGGGACGATCTGCTGCGCCACCTCGTCGGCGGCACGCTGATGGGTGTGGGTGGGGCCTTGGCGCTCGGCTGCACCATCGGGCAGGGCCTGACCGGCGCCTCCACCCTCAGTCCTGGCTCCGTGCTGGCCCTGGCCGCGATGCTCCTGGGCGCCTGGCGCGGCGTCCGCTATCTTGAGACCGGGCGCCTGCTCACGATTGCGCGCCGCGCCTGACCGGTGAAACGGTCTGTTCTGTGTCGGGCCGCCGATGCATGCTGTGCCGGCGTGAATGAGCATGGGTGGCGGAGCGTCGGCGCGTGAATGCAGTGGCCCAGCATCGCGGCCGCGTTGGCCGGCGGAGAGTTCTGCCGGCGCTCCTGTTGCTCGCTGCCCTGGTGGCCGCCCCGGCTTGGCCCGTGGCCGCCAATTTCGTCTACGATCTCTCCTCGCGTTTGATCGCCCTGACGACGGCCTTTGCCGGCACCCAGGTGCTGCTCTACGGCGCGGCGTCCCAGGAAGCGGGGGCCATCGCCATCACGGTGCGGGGCCCGGCGCAGGATCTCACCGTGCGCCGCAAGAGCAGGGTGGGACCGATCTGGATCAACACCAATTCGGTAAGGTTCCGGGACGTGCCCAGCTTCTACGCGGTCGCCACGAGCGTGCCGCTGGAGGAGCTCGCAGGCCCGGCGACGCTGGCACGATACGAGCTCGGCGCCGAGCAGCTGCGCCTGAACCCTCTCGTGCCGGGCAGCTACAGTGAGGAAGAGCTCGCCGAGTTCCGTGCCGCGCTCCTGCGCAACCAGCAGCGCCAGGGCCTGTACTCGACCGAGCCGGGGACCGTGAGCTTTCTCGGCGACCTGCTGTTTCGGACCCGGGTCGTGTTTCCGGCCAACGTCCCACCTGGAGACTATCAGGTCCAGGTGTTCCAGTTCGCCGGCGGCGAGGTGGTGGCGGCCCAGTCGAGCAAGCTCGAGGTCGGCAAGATCGGCATCGAGGCCGAGCTTTACGAGTTCGCGATGGGGCGGCCGGCGCTCTATGGTGCCGTGGCGCTGCTGCTGGCCCTCGGCTCGGGCTGGCTCGCCAACCTGATGTTCCGCAGGCCCTGATCGCATGAGCGCTGTCGCCCCCCGCGTGTTCCTGGTCGTGGTCGACGAGACCGAGGAGATGGACAACGCGCTTCGCTATGCCTGCCGCCGTGCGCAGCGGACCAACGGGCATGTGGCGCTGCTGCAGGTGATCGAGCCGACCGAATTCCAGGACTGGCTCGGCGTCGGCCGCGTGCTCGAGAGCGAGGCGCGAGCGCAGGCCGAGCTTCGCCTGCAGACACTTGCCGCCAATGTCCTGGCCCAGACCGGCACCATGCCGATCCTCTACATCAGGGAGGGCAACCGGGCCGAGCAGCTGGTGGCGCTGCTGCAGGAGGACCAGTCCATCTCGCTGGTGGTGCTCGCCACGGCGACCGGCAGCAGCAACCCGGGACCTCTCATCTCATTTCTGATCAGCCACCTCGGCCGGCGGGTGAAGGTGCCGGTGACCCTGGTCCCGGGCGAGCTGAACCAGGCGGAGATCGACGCGCTCAGCTGAGCGTCAGATCGAGGGCTCCTCGCCGTCGACGCTGAGGATCGGCACATACAGGTCGGGCCTGCGGTCGCGGAACAGGCCCCAGGCAGCGCGTGCCGAGGCGAGCTCGTCGAGGTCGAACGAGGCGGTGACCACGGCCCCGCCCTCCCGCGGCGCCTGCCCGACGATCTCGCCGACGCCGTCGGTGACGAACGAGCTGCCGTAGAACTCCAGCGAGCAGCTCTCGCCGTTCTCGCGCCCGACCCTGTTGGAGGCGACCACGGGCACCATGTTGGCCGCGGCATGGCCCTGCATCGCCCGCTGCCAATGCCCCGAGCTGTCGTAGTCGGGCCGTTCGGGCTCCGACCCGATCGCGGTCGGGAACAGCAGGACCTCCGCACCCATCAGGACCATGACCCGCGCGGCTTCCGGAAACCACTGGTCCCAGCAGATGCCGACGCCGAGGCAGCCAGCCTGGGTCTGCCAGACCCGGAAACCGGTATCGCCGGGATTGAAGTAGAATTTCTCCTGATATCCGGCCCCGTGCGGGATGTGACTCTTGCGGTACAGACCGAGCACCCGGCCATCCGCGTCGATCATCGCCATCGAGTTGAAGTAGGCGTTGTTGGCCCGCTCGAAGAAGCTCACCGGCAGGACCACCCCGAGCTCGGAAGCCAATCGGCTCATCCGGGCGACCAGAGGGTGGCCCTCGATCGGCTGCGCCAGCCCGAAATGCCTCGCCGACTGGTCCTTGCAGAAGTAGGGACTCTCGAACAGCTCCTGCAGCAGCACCACCATAGCACCGCGGCCGGCCGCCTCGCGCACGAGCGCCTCGGCTTGCGCGACGTTGCGGTCGCGATCCCAGTCGCAGGCCATCTGAGTGGCCGCTACCGTGACTTGTCGCATCCGAAAGCATCTCCAAAGCCGCGGGCACTATGCGATGCCACTCGCCGCGCTGGCAAGCCGCGGGTCAGATTCGCGCAACGCCCAGGTAATGATAGGTCAGGAGGCTCGGCCCCGGCACCAGATGGCCGACCTCCAGCCGCTCCAGCCGGAAGCCTGCGCGCTCGAGCAGCCGGTCCGGGCAGCGATCCAGCCGACAGCCGCCCGCGATCCGGCGCCATGCCGGCGTCAGCCGCCGTTGCCAGGCGGCGAGACCGGGCTGCGCGGCGAGGCCGTGCTCGACGAATCGCAGCGTGCCGCCGGGGGCCAGCACGCGCCGCGCCTCGCGCAGGGCGGCGAGCGGGTCGTCGATGCTGCAGAGCGTCCAGGTGATGACCACCGTGTCGACGCTGGCCGCGGCGAGGGGTAGGTGCTCGGCCGACTGCTCGAACAGGCGAACCGGGAACGGCAGCCAGGCGGCGGTGCGGCGGGCCTCGTCGAGGAGGTAGCGCGCGGGGTCGAATCCCTGCACCTCCTCCACCTCGCGGCCATAGAGGCTGAGATTGGCGCCAGCACCGATCCCGAGCTCGACCACGCGCCCGGTGGCTCCCCGCACCACCTGCCGCCGCAGCGGCAGCAGGCGCTCGGCCGCCATGGCGTGCCGGATCAGCCGCGGGACGACGAACGAGCCGTAGAATCCCAACCGGCGGCTCCGGCCTAGCTCGCCGGAGGCGCCGGCACCGCCTCGACCGGCGCCGTCGCCGTGCGACCGAGGCCCTTGACCCGCTCCCGCAGCCACTGGAATGCGACGTAGAGCGGCGGAATGACGAAGATGCCGATCGCCGCGGCGGCGATCATCCCGCCGAACACCGCGGTGCCGACGCCGCGCCGGGACAGCATGGCGGCCCCGGTCGCGATGACGAGCGGGATCAGGCCGGCGATGAAGGCGAAGCTGGTCATCATCACCGCCCGGAACCGCTCGCGCGCGCCCTCGATCGCCGCCTCCTGGATCGACAGCCCGTGCTCGCGCCGCTCCTTGGCGAACTCGACGATCAGGATGCCGTTCTTGGCCGCGAGCGCGATCAGCACGACGATGCCGATCTGGGCGTAGATGTTGTTGTCGAGCCCGCTGATCCACAAGGCGGCCATGCCGCCGGCGATGCCCACCGAGACCGATAGCAGCACGGGCACCGGGATGGTCCAGCTCTCGTAGAGCGCAACCAGGAATAGGTAGGCGAACAGGATCGCCAGCCCGAGGATCATCGTGGTCTGGCCGGCGGCCTGGATCTCCTGCAGCGCGGTGCCGGTCCACTCGTAGCCGTAGCCCTGCGGCAGCGTCGCGGCCGCCAGCCGCTCCATCGCCGCCAGCGCCTGACCCGAGCTGATGCCGGGTGCGGGGCTGCCGTTGATCGTGACCGAGCGGTAGTTGTTGTAGCGGACGATCGCCTGCGGGCCGATGATCGTGCGCACCTCGGCAAAGCTGCGCAACGGCACCATGTCGCCGTCACGGTTGCGGACATGGATGCGGTAGATGTCGTCGATCGAGCTGCGGTCTTCCGCCTCGCCCTGGATGTTGAGCTGCCAGGTGCGCCCGAACAGGTTGAGGTCGTTGACGTAGTAGCCGCCGAGGGTCGCCTGGAGGCCGGAGAACACGTCCTGCAGGTTGATGCCGAGCGTCTGGACCTTGTCGCGGTCGATGTCGAGATAGAGCTGCGGCGTGGCGGCCGAGTAGGTCGTGAACACGCCCGTGAGTTCGGGATCCTGGTTCGCGGCAAAGATCAGCCCGCGGGCGACGGCGGCGAGATCGGCGGGCTTGCCGCCCTGCAGGTCGAGCAGCTGGAACTCGAAGCCGCCGCTGGTGCCGAGCCCGATGATCGGCGGGACATTGAACGGGACGATGTTGGCCTCGCGGATCCCGGCACCCGCGGCGCGCACCTTGGCGATGATCGAGTGGACGTCCTCGCCCTCGCCCGTGCGCTCGTCGAATGGCTTCAGCAGCACGATGAAGTAGGCGCTGTTGGATTTGCTCAGCCCGTCGAGCGTGCTGTAGCCGACCACGGTGCTGATGTCCGCGACGCCCGGGATGTCCTTGAGAATCCCCTCGATGCGCTCCGCCACCAGGGCGGTGCGGTTGACCGAGGCGCCCTCGGGCAGCTGCGCTTCGATGAAGAAGGCGCCCTGGTCCTCCGACGGCAGGAAGCCGGTCGGGATCACCTTGAACAGCCAGCCATTGAGCGCGAGGAAGCCGCCCACCACGACGAGGCTGACGACCGCCAGCCGTACGAAGCGCTTGACCAGCGCCGCGTAGCCGTCGCGCGCCATGTCGATGGCGCCGAGCACGTAGCGCATCGGCCCGCGCTTGGGGCCGTGATGCGCCTTCAGCAGCACCGCGCAGAGCGCCGGCGACAGGGTCAGCGCGTTGATCGCCGAGATCACCATCGACACGGCGACGGCGACCGCGAACTGTTGGTAGAGCTGGCCCGAGATGCCGGGAATGAACGCGACCGGCACGAACACCGAGAGCAGGACCAGCGTGATCGCGAGAATGGGTGCCGTGATCTGCCCCATCGCGCGCTTCGCGGCGTCGGCGGGAGCGAGGCTGTGGTCGGCCTCCATGTTCGCCTCGACCGCCTCGACCACGACGATGGCGTCGTCGACGACGATGCCGATCGCGAGGACCAGGGCGAGGAGCGAGACCATGTTGAGGGAGAAGCCCAGCGCCAGCATGACCGCGAAGGTGCCGATCAGCGACACCGGCACGGCGATGAGCGGAATGAGCGTGGCGCGGAAGTTGCCGAGGAACAGGAACACCTGCAGCACGAAGGCGGTCGAATCGTAGGTGGTCTTGTAGGCCACACCTTCGGGAAAGCTCGCCTGCAGCTTCTGCATCACCGCCTGCACGCCCTCGGCGGTGGCGAGCGCGTTGGCACCCGGCGCCTGGAAGATCGCGATCAGCGCCCCTGGCCCGCCATTGAAGCGGCCGAAGGAATCGCTGGTGCGGGCCGCCAGCTCCACCCGGCCGACATCCCGCACGCGCACATAGGAGCCGTCCGGATTGGCGCGGATGACGACGTTCGCGAACTCCTCCGGCTCGGTGAGCCGGCCCTTGGTCTGGATGTTGAGCTGGAACTGCGCGTCGGCGACCGGCTGGGCGCCGACCCGGCCGACCGCGGCCTGGACGTTCTGCCCCTTGAGCGCATTGGCGACGTCGGTGGGCGTCAGGCCCAGCGCGGTGAGCCGGTCGGTGTTGATCCAGACCCGCATCGAGTAGTCGAGCGCGCCGAACAGGTAGGCGTCGCCGACGCCCGGCACCCGCTTGATGTTGTCCAGGATGTTGATGGTCGCGTAGTTGCTCAAAAACAGCGTGTCGTAGCGCTGGTCCGGCGAGTAGACGGCGAGCACCTGCAGGATCGCCGAGGACTTCTTCTTGACCGTGACGCCCTGGCGGCTGACCTCCTCCGGGAGTTGCGGCAGCGCCAGCGAGACGCGGTTCTGGACGTTGACGGTGTTGATGTCCGGATCGGTTCCGACCGCAAAGCTGACGGTCAGCGTGTAGCTGCCGTCATTGCCCGAGGTCGATTTCATGTAGAGCGCCTTGTCGACGCCCACGACCTGCGACTCGATGGGCTGCGCGACGGTCTGCTCGACCACCTCCGCACCGGCGCCAGGATAGCGCCCGGTCACCTGCACCTGCGGCGGCACGATGTCCGGGAACTGCGCGATCGGCAGCGCCTTGAGCGCGATCAGGCCGGCCAGCGTGATGACGATCGAGATGACGAGCGACAGGCGGGGCCGGTCGATGAAGGTCGAGGAGAGCACCAGTTACGCCCTTCTACTTCAACCGCAGGCCGCGCCAAGCGCTTAGCTTGGTCCACGCATCAGCTGCATGGATACCGGCCTTTTAGGGCTTGGCCAAGTCCCGCAATGCCAGATTGGCCCGCCGCTTCCGGATGGCTCCGTGCGTAGGACCCGATCAGGGTGCGAATTTCGGCACGGTCGACCGTATCGGGGACGCAGGCTCGCACGCCATCGTTCAGTGATGGATCCGGCGACGCCAAGGCCTCCAGATAGGTCTCGAGATAGCCCGAGCACAGGCCCGGGCGACCCCCATTCGCCTCCGGAGCACACCATTGCGCCAGCTCGGCGAACGTGGCGGCGGAGGCGGGCACGGCGGGCGCCACCGCAAGCAAGGACAAGGTGAGCAACCTGAACAGGCGCATCATCATCTCACCGGCTAGCCGATCATGGGTTCACCTGCGAGCTCGGCCGTCATCGCTCAGTTTCCATGCTCAGGCTGAGCCTCGTTCGCCCAGATAGTCTGACCCTCGGTGTCCGGGTAGTCCAGGGGTACGGGGTCGCAATCTGGACCAGCATCACCTAACCCGATGCCCTTGCTTGGAAGGCCTGGACGGCGGATCGCAGCGTCGGGAATGTGAGCACCTCCGCGGCACGGCGCTCCGCCACCCATCGCTTCTCGAAATTGCCGCTCAGCTGCCGCTTGGCGTGCACCGTTCCCAGGCTGACGCCGTATGCCGCCAGCTCCTCGCGCAGCTCGTCGAACCGCTGCACGGCAGTCGCGTCGACAAGACTTGTCGGGCTGAGATCGATGATGACCCAGGCGACGGGCGTGGTGGCGTGCCGGACCGCGGCCCGCACGCGCTCGCAGAAATAGTCGATGTTGAAGAAGAGCAAGTTGGCGTTGAAGCGGTAGAGCAGCAGGCCCGGGATGGTCTCGGCCTGCGGGTAGTCGGCGGTGCTGTGAAAGCCCTCGAGCCCAGGCAGCCGTCCCAGTATGTCGTCCTTGGGACGCATGGTGTTGGCCAGGAGCCAGAACAATGACAGCACCACCGCGAGAACAACGCCCTGGAGCACTCCCAGCACCAGCACACCCGCCGTCGTGCCGACCGACAGGAACCCTTCGCGCCGGCTCATGAGGAGAAGCTGGCGCAGCCCGGCGACATCGAACAGCCCTGCGGCCGAGACCAGGATCACCGCCGCCAGGGCCGCGGTCGGGACAAGCGCCAACGGGGCCGTGAGCATGAGCAGCACCAGGAGCATGGCGGCAGCGGCGACGATGCCGACCAGCTGGGTGCGACCGCCCATGGCGTCGTTGACGGCGGTGCGCGAGTCGGCACCGGTCACCGGGAATCCCTGGCCCAGGCCGACGGCGAGATTGGCGGTGCCCAGCGCCAACAGCTCCTGGTTGGCGTCAATGTCGTAGCGATTGCGGCGGGCGAAGCTCTTGGCCGTCAGGACGCCGCTGGTGAAGCTGATCAGCAGGATGCCGGCTGCATCGCCGAACAGGCTGCGGTAGGTCGCCGCGTCGAACCAGGTCCAGGAAGGTGCTGGCAGCCCGGCGGGCACCGGACCGGTCAGGGCGACACCCCGGCTGCCGAGGTCGAGTGCGGCCACGGCGCCGATTCCCGCCGCGACAGTCAGCAGTGGAGCCGGCAACGCCGGGGCAAACCGGCGCAGCGCCACCAGGGCAGCAAAGAGGGCGAGGCCCAGCGCTGTGGTTGCGATGTGCGACTGGCCAACGCGTTGGGTCAGTTCCAGCAGCCGCGGCAGCACCTCGCCCGCTTCGCTCGGATAGCCCAGCAGCTTGGGCAGCTGGCCCACGATGATGACGATCGCGACCCCGTTGAGGTAGCCGGTCAGGATCGGCTGCGACAGGAAGCTCGCGAAGAAGCCGAGACGTGCGAGCCCTGCAAGGACATAGAGAGCACCGGTGATCAGCGTCAGCGCCGGCACAAGCGCCAGGTAGCGTGCCGGATCACCATGAGCCAGGGGCCCCAGGCTGGCCGCGACCATGATGCAGGTGGCAGCGTCCGGGCCGAGGATCAGCTGCCGCGATGAGCCCAGCAGTGCGTAGGGAACCAGCGGGAAGATCGCGGCGTAGATGCCGACCGCCGCCGGCACGCCAGCGAGGTCGGCGTAGGCGATGCCGACCGGCAGCGCGATCGCCGCCACCGACACTCCGGCCGCCAGGTCCTTGGGCAGCCAAGCGGGATCGTAATGGCGCAGGGCCGCCAGCCCAGGCATCCAGCGGGCAAGTCCCGAGCCCCCCGCCGTGGAGGGTGTGGTCGGCCTCGGCGTCAGTAGCGGCTCGGCACGGTGTGGGTGGCCCGCAGGAGGCTGTCGACGCCCTTGGGCCGGCCTTGTGCCTTCGGGATCTTGGGCAGATCCAACGCCACCTTGCGATAGGGGATCTGGTCGAGCATGTGGCGAATAAGGTTCAGGCGTGCGCGGCGCTTGTCGTCGGCCGGCACTATGTACCAGGGTGCCGCGGGACTGTCGGTCGCGGCGATCATCGTCTGGTAGGCCTGGGTATAGTCCCACCAGCGCCGGACCGACTCGACGTCCATGGGGCTGAGCTTCCAGTGCTTGACGGGGTCCTCGATCCGCGCCTCGAACCGGCGCCGCTGCTCGTCCTGGCTCACGTCCAGGAAGTATTTGAGGAGAATGATCCCGTTGTTGACCAGCTCGCGCTCGACGCTGGGAGCGAGTTTCAGGAAGCGCTGGTACTGATCGTCGGTACAGAAGCCCATCACCCGCTCGACGCCCGCCCGGTTGTACCAGGATCGATCGAACAGGATTATCTCGCCGGCGGCTGGGAAGTGGGCCATGTAGCGCTGGATGTAGAGCTGGGACTTCTCCCGATCCGATGGCGCTGGCAGGGCAACATGGCGAAACACGCGCGGGCTGCAGCGCTCCGTGATCCGCTTGATCACGCCTCCCTTGCCAGCGGTGTCGCGGCCCTCGAAGACGACGATCACGCGCGCGCCTTCCGCGACCGCCCAGGCCTGCAGCCGGGTCAGCTCGACCTGAAGCTTATAGAGCTCCTGCTCGAACTCCTTGCGCGTCAGCTCGACGTTCGCCTGGCCGGAGTTCTCGACCGCGTCCTGCTTGTGCTTCTTGGCCATGGTGGATCCCTGCCGGAATCGGCTCATGCGAATATGAGTATACAGTGACAGCAGGTATTCCCAGGGAAAACCTTCAGCCGGCAGGTGCTGCGGCCGGCGCCGGCGCGGCGTCGACCACCATCCCGGGCCGGACCTTCTGCAGACCCTCGATGATCACACGCTCGCCCTGGTTCAGGCCGTTCGTGACCACGTAGTAGCCTTCCTGCTCGGCGCCGATGGTGATCCGCTGCACCTGAACCTTGTTCTCAGCGTCGACCTTGAGCACGTATCGGCCCGCCTGGTCGATCTGCACCGCCTGCTGCGGGATGACCAGGGCGGCCTCGGGCTGTGCCGTCTCCACCACCACCGTCACCAGCTGGCCGTTGACCAGGAGCGCTTGCGGGTTGGGCAGGGTGGCGCGGACCTGGACCGTGTCGGTGCCCTGGTTGAACTGCACGTCGACGAAGTTGAGCCGCCCGACCTGGTCGTAGAGCGAGCCGTCGGCGAGCCGGACCTTGACCGCGAGGCTCGTCGGGTCGGTGCCGCCCGCGGCGGCCTCCTTGCGCACGGCGAGGAGCTGGCGCTGGGTTACGGGGAAGGTCACGTACATCGGGTCCTGGCTCACGATCGTCGCGAGCGTCCCGCTCTGCGGCCCGACGAAGTTGCCTACCGAGAAGTTGCTGCGCCCAATCCGGCCCGCGATCGGCGCCTTGATGTCGGTGTAGCCGAGATTGAGCTCGGCCGTGGTCAGGTTCGCCTGCTGCCGCTGCAGGTCGGCCCGAGCCTCGCCGGCCTTGCCGATGGCCTCGTCCAGCCGCGCCTGCGCGGTCGCCTGCTTCTTGACCAGCTCCGCCTGCCGGCGCCGCTCGATCTCGGCCAGGTCGAGAGTGGCCTGCGCGCGGGCGATGGCCGCGTCCACGTTCTCGATCTCGGCCTGATAGGGCGCCTTCTCGATCACGTAGAGCAGGTCGCCTGCCTTGACGTTTTGCCCCTCGGTGAAGAGCTGCTGCTCGAGAAATCCTTCGACGCGCGCCCGAAGGTCGACCTTGTCCTTGGCCTCGATCCGCCCCGTGAAGCTCGAGGTCGGTGTGACGTCCCGGCTTTCCACGATCGCGACCGTGACGGCCGGCGCCTGCTGCGTCTGCGCCGAGCCGGCCCCGACCGACAGGGCCGCGAGCAGGACGCCCATCGAGAGATATGCCGGACCGCGCATGGTTCGCTCCCGTGGTCGAGGGCGGCTGCGCCGCTTCGCCTGCCGAGATAGGCCGGAGCCCGGTTGCCGTGCAACGAAGAACGCGGCGATCAGCCGGCGGCGGCGAGCAGCAGCGCCTCGAGCGCACCGGTCGAGCGGCAACGCTCGTCGAACTCGATGCCGATATAGGGATTCCGGTAGCGCCCGACCTGTAGGATGTCGAGGCTGACCAGCGTCCGTCCGCTCGGCGTCGTGAAGCGAGCGACGACGTTCGAGCGCAGGCTCAACGGCCGTTCGAAGCTGCGCCGATTGCGCTCGGTGTCCGGATCGTTCGCCACGGCGAGCGGGCAGGTGGCCCAGGCCTCGTCGGGCTCGCCGACGCGCTCCGCGACGAGCGTCAGGCTCGCATCGCTGTCGCCACGCGTGGTGAAGCCGAGCTCGCGCAGCTTGCCCTCGACCTTGGCCCGAGCTTCGGCGGGAGCCACCGCCACCTGCCGTGTCGGGTCGATGGCGCCCGGTGGTGGCGCAGGCAGCGGCTGACGGCACGCGCCGAGTGCCGCCGCCAGCGCCAGCACGACGATGCGGACGGATCTAGCCACGCGGGAGCGCCTGCGCCCACAGATCGTACTCGTCGGCATCCTCGATCAGCGCCGGCACCAGATCACCGGGCGACAAACCCTCGGCCTCCTCCAGATGCACCGTCCCGTCGATCTCGGGCGCGTCAGCATAGCATCGGCCGTGCGCGCCCTCCTCGTCGACGCTGTCGATCAGCACCTCGAGCGAGGTCCCGATGCGGCGCTGCAGCTTTCGGGCGCTGATCTCCTGCTGTGCCGCCATGAAGCGGTGCCAGCGCTCCTCCTTGACCTCCTCGGGCACGTGGCCCGGCAGATCATTGGCGGCCGCACCAGCGACATTCTCATATTTGAAGCAGCCGACCCGATCGAGCTCGGCCTCCTCGAGCCAGTCGAGCAGGAGCTGGAAGTCGGCCTCGGTCTCGCCAGGAAAACCGACGATGAAGGTCGAGCGCAGGGCCAGCTCGGGGCAGACCCGCCGCCAGGCACGGATCCGGTCCAGCGTGCGGGCCTGATGCGCCGGCCGGCGCATCGACTTGAGAACGCTCGGGCTCGCATGCTGGAACGGGATGTCGAGGTAGGGGAGAACCAGCCCCTCGGCCATCAGCGGGATGAGCTCGTCGACATGCGGATAGGGATAGACATAATGAAGCCGGACCCAGACACCGTGGGTGCCGAGCTCGCGGCACAGCTCGGTCAGGCGCGCCTTCACGGGGCGTCCGCGCCAGGAGCTCTCCGCATAGCCGAGGTCCAGCCCGTAGGCGCTGGTGTCCTGCGAGATCACCAGCAGCTCCTTCACGCCCGCCTGGACCAGGCGCTCCGCCTCGGCGAGCACGTGGTTGGCCGGCCGGCTCGCCAGCTTTCCCCGCATCGACGGGATGATGCAGAACCGGCAGCCGTGATTGCAGCCCTCGGAGATCTTCAGATAGGCATAGTGCCGTGGCGTCAGGCGGATGCCCTGCGGCGGCACCAGGTCGAGGAACGGGTCGTGCGCCGGCGGCACGGCCGCATGGACCGCCTCGACCACGGCCTCGTACTGGTGCGGCCCGGTGACCGCGAGCACATCGGGATAGGCCTGGGTGATCGTGCCGGCCTCGGCGCCGAGGCAGCCCGTGACGATGACGCGGCCGTTCTCGGCCATCGCCTCGCCGATGGCCTCCAGGCTCTCGGCCTTGGCGCTGTCGAGGAAGCCGCAGGTGTTCACCAGGACGACGTCCGCGCCATCGTAGCTGCCGGAGATCTCGTAGCCCTCGGCGCGCAGCTTGGTCAGGATGCGCTCGGAATCGACCAACGCCTTGGGACAGCCAAGACTGACGATTCCGACCTTCGGGGCGGCGGAGAGCAAGTGGGCGGCGCGCGGCATGGCCGAGCCTATAGGCGATTCCGGTGGGCGACCATAGTGCGCCGCCGCCGCATCGCGAGCGGCGATGTGTCAGCCGTCATCCCCCAGGATGGCGTCCGGCAGGCCGTAGCGCTGCGGCCAATCGACGAAGGGGGCATCGGTGTCCCCGACCGAGAGCTCCCGCACGATGTACTTCTGGTCGACCTGCTCCAGGAGGGCGCAGGCATTGTCGTCGACCAGGCCCTCGGCCGCCTGCTCGCGCAGGGTAGTCGCCCGATAGTCCATGGGCGCGCCCGCGGCGGTGACCGGCTTACCGCACTCGAAGACCCAGTTCCCAAGCGTGTTCCGCCGCCGCACGTCCAGGCGAGCGTCGAGACCCAATCGCCGGGTCAGCGCCGCGTCGACGGCTTGGTCGGGGGCGCTCGCGGACTCCTCGGGTGGTGTCGGTGCGACGGTGTCCGCAGGTGGACCGTTCGCGCTGCAAGCCGCCATCAGCACCAGTAGCAACACTCTCACGGCGATCGGGCCCGACATCGCGAGGCCTCGCGGCCGGGTAGTGATCTCCGAACCGTTGACGGGCGTCCCATCCATCCCCACCTCACATTCACAATAAGCGGCCCCTCGCCCAATGCGGCGAGCCGTGGACCAGAGCTCGGCTTCTCAGCGGCATTTCTGCTGCGTATGGGAGCTGTGGCCAATGCATGTGTTCTCGAATAGCACGAGTGAGTTGTCTTCTTGGATTCGGGAAGAGGTGGAGCATGAGCGTGACCTGGACGATGGCGCGCGTGGCATGGCCGTGCGACGTGTTCAGGAATGGCTCAATCTCCACGGGCACGGCGTGACCGTGGATTCGGAGTTCGGTCCGGCGACACGCACTGCCGTTGAGAACTTTCAGCACGGTGCCGGTCTGCAGGCCACCGGGCGCGTCGATGCGGCGACCTTCGCGCTGCTGGTCGAGCCGATGCTGTCGGTGCTGAGGCGGCGTGACGATGTCGGCAATGACGTGCCGACCGCGACCATCGCGTATGGGCAGGCCCACCTCGCGGTTCATCCGATCGAGGTTGGTGGTCAGAACCGGGGTCCCTGGGTCCGCCTCTATACCGGCGGCAAGGATGGCGAGGAGTGGGCGTGGTGCTCCGCGTTCGTCTGCTTCCTGATGCACCAGGCGGCGGAAACGTTGGGTGTCAATCCGCCGATTGCCGGCTCTGTCTCGTGCGACTCGGTCGTGGCGCAGGCCCGCCAGGTCGATCGTTTTCGATCCGAGGCCGATGCGCAGCGGTTGGGGGTGCCTGACGGCAGCATCTTCCTGGTGCGGCGCACCGCGAGCGACTGGACCCATGACGGGCTCGTGGTCCATGCCGGGCCGACCACCTTCACGACCATCGAGGGCAACACCAACGACGAGGGGAGCCGGGAAGGGTTCGAGGTGTGCGCCCGCACGCGGTCCTACCCCGACAAGGACTTCGTCCTGCTCGGCTGACCACTGCCCGATCGGCGTCGGCTCGGTGAGCTGAGGCCTCCGCGCCCTGATGGCTCAGCCGCCCATCAGGGCAGGAGGCGGGCCGCGTGCAGACGATAGACCACGCCGTCGGGATCGTTGTGCACGACCTCGAGGCGCCCCGCGAGGATCACCGGCTCGTCGTGCCATGCGACCGGCTCGGCGAGCGAGACTTCCACCATGCGGGACCAGTCGACCGTGCCGGCGAGGCAGAACGGGCAGTCGGCCGGCAGCTCGGCCAGGAGGACGTGCTGTATCTCCGGCTCCGCGTCGATCGGGACCATGTAGCCGATCACCGAGACGTCGGTACCGTCGAGCCGGGCCACCGCGGGCGGCACGATCGTGGTCACGGTCTCCTGGCCGTCCTCTTCGCCGAAGATGACGGCCGTCTTGCCGAGCACGTCCCAGGGGGTGACGCCCTCAGGGATCTTCAGGCTGGGGAGCGCCGGCGCAGCAGGCTCGATCGACAGCGCGTGCGCCGGCCCGGATAGAGCCAGCCAGGCGAGGATGGCGGCTGCGGCAGCCCGGCTCACGAGGTCGGCTCGTAGGGCTGGACCGTGGCGTCGACGATGCGATAGCCGACCTGGGCCAGCTCGGTCGACATCAGGTCGGCCTCGAAGGTGCCGGTGGCGTAGACCGCCTCGAAGATCTCGTCGATCTCGATCGGCTCCTTGGTATGGACATAGACGATCTGGTTGGGCGGCGGCGGCGGGACATGGATGCAGGCGCCCATGTAGGGCACCAGCAGGAAGCCCGTGACCTTGGAGCCGTCGAAGTCGAGCGGGACCACGTAGCCCGGGAGCCGGACCCGGTCGCCGACCCACTCGGTCACCAGCTGGACATTCTCGGGCCGCACCGACTGGAGCCCCTGCAGCTGGCCATGCTGGACGATGCCGCTCAAAGCACCGCCGACGCCACCGGCCTTGGCGGAGGGTGGCAGGAGCTGCTCCCAGGTCAGGTCAAGGCCAGCGGGTTCGGCGGTCATGGTGCGCGCGCCCAGCGCCGCAAGCCCGGCCGCGACCACGACGGCCAGGACAAGAACGAGGCGCGCGCGCCGGCCGAGCAGAACCAGAAGTTTTTTCATCGTCACGTCCGCACGGTCATGCCATCGGCAAGGGAGAGGCGGTAGGCGCGCCAGGCGGGCAGCAGGCCGGCCAGGACGCCGCCCGCGAGAATGATCGCCAGGGCCAGCAGATCCCCGCCTGCGGGCGGCCCGATCTCCAGATAGAGGCCGTAGCGCTTATCGATGAGAGGCTGGAGCACGGCAAGTGAACCATAGGTGACCATAACGCCCAGAGCCGCTCCCGCCGTGACCAGGATCGCGGCCTCGCCGAGGAGCAGGCCCATGATCGTGGCCGGCGTGGCGCCGACCGAGCGGAGGATCGCCATCTCGCGCCGCCGCTCGTTGAGCGTCGCCAGCACCATCGTCGCCATGCCCAGGAGTGCCGTGACCACGACCATCGCCGCCACGCCCGTGAGTGCCGTCTCGGCGATGCCGACGATGCCCCAGAGCTGCTGGAGGGCGACGCCCGGGAGCACTGCCGCCAGCGCTTCGGCGCGATACTCGTTGATGTAGCGCTGGAGCTGGAAGCTCTGCAGGCGCGAGTGCAGGCCGATCAGCGCCGCCGTGATCGCCTTGGGGTGCAGATCCATCCGGCGGACCTCCTCGGCGGAGACGCCCGCTCCGGGCTGCCGCGCGCCGCCCTGCCAGTCGACATGGATCGCCTCGATCGCCTCCAGGGAGACATGCACCGTCCGGTCGACGGGCGTGCCGGTCCGGGCGAGGATGCCGGCCACCCGAAACGGCTTGTCGCCATGATCGGCGAACGACACGTCGCCGATGCCGTGGCTGACCACGATCGGGTCGCCGACCTTGTAGCCGAGCTGCTCGGCCACCTCGGCACCTAGCACCGCATCGAACAGGTCGCCCAGCGGTCCGCCGGCCGCGAACTGGAGCTGCTGGCCGCGCCGGTAGCGATAGTGCTCGAAATAGCCGTTCTCGGTGCCGAGGACGCGGAAGCCGCGGTGGCTGTCGCCGAGCGAGATCGGCACGATCCAGGCCACCTCGGGGCGGGCGGCGATGTCCTGATAGCTCTGCCAGGTCACGTTGGCGGTGGCGTTGCCGATGCGGAACACGGAGTAGAGCAGGAGCTGCACGTCGCCGGCGCGCGCACCATGATCAGGTCGGTGCCGCTGATCGTGTCGGCGAAGCTCTCGCGCGCGCCGGTGCGGACCTTCTCGACCACCAGCAGCAGGGCCACGCTCGCCGCCACCGCCAGCACCGTCAGCAGCGCCGTCGCCCGGCGATTGGCGAGCGAGCGCCAGATCAGGCGCCAGACCATCATGCCGCGCGCTCCATCCGCGCGATCTCGCCCAGCGCCACCGTGCGATCGAAGCGCCGGCGCAGGCCGCGATCATGGCTCACCATCAGCAGGCTGGCACCGGTTCGCTCGATCTCATGGGACAGGAGCTCCAGGAACGCGTCCTGCGCGTCGGTGTCGAGTGCCGAGGTCGGCTCGTCGGCGACCAGGATCTCCGGCGCGCCGATGAGCGCCCGGGCGGCGGCGACCCGCTGCTGCTGGCCGACGCTCAGCTCGGCAGCCGGCAGTCGGGCGACGGCGCCCACGCCCAGGCGCTCGAGCAGGCGCAGCGCCTCACTGTCCTCGGCCCGGGAGCGCCGCTCGGGCGCGAAGCCCAGGGGCAGCCGGACATTGTCCAGGGCCGACAGGTAGGGCAGCAGATTGAACATCTGGAACAGGATGCCGAAATGCGCCGCCCGGAAGCGGTCGCGCGCCGGGCCGCGCAAACCGCCAAGGTCGGTGCCCAGGACGTCGATCTGGCCCTCGCTCGGTGCCAGGACGCCGCAGATCAGGCTGAGCAGGGTGGATTTGCCAGAGCCGGAAGGACCGAGCAGGAGCACCCGCTCACCGCGCTCGAGGCGGAACGCGTCCACCTCCAGAGCGAACGCGCGGCGGCCGGGCCAGCGAAAGCGGACGGCCGCGAGGGACACGGCCGGCGCCGCCGTCGGGTTCGCCTGTGCCGCCGCGCGTTGCTCGATCAGGGCGCTCAGGACCCGGCGCCGATCGCCAGGGGCGGATCGCCGCGCTCGACCTCCCAGCTGGACTGCCCGCGCGCGTCGAGCATGGTCACCTTCACCGCCTGGGCGTTGGGGAAGCGGTCGAACCAGGCGAAGCCGAGCTGGGCCAGTGCGCCAGGATCGCTGCATTCGAGCGCGTATTGGCCGCGGAACTCGCTGTGCAGGGGCTCGTCGTGGTGGTCCGCGCCGGCCTCGGCCTCCTCCTCCTCATGCTCATGCTCCTCCTGCAGCAGCGTCACCGTGGCCTCGACCACCCGACAGCCGGCGGCGGCCGACGGGACGAACAGGGCCAGCGGATCGGCCAGCGTCGCCTTGACCGCTTCCACCGCCGCCTTGTCCTGCTCCGATTCCGCCGGGTGCTCGAAGCCGAGCACGTCCATGCCCGGCGCCTCGATCTCCAGCGCCAGCGCCGAGCCGTCGATCGCCACGTTCAACTTGGCGTGACCATGCTCATGAGCACCGAGCTCGCGACGTTCCTCGGCGTGGGCCGTCCAGGTGAGGGCGGCCAGCAGCCCTCCTGCCAACCATGTCCGCATGGGCACCTCCTGGGTTGATGCGCCGCCAAGCTAATATGTTACGTTATAACATACCAGCCCGTATCGGACGGGGAGCGACGCTGGATCGGTCCGCCGTCCGTCGGCCTTGCTCACTCACGCCAGTAATGGTCGTGGTCGCTGAAAGGAGCGTCTGGTCAGGCAGCAGCGCTTGAACCGATGCCCCGAGCCGCATGGGCACAGATCGTTACGGCCGAGCTTCTCGAGCAGCTCCTTGTCGCCGTGCACGACCCTGAGGCCGCGCTTGACCCGGCTCTCGCTGTTGAAATCCCCTCCGGCGCTTACGCATCGGCTGGAAAGAAGTCGTCCCGGCGTCGCATGGCACATCTCCCGCGTCGGCCCGCCGCATGAGCCACGGTCGGGCGGACGCGGGCCGATAGCTCGATGTTCCGACACACCGCAAGCGAACTACGGCTTGGCGAGGATCAGGCGCGCCGGTGCCTGGACCCAGAGCGGGCGCCCCGAGAGCCGGTCAGACCGGCACGGACTAGGATCTGCCGATCTCGGGGAGGTCGAACGTGCGCCAGTCAGGGACGTCGGATACGTCAGGGAACGTGATCCCAAACGGCCGAGTGGCGTCTATCCCGACGGAAGACGAATACCCGCCGTCCGTGTAGGGATCCAGGGGTGCCGTTGCCGTACGGTCGATGATGAATACATCATCTCGCGGCTTTACACGGAACGACATTGCCCATTCAACTTCAGAAGATTTGCGAATGTCGATGTCCGGGTCAACTGCCACGACCCATTTCGGGTGCAGGTTGGAAGCCATCGCGGCTAGGATCGCCTGCCGGGCCTCTCCTTCATAGCGCGGCTTCATGGCGATCACGACGTATACCTGAACTCCGCCCGAGCTTGTAATCGAGATGTCGGTAATGGTTGGGAATTGTACCTGGAGCTGGCGCAGGACCGACGCCTCGAACGGAATCTGCTTTAGGACATGATTCTCTGTGATGGGCTTGCCCGTCAGGAGCCCTTGGAAGATTGCATCCCGTCGATGCGTAATGGCCGTGACCTTGGCGGTAGGCTTGGGAGACGCAGGCGTATAGTAGCCAGTGTATTCCCCGAGCGGTCCTTCGATTCGTTGGTCATCCGAATCGACAACGAACTCGATGATAAGCTCGGCATGCGCCGGCACCTTGAGCGCACTCGTGACGGCTTGCGTGAGCTCTACGGGCGCGCCACGCAGTCCACCCGCGACGAACCAGTCATTGGCGGCATCGCCGGACTGAACCTGGCAGGAGAACACCGTCATGGGATCGACCCCGATGACGATCGCTCCGTGCAGTTGCACCTTCCGTTCGATCGCTTTGGCCATGTTCTTCCCAAAGCGATGATTTGGAGCGGAAAATACCCCCAGCACACGCGAATCATGAAGTTGGAAGCGATAGTTGCCGATGTCCGGCACACCCGTATCGGGGTCTTCCGACACAACAATGCCGGCAGTGATGTAGGGCCCGCCATCCTTGGGGCTGTAGATTGGAACGGGAAGCTTGAGGAGATCGACGTCATCGCCCGAGAGCACGACATCCTGACAGGGGGCCTTGCCCGCGAAGTCGACAGGTCCGATCGGATTGTCGATGCCCTTCATGACCCGCTCGTGGATGCTTGCCTCCGTGGCCTCGAAGGCGATCAGCGCCCGCCGTCGATTACCGTAGAGCCCGGCAACAAGCGGGAAATCGGTTCCAGTTTGCTTGAACATCAACGCAGGCCCGTCGACGGAACTGCTCTTTGCGAGAGCCTTGGCGACGTCATATTTCAGCGCAATTGGCCGAGCTATCTCGACGAGATCACCGGCCGCTCTTAAGGTCGATAGGAAGGCGCGCAGATCTTGATAGGGCATGATTCCTCAGTTTCGGCTCTTCCCTGTTGGGATGACTAATGCACGGGTTTTTTTCTACCGTAAAGATACAGGATGTTTGGGCGGCGATCCGTGTTGGCGCGTCGGTGGGCCTGCCGCTTTGGGCGGCCTACGCATTCGATGAGCTTGCCTATGCCGTCTATGCCGCATTCGGTGCGCTGACATGCCTGTATGGTCACGCCGAGACGAGGCAGCGCAGAGTAGAGACGCAAGTGATTGTGGCCGCCGGGCTCCTGATCACAGTCGCAGTCGCTGCCACCTATTCCGCCGTACAAGGCCCGGTGTGGCTGCTCGGTGTTATGCTCTTCGGGGTGGTCGTCGGCGCCGGAACCCTCGGAACGGTGATGGGATGGGTGCCACGCGGCGAGATCTTCTTCATTCTGGTTCTGCTGGTCATCGCCGGTATTCCGATTCGGCCGGACCAGCTTCCAGTGGTCGTTGCCATCAGCGCGGGCGGGGCTGGACTTGCGGTCCTGCTGACCGCGCTCGAACCGAGGAACGGGGCGGACCCCCGATCCGTCGCCATCCGGCTGCGCGAACGGGCTGCGGCGGGCTCGGCCGCAATCGAGATGAGGCGCCATGCGGTCGTCGTTACCGCGGCTGCGCTTGGCGTGACGAGCGCGTGGCTTCTCTCCCTTTCTCTGCAGATAGGTCATCCATTCTGGGCACCGATAACGGTCGCGGCGCTGATGCCTGCTCTTGTCTCCACTGATGCTATCCGGCGAACGACCCAATTGGCGCTCGGCACGATCGTGGGTGTATGTTTTGCCGCGCTCCTCTTCTCGGCCAAGCCAAACATCGCTGCCCTGATCATAATCATTGCGAGCTGTCAGGCTATCGCAGAGCTTTTTATTGTTCACAGCTACGCCATTGCGCTTTTTTTCATCTCACCGTTGGCTATCGGCATGAGCAATCTTGGTCGCAATCTTCCTTGGCCCCCTTTGCTGGCTGACCGATTGGTGGAAGCCGGCCTTGGTGTCGCCGTAGCCTGCGTGACGATCATGATGGGTCGTTGCGTCCTCGCCAGGCTCATTTCCCAATCTGGCATCGACAGAAGCTCTTAGTGCCGTATCGCGGCCGCGCCGGACCGGCCTGCTCCGTCCTCGGCCGCCGTCCCCGCCCCAAGGCAGCCTGGGCATGCGCTCATTGCTTGATTGGCACGGCGCTTTGTTCGCTTCTCAGGGAAGTTTGGGTCTCGACGATGCCAGATCGGCACACTATGGAGGCCTGAAACCGCTCCGAACTTGCCTGGTGCGCGCTATTCGGAACAGGATCTCACTACCGTAGCGGGAGGACGCAATGGCTGGTACACACTCGTTGCAGCATGAGATCGTCATCGCTGCGGATCCCGCACGCATCGAGGTCGCTCTTACCACCGCCGACGGCTTGCGGGGATGGAACACTCCGCTGGTGGACGGGAACGGTGAGCCCGGAACCGAGTGGGTCTTACGCTATCGGGGCCGCCCCGAATTTGCCTGGCGGATCGATTCGAGCAATGCGGAAGAAATTCTATGGACCTGCACCAAGGGACCAGGCGATTCGGTCGGCACCACGGCACATTTCACGTTCGTTCCCGCGGCTGATGGGCGAACTCGAGTGCGCATCACGCATGGCGGCTGGCCGCACGACAAAGCCAATTTCATCAAGTGCAACACTATTTGGGGCGCTTTGATGTATCACTTGCGAAATCATGTCGAGTCTGGCGTTGCGGAGCCGGCTTTTTCCTGAAGCGCAACGGAGGCTTTGATCATGGCGTCTCAGCAGTCGCTTCCGCAGTTCGTGCAGGCCATGGAGCAAGCCGGTTTTCTGGTCCGGATCGCGGATGAAATCCGGGTTGATCAAATTCCAAAGACCCTCGAGGCAAACCCGACCAAGGCAGTCCTGATCGAGAAGATCAAGGATTGTGAGTTTTCTGTTCTCGCTAATGCCTACTCGAATCAGAACATGTACGCCTGGGCAATGGAGTGCGATCGGACGCAGACTGGGCGCAAGATGGTCGAAAGGTCGAAGTCTCGCACCAAGTGGGAGCTGGTTGATACGGCGCCCTGCAAGGAAGTAATTTTAAAGGGCGAAGAGGTTGATCTGACTCGCCTGCCTCTGTTCCTGCATCATGACCGAGATGGTCATGCTTATACGAATGACAATCTATTCATCAGCAAGCATCCTGATACGGGAGTTTATGACTGGGGCATCTATCGCTCCATGTTCCGCTCGAAGAATGAAAAGTCGGTCGACATGACCTGTACGTCGCACCGCCAGCGTATTCATGCCATGGCAGCGGCGGCAAAAGGGCAGAATCTCGAGGTTGCCATGGTGATCGGGGGGCCGACCCTGGACAAGATCTCGGCTCTGGTCGGCGTGCCGGGTGACACCGACGATTTCGAGGTTTTGGGCAGCTTCTATGGGGCTCCCGCGCAGATGGTGAAATGCGAGACCATCGACGTGGTGGTGCCGGCCAATGCCGAGATCGTCCTCGAGTGCGAGCTCATGGCACTCGAAGGCCTCAATTTCGACGAGGGTCCGTACGGCGAATTTACGGGCATGTACGGCGGGGGAATGAAGCACAATTATCGCCTGAAAATAAAGGCGATGACCTATCGCAAGAACCCGATCTACCAGCATTGCACGATCGGCGGCATGCATCCTTGGTATACCGACAACATGCTGCAACTGCCCGCCATCGAGGCGGACCTTTATGGGGCGCTTCGGCTTGCCGGCATCGATGTGGTGGAGGTGCGAAGCCCCGCCGGCGGCCTCTCGAATATTGCCTACGCCAAGATCAGGCCCTTGGGCGCAGGCGATGCCAAGCAGGCCCTCGGGTTGATGCTTACCTGCTCAAAGCAGGGTCTGCCCAAGGTGGCCATGGTGTTCGACGATGATGTGGATATCTGGGACGATCAGGCCGTACTCGCCGCGATGGCATTCCGGTACATGCCGGATCGCGACACGATCATGATCAAAGACTGCAACACCATGACGGTCGATCCGAAGTGCGCCGAGCCCGGCGTCGCATCGAAGATCGGGATGGACTGCACCAAGCCGCTCGGTGGCCATTGGAACCCGGATGAGTTCATCAAAAGTGCGGTGACCGATCTCGGCGATCCGCCGGATAATGTGAAGCTCATGACGGAAGACGAGATCGTCGAGGACATGAAGTCCTATATCGGTACCACACCGCGTGCATGGCTCGACATTCTCAGGCGCTATCACGGCCAGCCTTATCCGCTCATCTATGGCGCGTTTGGCAGCCTGCGCCACAAGCTCGGCCGCATGAATGACGCGCCGTGGTACCGGTATACCTTGTGCGACAGGCCATTCGCCTTCGAGGCGAAGCCTGCCGCGCCGTCGAACTTCGATCCCAGACATGTGGGCTCAACGCAGACCTGACGGCGCGACCGGTTCGGTCACGGAAGCGGGGCGCCTGGCAGAGCCGTAGGCTTGGGCGTGCCTCGTCTCTGCCAGGCGCAGCTGGCGCAGCCGCTGACTGACCCCAAACGACAGGCTAGGGCTTCACGAGCATCAGCCGGGCCGGGCCGAGCTTGGCGCTGCCGCCGCTCAACCACTTGTTGTTGGTGACCAGGACCGCCTCGCCGAGATAGCCCGGATAGACGCCCGGGATGCAGGTCGCGACGTCGCCATGCCCCTTCGCCACCCTGGGCGTGCCCAGCTTGGTGTAGGCCTTGCCGGTGCCGCTGTTGAGCAGGACGATGTCCTGATGGGTCGGGCGCGCGCCCTGGACGATGTAGATGTCGAGCCCCGGCCTGTCGTCGAGGTCGCACAACGCCACGTCGCGCCCCAGTGTCAGGGCGAGCTTGTAGCTGATCGTGCCGAAGCCGAAGCTGCCTTCGTTGAGCCGGACCTCGAGCTGCTTCTCGCGCACGATGACGAGGTCGGCGAGGTCGTCTCCGTTGAGGTCGGCCGCGTCGACATCCCAGGGCACCGTGCCCACCAACACCCGACCCGCCTGAAACGTACCCTCCACGTTGCGGTAGTAGATGATCTGCCGGGTGGTCTGCATCACCACGTCCGGGTAGCCCGACGCCTTCGGCACCGCGGTCACTCTCAGCGTGCCCCGGGTGTGCGCCAGCGGCGTACCAGTGACCTCGACGAACTTGTCGCCATCGTTCCGCCACAGATGGTTGCCGACGGTCGGGAAGGTGATGGATTTCTCGTTGGCGACCAGGAGGTCCATGTCGCCGTCCTGGTCGAAGTCGAAGGCCAGCACGTCGCGCCCCCGGCCGTGCGGGTCGGCGGCGCCCCAGGCTCCGGCGATCTTCGCGAAGGTCAGGTCCTCGCGCTGGAGGTAGAGCTCGTTGGGGTAGTTTATCGTGCAGACGCCCTTGCAGGCGCCGCGCACGCAATAGAGATCGGGCCGCTCGTCCCCGTTGAAGTCGGCCGAGGCGCAGCCGTGACGGTCCTGGCGCGCGGCGAAGGTCCCGGACAGCACCGGGGTGAACTTGCCGACCGGGTCCTGCCGCAGCAGCGGCCACTCCTGACCGTGCGTGCTGAAGACGATGTCGAGCAGACCGTCGTCATCGTAATCGAGGACGGCGCTCGCCCCGTTCGACGGCTTTGCCGCCGGCAGGCCCGCGGCCGTCCCGAGATCCACCACGCTGACCGCCTGTGCCCCGTTCGGCAGCCAAATGAGCGCAGACAAGAAGGACGCGAGTCCAATCCGGACCGCGGAAGTAATCATGGTCTTGTCCATAACTTAGAGATGAATGTTTTTCGAATCTTATAAATCTGTAGGTGGTATATTCTCCTGATAATCTCCTTTGCTAGGTTTGGACTAGAGACAACATTGAGTCGGATCGATGACAAGTGAAATCGCCGGCATCAATCATGCGGCGTGCTTCGTGTGTCTTTTGGGTTGATCCCATTCGTGCCGAGTGGACGGCACAGGTGTGACTCGCCGGCCCGACGGGCCGGCGAGCGGCTGCTGCTTCTGCGGCGTGCTAGAACAGGCGGCGATAGGTCTCAGCCGACCTCGGCAGCCGCGTGCTCGGGTGGAGCTGATAGGATCCGGTGTTGAAGTAGGCCTCGTGCGCCACCGAGCCGCCGGCCCATTGCAGGAAGTCGTGCATCTGCTCGATATATCTCGGGTTGTCCCCGCGCCGGCCGACGCCCCACTCGCCGATCGCGAACTTCTTGCCCTTGCTGCGTGCGAAATTTACCCATGCGCGCAACCCCCAGGGCCCGCCCTTGAAGGTCTCGGTGCCGAACCGGGCCTGCTCGTCGTCATAGTGGCTGATACCGATATGGGTGATCGGCGCATCGGCCGGGTAGATGGTGCGGACGTCGATCCGCCCCTTCTTGGCCATGAACCAGCCGATCCGGAGTCCCGGCGCACCCGACTTCATCGCCTTGGCCACGCGGGTGAAGCAGGACTTCCACTGGTCGGCAGGCTTGCCGGCGGCCGACCAGGGGTACCAGTCGCCCGAGGCCTCCCAGCCGAGGCGGATCTCGGCGTTTCCCCCGCCATTGTTCGCCAGCCGGCGCGCGACCTCGCGCTGCTCGTCGTCATACTCGCCCCTCGCGCAGGCGGCGAGAGACCCGCCTTGGGGAAACAGGCCGTGGCCGAAGCTGGTGTTGGAGGATTTGGCGCGCAGCACGCGCGGCTGGGTCCCGCTGACATAGGAGTACATGCCGGACCAGCCCCTCTTCCATTCGATCCACCCGGAGACCACGCCGAGGCCGGTGCCGCGCCAGCCCGCGAACGAGGTGGTCGCGCTATTGTTGCGCACGCCGGACTTCCAGGGGGCCGCCTCCGCCGGCGGGGCAATGGAGACGAGCATTGCCACGGCCGCTCCGGCCAATCCTGCGAGGATAGCTGGAGCTGTGCATTTAATCGTCATCGTCGAGGGCATCTCAGGTTCCAGATTGAGTGCAGTTCACCCTAAGGACGGGCCTGCTCAACGTTCATTCCAAACAATGCGCTTTGAGCGTGCATACGCGCTGACACGACCGATTGCGTCGCCAGACGGGGAATTGAATTTCCTGAGAGTTCTCAATGACTATCGGTTGACCATCGCTGCTGATGCCCGGACGGCGCCACCGGCGGTGGCGCGTGCGCTCGGCGGGAACCTGAGCCGTGGCACGGGTGTTACCGCGATCACCGCATAGGGAAACGGAATCAGCGGAGCGAGCTCATGCTTTACTGGGCGCTGGTATTCCTGGTGGTCGCCATCGTTGCCGGACTGTTCGGCTTCGGCGGCATCGCCTCGGCCTCGGTCGGAATCGCGCAGATCCTGTTCTGGATCTTCCTGGTCCTGCTGCTGGTCAGCCTCGTCTGGCACATGATGCGCGGACGGGCGCCACCGGCGGTGTGAGACGAGCGGATGGGGGCGGCGCTTGCCGCCGCCCCTGCAGCCGTCAGCCCGAAATGCGCAAGGGTGCCGTCGAGGAGGTCATGCGGCGCAGGACCCAGTCCTTGCGGACCAGATGGTGGTTGAGCGCGCCGGCGACGTGCAGGGCAACGACAAGATAAAGCAGCCATTGCAGGCTGAGATGCACGAGCTTGAACGAGGCGCCAAGCGGCTTGTCGACGGGAACGTACTGCGCGAGGTCCCAGACCATCAGAAGCGGGACCGGAAAGCCCGACAAGGTCGTGTACAGAAAGCCGGTGATCGGCATCAGGAACAAGAGCGCATAGAGCAGAAAATGCGTGCCGCGCGCCATGGCCTGCTGCCACGCGGGCATGTCGGACGGCAGGACGGGAACTGGATGCGCCCAGCGCCAGCCCAGGCGCAGCACGGCGAGCGTGAAGACGATCAGGCCGACGTTCTTGTGGACGTTGTAGAGAAAGTTCTGCAGCGCCCCCGGGCTCGCGCTCACCATCCCCCAGCCGGCCGGCACCTGGATCAGGATCAGGGCCACGATCAGCCAGTGCAGGCCGATCTGCACGCTGCCCCAGCGCTCGCTGGTGTTGCCGATCATGGCGCGACCTCTTGGCTGCCTCCCGACCGGCCAGAAGGTACGCCGTCGCGGCCCGGCGGCAAGCCCGCCTTGGCCCGTGGCGCGGGGGTTGCTAGAAGCGGGTCCTCAGAACGAGGCGAGAGGCGATGGCGACCGTTCTCAAGGACCCGCTCGAGCGGGAGATGCTGGCCCTGGGCGAGGCCGCGCGGGCGGCTGCCGCGGAGCTGGCGCTCGCCCCGCGCGCGGCGAAGGACGCGGCGCTGGCAGCCGGAGCAGCGGCGCTGCGGCAGGGGACCGAGACGATCCTCGCCGCCAATGCGCGCGACATGGCGGCGGCGCGGGCCAAGGGGTTGAGCGGAGCGCTGCTCGACCGGCTCGAGCTGAACCCGAAGCGGGTCGCGGCGATGGCCGAGGGGCTCGAGACGGTCGCAGCGCTGGAAGACCCTGTGGGCACGGAGCTGGCACGCTGGACGCGCCCGAACGGGCTCGACATCGCCCGGGTGCGCGTGCCGCTCGGCGTGGTCGGCATCATCTATGAGAGCCGCCCCAACGTCACCGCGGATGCCGGTGCTTTGTGCCTCAAGGCCGGCAATGCGGCGATCCTGCGCGGCGGCTCGGAGAGCTTCCATTCCTCGACGGCGATCATGGCCGCGCTGGGCGAGGGGCTGCGATCGGCCGGGCTGCCGATGGCCGCGATCCAGGCGGTGCCGACGGCCGACCGCGCCGCGGTGGGCCACCTCCTGCGCATGGCCGAGCATGTCGACGTGATCGTGCCGCGTGGTGGTCGCTCGCTGATCGAGCGGGTAATGGCCGAGAGCCGGGTGCCGGTGCTGGCGCATCTCGAGGGCAACTGCCACACCTACCTGCACGCCTCGGCCGAGACGGCGATGGCCGTGGCGATCGCGGTCAACGCCAAGCTGCGCCGGACGGGGGTGTGCGGCGCCACCGAGACGCTCCTGGTCGACGCGGCCGCGGCGGAACGGCTGCTGCCGCCGGTGGTGGAAGCGCTGATCGAGGGCGGGTGCGCCATCCGCGGCGACGAGACGGTGCGCGCGCTCGAGCCCCGCGCGACGCCTGCGACCGAGCAGGACTGGCACACGGAGTATCTCGATTCGATCCTGGCGGTGAGGACGGTGGCCGGCCTCGAGGAGGCGATCGCCCACGTCAACCGCTACGGCTCGCACCACACCGATTCGATCGTGGCGGCGGACGCGGCGGCGGCGGCGCGGTTCCTGCGCGAGGTCGACAGCGCGATCGTGCTGCACAATGCGAGCACCCAGTTCGCGGATGGTGGCGAGTTCGGCTTCGGCGCCGAGATCGGGATCGCCACCGGCCGCCTCCACGCGCGCGGCCCGGTCGGGGTCGAGCAGCTCACCAGCTACAAATATCTGGTGCGCGGGGCAGGGCAGGTGCGACCCGGCTGATGACGGCGCTGTGCCAGCCGCCGAGCCTGCGTCGGCCGGTGGTGTCTCTGCGGCCACCTGCGTCGCCCGAGCCGGAGCGCCCGCGGTCGGCGCTGCGGGTGGGCCTGCTCGGCGGCTCGTTCAATCCCGCCCATGACGGGCACCTCCATGTCAGCCTGGAAGCGCTCAAGCGGCTGCGGCTCGACCAAGTCTGGTGGCTGGTCTCGCCGCAGAACCCCCTCAAGGCGGCGCGGGGCATGGCGCCGCTGGCCGAGCGCCTGGCCGGGGCGCAGGCGGTGGTGCGGCACCCGCGGCTCAAGGTCATGGCGCTCGAGACGCGGCTCGGCACGCGCTACACGGCCGACACGCTGGCACGGCTCACCGCGTGGCCGGGCTATCGCTTCGTCTGGCTGATGGGTGCGGACAATTTGGCCCAGCTGCCGCGATGGTGGCGGTGGCACGGCATCCTGGCCGGCTGCCCGGTTGCGGTGTTCGATCGCCATCCCTATTCTCATGCGGCGCTGGCAGGTCCGGTGGCCCGGGCGTTCGCGTGCGACCGTCTGGCCGAGGATCGTGCCGACGCGTTGCCGACGCACCCGCCGCCGGCCTGGGTGTTCGTGCGGATCCGACCGCATCCCGCCTCGGCCACGGCGATCCGGGCCGAGCGGTGGGCGGCGGCGGGATGAGGCCGGCCGAGGAGACCGCGGTCATTTCCGAGCCCGAGTTGCCCGGCGCAGCCCATGCCGCCCCCAACCGCGAGCTGTTCCAGCTCGTCACCCGCTCTCTCGACGACGACAAGGCGCTCGACCCCGCGGTCGTCGATCTCGACGGAAAGACCACCATCGCCGACTTCATGGTGGTCGCGACCGGCACCTCGACACGGCACATCGCCTCGATGGCGGAGAACCTGATCGAGCGGCTGAAGGCGGCCGGCAAGCCGGAGGCGCACGCCGAGGGGCTGGCCGATCCAACCGCGTCCTGGATCCTGATCGACGCCGGCGACGTGCTGGTGCACCTGTTCCGGGCCGAGACCCGGTCGTTCTACGACATCGAGAAGCTCTGGTCAGTGGCGCCACCTCGACGTGCCGCGGCCGCCCCGCCGGGCTGACGCCGCTTGGAGCTGCTCGTGGCTGCGGTCGGCCGCGGCCGGGACACGGCCACCGATACGCTGTTCGCCGACTATGCGCGCCGCTGCGCGTGGCCCATGCGGCTGGTCGAGGTGCAGGCCAGGGATTCGGTGCCGCCCGACCGCAGGAAGGCGGCCGAGGCGGAGCTTCTGCTCGCCGCCGTGCCCGCAGGCGCCGCGCTCGCCGTCCTGGACGAGCGGGGGCGCGACCTCACCAGCCCCGAGCTCGCGCATCGGCTGGAGGCCTGGCGCGACCAGGGGCATCGCACTGCGGCGTTCCTGATCGGCGGCGCCGATGGGCTGGACGAGCGGGTCCGCGCCGCCGCCGGGCTGCAGCTCGCCTTCGGGCGCCAGACCTGGCCACACCGGCTGGTGCGCGCGATGCTCGCCGAACAGCTCTACCGCGCCACCACCATCCTCGCCGGGCACCCCTACCACCGCGCCTGACGGGGCGGGTCGGATGGTGACAGCGGGCTCGGCGGCGCTAGGGTGAGCCCGCTCGTATGAAGGGGAGGCCGCATGCGCGATTTCGAGCTGCCGGGCCGCTCGACGGCCTATGCCCAGCACGGCATGGCAGCGACCTCGCATCCCCTGGCGACGCTGACCGCGCTCGATGTGCTCCGGGCGGGCGGCAATGCGGTCGACGCGGCCGTGGCGGCGGCCGCGGTGCAGTGCGTGGTCGAGCCGCACATGACCGGCATCGGCGGCGACTGCTTCGTGCTCTACGCCCCGGCCACCGGCGGCGTGGTCGCGCTCAACGGCTCCGGGCGGGCGCCCGCGGCGCTGACGGTCGAGCATCTGCTCGGTGTCGGGATGACCGCGATCACCGCCGACAGCCCGCACGCCGTCACCGTGCCGACGGCGATCGCGGGCTGGCAGGCCCTGTTGGACGCGCACGGCACGCGCGGTATGGACGAGCTGCTGCGGCCGGCGATCCGCTACGCCGAGGACGGGTTCCCGATCACGCCGCGGGTGGCGCTCGACTGGGGCCGCGACGGGGCGGCGCTGGCGGTCTCGCCGGCAGGGCGCGACTACTATCTGCCCGGCGGCCGAGCGCCCGAGGCGGGGCAGCTGCTGCGGTTTCCGGCCCTGGCGCGCACGCTGCGGCGTATCGCCGAGGGCGGTGCCCGCGCCTTCTACGAAGGGGAGCTGGCGAGCCGGATGGTGGCGGCGCTGCGGGGCTTCGGCGGCGTGCACACCGAGGCCGACTTCGCCGAGGCTGCGGCCGAGTTCGTGGAGCCGATCCACACCAGCTACCGTGGCACCGAGGTGTACGAGTGTCCCCCCAACGGGCAGGGGTTCGTCGTGCTCCAGATGCTCAACATCCTGGAGCAGTTCGATCTCGCGGCGCTGGGGCAGGATACGGCGGCCCGGCTGCACCTGCTGGTCGAGGCCGCCCGGATCGGCTTCCGCGACCGGGATCTCGTGCTGTGCGACACGGCCCATGCCGAGATGCCCGTGGACCGGCTGCTGGACAAGGCCTATGCGCGGGCGCTGGCTGACCACATCGATCCCGACCGGGCGATGACCGGGCTGCCGCCGCATCTGCTCGAGCCGCACCCGGATACGATCTACCTCACCGTCGTCGATCGCGACCTCAACGCGGTCTCGTTCATCAACTCGATCTTCGACGGCTTCGGCTCGGGGCTGGTCTGTCCCGAGACGGGCGTGCTGTTCCACAGCCGCGGCCGGGCCTTCCGGGTCGATCCCGACCATCCGAACACGGTGGCGCCGGGCAAGCGCCCGCTGCACACGATCATCCCCGGCATGGCGTTCCGTGGCGGCGAGGCCTGGTGCAGCTTCGGCGTGATGGGCGGGCACTACCAGCCGGTCGGTCAGACCCACCTGCTGACCCGGCTGATCGACGACGGCCTGGACCCGCAGGCGGCAATCGATGCGCCGCGGCTCATGCCCTATCCGGCCGACATCGAGGTTGAGGCCGGGATCGATCGCACCGCGCGGCTGGGGCTGATCGCGCGCGGCCACCGTCTGCTGGACCGCAGCACGCCCCTGGGCGGCGGGCAGGCGATCGTGATCGATCGCGAGCGGGGCGTCCTGATCGGCGGCTCGGACCCGCGCAAGGACGGGCTGGCACTCGGCTACTAGCCGCGGGGGAGCAGATGACCGAAGGGGCAAACGCCGATCTCGCGGCCATGCGCATGATGCTGCGCGGCTTTCAGCTGACCGTCATGGTCGCGAAGGCGGCGGAGCTGGGCCTTGCTGATCGGATCGCCGGGGGGCCACGGCTGGTGCGGGAGCTGGCGGCGGAAGCGGGTGCGGACCCGGATGTTCTGCTGCGGCTGTGCCGTGCCCTTGCCGCCTTCGGCATCTTCGCCCTGGATGCGGACGGGCGTCTGTCGCAGACCGCGCGCTCGGGCTGGTTGCGCCGCGACGCAGCTCCGACGCTGCATTACGCGGCCCGCTACTGGGCATCGCCAGGCACCTGGGCGGCCTGGGGCTCGTTCGATCATGCGCTCCGCACCGGCGGCTGCCCCTTCGAGGCGGCCCTCGGCCAGCCGATCTTCGACTATCTGCGCGACCATCCCGACGAGGCGGCGGTGTTCGACGCCTTTCAGCGCCACAGCCCGGACGACCGCCATGCCGCGGTGGCCGAGGCGCTCGACCTCGCCAGGGCTCGGCTCGTGGTCGACGTGGGCGGCGGCAATGGCGGCCTGCTCACCGCCTTGCTGAATGCCAATCCGGGTCTCTCGGGCCTGCTCTACGACCGCAGCCACGTGGTTGCGGGTGCGCCCGCGCTGCTGGAGAGGGCGGGTGTCGCGGCGCGGTGCCGGGCCGAAGTCGGGGACTTCTTCGAGAACGTGCCGACCGGGGGCGACGTCTATGTCCTGAGCCAAATCCTGCACGACTGGGACGACGCGCGCGCCAGCTCGATCCTGCGGCGCTGCCGCGCCGCCATGGCGACGGGTGCCCGTCTCGTGGTCGTCGAGCGGGTCCTACCCGAACTCGGTGCCGAGGGCGACGCGGCCGACCCGGTCGATTTCCTGACCGACATGCACATGATGGCCGTCCTGACCGGCCGCGAGCGGACCGCGAGCGAGTTCCGCGGCCTCCTCGCCGAAGCCGGCTTCCGGCTGCAGGAGATCCTGGCAACCCGATCGCCCTACCGCGTGATCCAGGCGGAGGCCGCAGCGGCATCCTGAATCCGCGGCGCCCGGCAACGCAGGGTTTGACCTGCCGGCTCAG
>JBGAKU010000345.1:0-4956 GCA_044224255.1 Geminicoccaceae bacterium
GTCTATGATCCGACCTCACCCAATGACCGGCTCCTGCTCGGCATGAAGGGCACGATGAGCGAGATGGAGTTGTCTGTCTTTCGGCAACGCTCGATCGAGGCGATGAAGCAGAAGGCGCGCCGCGGTGAGCTCTTCCTCACCGTGGCGGTCGGCTATGTGAAGGCCAGCGGCGACCGCATCGAGAAGGATGCGGATCGACGCGTCCAAGAGACCGTCCTGCTGATCTTCCGCAAGTTCGCCGAGATTCAGACCATCCGCCAGGTCCTGGTGTGGTGCAGGCAGGAGAAGATTTTCTTGCCGGCCCTGGGTGATGCCGCGACTGGTGGTCGGATCATCTGGCGTTTGCCCGTCTATCCGACGGTCCACCACATGCTGACCAACCCGGTCTATGCGGGCGCCTACGCTTTCGGCCGCCGGACGGCGCGCGTGACGATCGAGAACGGGCGCAAGCGGGTGGTCAGGAGCATGCAGCGCGACTGGCGCAACTGGGAGATTTTGCTCCGCGACCATCACGAGGGCTACATTTCCTGGGCCGAGTTCGAGAGGAACCAACGGCTGATTGCCGACAACGCCAACGGCAAGCGGTTCATGAGCCGGGGCGCTGTTCGCCCTGGAGAGGCCTTGCTGCCCGGCCTCTTCCGGTGCGCCCGGTGCGGCAAGAAGCTCCGCGTCCGCTATGGCCAGACCTATCGCTACGAGTGCGTGGGCGCCTTCAATCAACTCGCTGCGGCGCGGTGCATCACCTTCGGCGGGATGCGCGTCGACCGGGTTCTTTCCAAGGAAGTGCTGGCCAGGCTCCAGCCCCTGGGCGTGGAGGCGGCACTGGCCGCGATCGAAGCGCGCAGCCAGCAGCGCTCCGCGAAGAAAGATCAGCTCGAGCTGGCCCTCCAGCAAGCTCGCTACGAGGCCGCCAGGGTGCAGCGCCAATATGATGCCACCGACCCGGAGAACCGCCTGGTGGCCGGCGAGCTGGAGCGGCGATGGAACGAGCGCCTGGTCGCGGTGCGCGATCTTGAGCTCGAGATCGAGCGGCTCGACGCCGACGAGGCGCCGGCCCTGACCGGGGCCGACCGCGAGCAGCTCATGACGCTCGGTCAGGACCTCGCCCGCGCTTGGGACAGCCCCGGCACCACGCCGGAGAGGCGCAAGAAGATCATTCGTACGGTCATCTCGGAGATCATCGTCGACACCGTCGGCGACACGCTGGAGCTGATCGTCCACTGGCAGGGCGGCGACCACACCCGTCTGACGGTGAAACGGAACCGTGCCGGTCAGACGCGATGGACCACCGACGCGGAGGTGGTTGATCTCGTTCGTGCCCTGGCACGCCAGATGCCCGACGAGACAATCGCCGCGGTGCTCAACCGATCGGGCAAGTCGACCGGCCACGGCAACAGCTGGACGCGGGGGCGTGTTTGCTCCCTGCGCCGTCCGTATGGCATCGCCCTCTACCGCGAAGGCGAGCGCGCCGACCGCGGCGAGGCGACACTCGACGAGGCCGCGGCGGCCCTCGCCGTGAGCACGTCGACCATCCGCCGCCTCATCGCCGAGGGCGCTCTGGCGGCGAACCAACACTGCAAAGGCGCTCCCTGGATCATTCGCCGATCCGATCTCGAGCGAGATGGCATACGCCGACAAGCCGATGCACGGCGGTCGCGGCGCCCGCCCCCTGACAACCGCCAGCAAGATCTACTCGATCTATCAATGACATGATGAGATGAGCAGCATGAAGCACCCTCGTCGGAGCCGGCGAACAGGGCGTTCTTGCGATTCAGCGCCATCACCCGTCCATTCTGCCCATGTCGGGCAGTACGCTGTCGTCCATTATCGCTGGCATGCACTGTTCGGCCGTCGGGTCCGGATCGAGCGGACCGACAACCGTAAGGCGGGTCGGTTCGTCCACGTCGAGGTGTTGCCCGGCGTCGTGACGGTGGTGGCCGCATGGATGCTCGACGCATCGGCCTGTGTCGGTATGGAGATCGGTGCGCCGCGTGTATCCCTGGCGGCGCTGCATGACCTCGACGACCTTCTGAAGCGGCGCAGCTTCCGTCGAAGCTGTTCTGGCGACATCGCCAGAGGGGAGCAGCCCGATGCAGGATCCACGAACGAGGCCTTCGCCGCCCGAACAACTGCTGATCGCCCTGGACTCGACGCGGCTGCGCGGCATGAACCCGCACGATCGGCGGCAGGCCGTGACCTGCCTGGCGATCTTGCTGGCGGAAGCGGCCGGAGTCGCAACGGACGAGGAGCGGGACGATGACCGGCAGTGAGATCCTCCCGCCGGCGATCCTCCAACGCAAGGCGGTGGTCTATGTGCGGCAGTCGACACAGGCCCAGGTCGAGGCCAACACCGAGGGTCGGCGGCGCCAGTATGAGCTGGTCGACGTTGCCCGACGCCGTGGCTTCCGGACGGTCGAGGTGATCGACGACGATCTCGGCCGCTCGGCGAGCGGCATGGTCGCCCGGCCCGGCTTCGAGAAGCTCGTCGCCGCGCTCTGCGCAGGCGAGATTGGCGCTGTGCTGTGCTTCGACGCATCGCGCCTGGCCCGCAATGGCCGGGACTGGCATCACCTGCTCGAGCTGTGCGGGTTGGTCGAGGCAAGGGTCATCGACCTCGATGGCGTTTATGATCCTTGCCGCCCAAACGATCGTTTGCTGCTTGGCATGAAGGGCAGCATCAGCGAGTTCGAGCTTGGCGTGATCCGCGCGCGCATGCTCGACGCCGCCCGGGCGAAGGCCCGCCGGGGCGAGCTGCGGATCAGCGTGCCGATCGGCTATGTCTGGCATCGCGAGGTCGGGCTCGGCTTCGATCCGGACATTCGCCTGCAGCAGGCGATCCGACGGGTGTTCGAGCGGTTCCGCCAGCTCGGCAGCGCGCGCCAGACGCACCTGTCGCTGGTTGCAGACGGTCTCTTCTTCCCGCGGCCCTCCGACGGCAAGCGACTGACATCCTTCGACTGGACGCCGATCCGCTACCGCAACGTGATCGGGCTCCTGAAGAACCCCTTTTACGCCGGCGCTTACGTCTATGGCAAAAGCGAGAAGCGGATCGCGGTGGTCGACGGACGGGCGCGCAAGTCCTACGGCCACGGCAAGGCTGCCGAGGACTGGGACGTGCTGATCCGCGAGCATCACGACGGCTACATCGACTGGCCGGAGTACGAGCGGAACCAGGCGCTGCTCGCCGCCAACACCTATGGGCGGGTTGGTGGACAGAAGTCCGGCCGGGGTGGTCGGGCGCTGTTGTCGGGGCTGCTTACCTGCGGGCGTTGCGGCCGCGGGCTGGCGGTGGCCTACACGGGTGCGCCGCCCGGTCGCCCGACCTATCGCTGCGACCGGCCCAATCTCATGCTCGGTCTGCCGCGCTGTCTCGGTTTCGGCGGCTCCCGCGTGGACGCCGCGATCGCGGCGGAGATAGTGCGCGTGGTCGAGCCGATGGCCATCGAAGCGGCACTGGAGGCCGAGCGGATGCACCGGGAAGGAGAGGCCGAGCGCCGGCGCGTCGCCGAGCTCGACCTGCAGCAGGCCGAGTACGACGCCTCGCTTGCCGAGCGGCGCTATGCCGCCTGCGATCCGGAGAATCGCCTCATCGCCGCGCAGCTCGAGAAGCACTGGGAGACCGCGCTGCAGCGCGTGGAGGCCTGTCGCGCGCGTCTCGCGGCGCTGGATGCGTCCAAACCCGCGACGTCGATGCCCGATTTTGGCGGTCTGGCTGTGGACCTCGCCAGGGCGTGGTCCGCACCAGGCGTCACCACCCGCACGCGCCAGCAGCTGGTCCGGGCACTGGTCGCCGACATCATCGCCGATGTCGACGAGGCGACACGGGAGGTGGTGCTGACGATCCACTGGCGGGGCGGCCAACATTCGCAGCTGCGCGTCCGCAAGCCGAAGACAGGCGAGCATGGCTGCCGGACGCCTGAGGCCGCCCTCGCCATGATGGCGCGCATGGCGACGCGATTCTCTGACGCTGATATCGCCGCCACCTTGAACCGCATGGGCGTGCGCACCGGCCAGGGCAAGAGTTGGACGGCGCACCGCGTCGGCTCGATCCGCAAGGTTCACGGCATGCACGCCTTCCGCTCGGCGGAGAAGGGCAGTGAATGGCTTACCATGCGCGAGGCGGCCGCCAAGCTCGGTGTCACCAGCCACATCATCCGGCGACTGATCCAAGATGGTGTACTGCCCGCTGAGCAGGTCGTGCCGGGTGCGCCCTGGCAGATCCAGATCAAGGATCTCGACAGGGACGCCGTCATCGCCGCGCTCATGCGCAAAGGCGGTCCGCATCGCGCCCCAGCGCAAGGGCAATTGCTAATATTCTCAGGTGCTTGAAGAAGAGGGGCACAATGACCCAACGCCGACGATCGGCCGGATCGACCGCTCGACCGGGTTGGTGTCGAGCTCGATGCGGCCATCGCCGAGAAAGCGAGTGAGGCCCTCCCAGCGCGCAAGGGTATAACGGATCGCCTCGGCCAGCGGTGAGCGGCCCGCGACGGTGGTCAGCCGCACCTCGAGCCACAGCTTCAGGTCCTGGGCCAGTGGCCGGCTGCGCGCTTGGCGCATGGTCTTGCGGGTGTCGGCATCCTGGCCGCGGATCTCGGCTTCGATGGCATAGAGCCCTGCGATGCGCCGCAGCGCCTCCTCGGCGATCGGCGCCGACCCGCCCTTGGCCAGCTCGAAGAATCGGCGCCGGGCGTGGGCCCAACAATGGGCAAGGGCGATGGCCCCGCGTGCTCGATCGGCCTCGACCAGGGTCTTGTAGGCGCCATAGCCGTCGGTCTGCAGGATCCCTGCGAAGCCCTTCAGCAGGGCAATGGCGTGGTCGGCGCCGCGGCCGGGCGCATAGCTGTAGACGACCGCCGGCGGATCGCTGCCGTTGCAGCCGCGATCGTCACGGGCGATGGCCCAGAAGTAGCCGGTCTTGGTGCGCCCACGGCCAGGATCGAGGACCGGGGCCCG
>JBGAKU010000346.1:0-4956 GCA_044224255.1 Geminicoccaceae bacterium
GGATGTACGGCAAGACCCTCTATCTCATCCGCTACTCGCTCTTGACCATCGCCTGCATGTTGGCCCTGGGCTACGTCACGCGATACTCGGGCACTGACGCCACGATGGGCCTGGCCTTCGCGAGCACCGGCTGGCTTTACCCGTTCTTCGGCACGCTCCTGGGCTGGCTAGGCGTGGCAGTCACCGGCTCGGACACGGCCTCCAACGTGCTGTTCGGCGGACTACAGAAAATCACCGCCCAGCAGCTCGGCATCAATCCCGTGCTGATGGCGGCGGCCAACAGCTCCGGCGGGGTCATGGGCAAGATGATCGACGCGCAGAGCATCGTCGTCGCCTCGACCGCGACCAAGTGGTACGGGCACGAAGGCAGCATCCTGCGTTACGTCTTCTTCCACTCGCTGGCGCTGGCCATGCTCGTTGGCCTGCTGATCATGGCACAGGCTTACCTGCCACCTTTCACGGCCATGGTTCCCGCCACGACGCCGGTCGTGGCCCCTTCACCCTGACCTCGATCCGGGGCTGCACGGGCATCGCTGCCGTGCGGCCCCGGGCATGCGGCACACTTATCAGGAGATTGTACCGTGGCGACCACGTCCCTCGTGACCCGCGAACCTTCCGGCGGCAACGCGCACTTCATCGCCCGCCTCGAGGCGATCGTCGGCAAGCGCCAGGTCCTGACCAGCCCGGAGCGCACCCGCCGCTACCGGAGCGGTTTCCGCTTCGGCAGCGGCCGAGCTTTGGCCGTCGTGCGACCTGGAACCCTCGTCGAGCAATGGCGGGTGCTGAAGGAATGCGCGGCCGCCAACAAGATCGTCATCATGCAGGCCGCCAACACCGGGCTCACCGGCGGCTCGACGCCGGACGGCGACGACTACGACCGGGATGTCGTCATCGTCAGCACGATGCGCATGGCGAAGCTCCACCTCATCGACGAGGGGCGGCAGGTCATCTGCTTCCCCGGCACCACGCTCGATCAGCTCGAGAAGGCGCTCCGGCCGCTCGGCCGCGAGCCGCATTCGGTGATCGGCTCGTCCTGCATCGGCGCCTCGGTGCTCGGCGGCATCTGCAACAACTCGGGCGGGTCGCTGATCCAGCGCGGCCCGGCGTTCACGCAGATGGCCCTGTACGCACGGGTCGACGAGGCCGGCGAGCTGCACCTGATCAATCATCTCGGCGTGCAGCTCGGCAACGATCCCGAGACGATCCTCGACCGGCTCGAGCGGCAGGCCTACGACGCGGCCGACATCGACCACGATCCCGGCCGCCTCTGCTCCGACCACGAGTATGCGCACCACGTCCGCGACATCGAGGCCGACAGCCCGGCCCGTTTCAATGCGGATGCGAGACGATTGTTCGAAGCATCTGGCAGCGCCGGCAAGGTCACGCTCTTTGCCGTCCGGCTGGACACCTTCGCGAAGGAAGGTGAGACGAAGGTCTTCTACGTCGGAACCAACGACACCGCGGAGCTGACCGCGCTCCGCCGCCACATGCTGGCCAATCTTCCGAACCTGCCGGTCTCGGCCGAGTACATGCACCGCGACGCGTTCGACGTCGCCGCCGGGTACGGCAAGGACATGTTCCTCGCGATCCAATATCTCGGCACGGACCGGCTGCCCGCCCTCTTCGCCCTGAAGGCGCGGTTCGACATGCTCGCCCGCCGGCTCCGCTTCCTGCCGCGGGATCTGAGCGACAGGCTCATGCAGGCGTTGGGCCGGCTCTTCCCGAGCCACCTGCCGCAGCGGATGACCGACTATCGCAACCGGTACGAGCATCACCTGATGCTCAAGGTCACGGGCCCCGGCATCGAGGCGACACGGCGCCATCTCGCCTCCGTCTTCCCCTCCGCCAAGGGCGACTTCTTCGAGTGCGCGCCCGAGGAAGGCCAGAAGGCGTTCCTGCATCGGTTCGCCGCGGCCGGGGCGGCCGTGCGCTACCGCGCCATGCACCGCGAGACGGTCGAGGACATCGTGGCCCTCGACATTGCCCTCAAGCGGAACGAGCGCGACTGGTTCGAGATCCTACCGGATGAAGTCGCGGCGCCAATTCTGATCAAGATGTACTATGGTCACTTCTTCTGCCATGTCTTCCATCAGGACTACATCGTGCGCAAGGGCCACGATCCGATCGAACTGGAGCACCGGATGTGGAAGCTCCTGGACGAGCGCGGTGCCGAGTACCCGGCCGAGCACAATGTCGGCCATCTCTATCAAGCCAAGCCCGTTCTGAAGGATTTCTACAGGAACCTCGATCCCAGCAACTGCCTCAACCCAGGCATCGGCCAGACCTCGAAACGGCAGCACTGGCACTAGTGCATCTTCAGCGAAGGCCTTGTGCGAAGGGGCCTGAGGTTGCATCGGGTTGGGATGCATCCACTCATCTTCGTTCGTGAGCTGAGCAGCGCGGAGCGTGCCCAGTTCGAGGCCAGCCTGCGCAACAGGAGCGCGTTCACGGTCCGACGGGCCCAGATTGTGCTGTTGAGCGCCTCGGGGCAGCAATCGCGGCGGGCTTGTGCTGCGCCGTGCAGACCGTGCGCAACGCCATCCGCGCCTTCAACGCGAGCGGCCTGGCCGCGCTGACTGCCGGCTCGTCGCAGCCCAAGAGCGCCGCCACGCGGCTCGACGGCGCCAGGCTGGAGCAGCTGCGCGCGATCTTGCACCAGTCGCCGCGCGCCTTTGGCGTGGCCCAGAGCAGCTGGACGCTGGCGCAGCTGGCGCAGTCGCGCACGAGCAGGGACTGAGCTTGAGCGTGCTGTCGCCGGAGACGATCCGCCAGGCGCTGTTGCGCCTCGAGGTGGGCTGGAAGCTGCCAAGCGCTGGCTGACCAACCCCGACCCTGGGTACGCTCTTAATAGAAGTCGCCGCGACCGGCTGATCCGGCCGGCCACGCGCCATCCGGGCCGGGCGCTCGGCTTTGCCGACGAGGTCTGGTTCTCCCGCTTGGTACAGCCGGGCTTGCACGCCTGGACCGCGGGCAAGGCTCTATGCCTTGCCATGCACGCCACGGATCGCGCCGATCCCGATCCCAAGGCGCTGGCCTACTACGGGCTGTGGCTGCCTGCGCAGGAACGCATGTTCTTGCGGTTCGTCGACGGGCGGCCGGTCAGCCCGGTGACTTGTGCATTCCTGGCCTGGGTGGCCGAGCAGCTCGCCGCTGAGGGTGTCCGGGTCCTGGCGCTGGTCTGGACAATGCGCCCTGGCACATCAGCCATGCGGTGCGTGCCTGGATCAAGGGGCACAACCGTGCCGTCAAGGGCGTGGGATGCGGCTCCCGGCTGCTGGTCTGCCGCCTGCCGAGCAAGAGCCCATGGCTGAATGCGATCGAGCCCAAGTGGGTGCACGGCAAGCGCGGTGGTCGAGCCGGCGCGCAGACTCACCGGCACCGAGCTCCAGCAGCGTCTGTGTGCCTACTACCAGACGCCGCTGCTCGCGCCCTTCGCACAAGAGCTCGCCTGATCATGCACTAGAGCATTTTCCATCTGACCGGAATCTGTTCCCGATTCACGGAGATGCCAGGACGTGATTCATGCTTCTCGGTTTCTGGCTGAACCGAGGTGGCGTGATGGCTTGGAAATCCGGACAGAGCTATTCGGCGGATCTGCGCAGCCGCGTACTGGCGGCGATCGACGGCGGCATGCCGGCCAGGGCGGCGGCCGAGCGGTTTCGGGTCAGCGTGTCCTACATCTACAAGGCGATCGCCCGACGCTCGGCCACCGGCGAAACCGAGGCGCGGCCGCAGCGCAACCACCAGGAGCTCAAGCTGGCCTTGTCGTAACCGCCCGGCCAAAAGTGACGCTAAGGGAACCATGGCAGATCAACGGCTTACGGGAACTGGCCCGGCCTAAATCGTTGAATTCGCGGGGAACTCAGCTTTGCGCACCGGCGGCCCGATCGCCGATGGCCGCGGCGGTGCGGCCGAGCAGGCTCGGTCCGTGCCGGGTCAGGTCGAAGGTCATGACGCCGCGCAGGTTGATGTGCTTGTGCCCGATCGGCGTGATCCGGCTCATGACGGCGTCGGGGTAGTCGGCTGCGGCCTGGTCGACCTGGTCCTGGAGGCGGTGCGTGTTCCAGGCCATGACGATGTTCGCGAGCAGGCTCAACGATCCCGAGATGGCGTCGAGCTGCTCGGCGGTGCGGCCGCGCTTGGCGGTGACCAGGCCGTGGTGGATGGCGCGCTGCAGGCTGTGGACGGCCTCGCCCTGGCGGAGAAGGTCGAGGATCTCAGCCCGGAACACCGGGTTGCTCAGGTAGTCGCAGAGATGAAGGGTGCGGAGCAGCTTGCCCAGGGCGTCGCCGCTGGCGTGGAGGGGATCGCCGCGGGTGGCCGAGCCGTATCGGTCGAGGGCCTCTGTCGCCGAGCACCAGCCGTGCTTGACCGAGGTGGCGAGGCGGAGCAGCCCGTCAGCCCCTTCGGCAGGTAGAGCTTGCGCCGTTTGAGCTTGGCCAGCCGCGGGCACAGGTCGAAGCCGACGAGCTTGGCGAGCGCCATGGCGACGTGGGTGAAGCCGTGCGTGTCGACGGCGACGCGCTCGAGCCGGTCGACCTGCCGCTGGCGCAGCGCCCCTTCGATGGCCGGGCCCGCCTGGCGGCGGTTCAGGACGATCGGCTGGTCGTAGAGGATGCCCCACTGGTCGAGCACGTGGGCGTAGGTGCCGACCGCGTAGGTCCGCCGCCGCGGGTCGAGCCGCGCTGACCAGAGGTAACGCGTCGCCTCCAGGCTCATCATGTCGGCCGAGGCGAACAGGCCGGCCCCCCAGAGCGTCGCGAGGCGGTGGTCGCGCATGCAGCGGAGCACCGCGTCGTTGGCGGACCGCAGGCGGCCATCGGCCTCGATCTTGAGCATCATCTGCCCAACGCTGTCGGCGTCGAGGGCCGACACCATGCGCACGAGCTCGCTCGCGGCCAGGCCGCAGCCGAGGCCGAGCAGGGCGGCGTAGAGCGTCACCAGCTCCCGCTCGGA
>JBGAKU010000019.1:0-35931 GCA_044224255.1 Geminicoccaceae bacterium
TGCTGTGTAGGACGCCTGATGCGGAATCGCCGGTGGTGTGGTTGGCTCGGGTCCCGCCTTAATTGTCTCGGGGGACGGCTCTGGCCATGGCTGGCTAAGTGCATATGCACCAGCAATGGCCGCGACGACGCCGATCCCCAGGATCACGTTACGCCCGACAGCGCTCTTCCTTTCCGGTGGAGGCGGCCAATTCGGCTTCCCCACATCGGCTGCCGCGCGTACCGCAGCGAGCAGTCGGTCGCGGACCCTGGCGTTGTCGGCCGGCCCACGCCAGAGCTCATGGTGCAGGGGGTCGAGGTAGGCACCGAGCTCGTAGCCAAGAGCGCCGGTATAGTTGACGCGGACAGGCAGGATCACAGGCCTGCCGTCGCGGGCTCGGCGGTGATGGGCGAGGCGGACCTCGGCCATCACCATCCTGGACTCGACCGTGTCGGCCGAGAGGAGGACGATCAGGCAGTCGCAGGCGTCGATCTGGCCGGCGATCTCCTGCGACCAATCGGTGCCGACCGCCATGTCGAGGTCGATGAATACATCACAATCCGCAGCAGCGAGCTCCTCGCGCAGGTAGGCGGCGAGGGCCGAATCGCACTTGGCCCGGCGGTGGTAGGAAAGAAACAGCCGCGACACCGACAAGCGCGCCTCCTTCCGGTCGCGCTGAGAACAAAGCAGAGCAACCTTGGCAGTCGATCAATTGGCGATAGGGTGCCAGAAACACGGTCCGGTAGCAATCTACGGTCGGCTCACGCGCTGCGCCCACTCTCGCACCGCCAGCCGCGCCGCAGTGCCCAGCCGGGATGCTCGTTGGTCCACTGCGCGGCGGCGTGCTGGCCGAAGATCATGCATTGCATCAGCGTGCCGTCCCAGGGGATGTGGACGGTGTCACAGCGGCCGGTGCCGGAGCCGAGGCACGCGACGAAGGTCAGAACATAGAGGAACATCTCATTGCTCCCCGAGCATCCGTCTTGGCGGAACATCCGCCCGAAGCCTACGTTGCGCACGGGTGTGCCCGCCCGTAGGTGTCGTTTGCCACATTCGGTGCGATGCGCCGTCCGCTGTGGCGCTCTGGATCGCCGAGACCAGCTGGGCTAGAAGCCTTGCCCCGTCCCACCACCAGCGGCCCGGGCTCCATGCCCGCACCCGTCCACGTCATCGGCGGCGGTCTCGCCGGCAGCGAGGCCGCCTGGCAGCTCGCCCGGCGCGGCGTCCCGGTGCTGCTGCACGAGATGCGGCCCGTCCGCCGCACCGACGCGCACAAGACCGACCGGCTGGCCGAGCTGGTCTGCTCCAACTCGTTCCGCTCCGACGACGCCATGGGCAACGCGGTCGGCCTGCTGCACGAGGAGATGCGCCGGCTCGGCTCGCTGATCCTGGCGATGGGCGACCGCCACAAGCTGCCGGCCGGCGGTGCCCTGGCGGTCGACCGCGACGGATTCTCGGCCGCGGTGACCGAAGCGCTGGCGGCCGAGCCGCTGGTCGAGATCGTGCGCGAGGAGGTGCCGGGCCTGCCGCCCGCGGCCTGGGGAGCGGCGATCGTTGCCACCGGCCCGCTCACCTCGCCGGCGCTGGCCGAGGACATCCGCCGCGTCGGCGGCGAGGAGCAGCTCGCCTTCTTCGACGCCATCGCGCCGATCGTGCATCGCGACTCGATCGATCTCGACACCGCCTGGTTCCAGTCGCGCTACGACAAGGTCGGACCGGGCGGCGGCGGGGCCGACTACATCAACTGCCCGCTCGACCGGGAGCGGTACGACGCGTTCCTGGCCGCGCTCCTGGCCGCGGACCGGGCGGAGTTCCGGGACTGGGAGAGGAGCACGCCCTTCTTCGAGGGCTGCCTGCCGATCGAGGTGATGGCCGGGCGCGGGCCGCAGACCCTGCGCTTCGGGCCGATGAAGCCGGTCGGCCTGACCGATCCGCGCACCGGTCGGCGACCTCATGCGGTGGTTCAGCTCAGGCAGGACAACGCATTGGGAACACTCTACAATATGGTCGGCTTTCAGACCAAGCTGAAGCATGCCGAGCAGGTGCGGGTGTTCCGGCTGATCCCCGGCCTGGAGCGCGCCGAGTTCGCACGGTTGGGGGGGCTGCACCGCAACACCTTCGTCAACGGCCCCCGCCTGCTGGACCGCACCCTGCGCCTGAAGGCGGCGCCGCATGTGCGCCTGGCCGGCCAGATCACCGGCTGCGAGGGCTATGTCGAGAGCGCCGCGGTCGGCCTGCTGGCGGGCCGCTTCGCGGCGGCCGAGGCCCTGGGCGCGGTGCCGGTGCCGCCGCCGGCCGAGACGGCGCACGGTGCGCTGCTCGCCCACATCACGGGCGGCGCGTCGGCCGAGACCTACCAGCCCATGAACGTGAACTTCGGCCTGTTCCTGCCCCCGCCCGAAGGAACGCCGAAGCACGAGCGCAAGGCGGCGCTGGCGCGGCGGGCGCTGGAGGCATTATCGACCTGGGGATAACTGGGGTGCCTGCGCGATCTTGCTTGCCTTGCGCGCGAAAATTGCTAGTAGTTCACCGGCTACCGTATAGACGGGACCGGCTTGCCCCGAACCACAAGATCTTGTGGTCGTCCCGAGGTCCGATAGATCGCTCCCGATAGCGCGGCTGACGGGAGCGCTGAGCGTAGAGTGATCAGGTGGCAACAGTCGCCGCAGAGAAAACATCGCTCGAAGTCCGGCAGGTACCGTTCCAGGTACGTGGCTCCCTGCAAACCGTCCTGTCACTGCGGCTGCTCGAGCCGGACGATGCGAACTTCATCCCGTTGCTGGTCGACAAGATCGCTCACTCGCCCGATTTCTTCCGCGATGCACCGATCGTGCTCGACGTCGGCGCCATCGCCGCCCGCCAGCCGCTGGATCTGGGCCTGCTCGTCGAGCATCTGCGGCAGCGCCGGCTGATGCCGGTCGGCATCCAGAACGGCACCGAGGCGTGGAACGAGGCAGCACTCGCCGCCGGCCTCGCGATCTTCGGCGCCGGGAGCCCGCCGCGGCCGAACGTCGAGCCGCCCCCGTCCAGGCCGAGCGCCGTGGTGCCGCCGCCCCGTCTCCAGCCACTCCCGCAGCCGACGCGCGTGGTCGCCGAGCCCGTGCGCGGCGGGCAGCAGATCGTGGTCCAGGGCGACCTCGTGGTGCTGGCGCCGGTGAGCGCCGGTGCGGAGCTCGCGGCCTCGGGCCACATCCATGTCTACGGCACCCTGCGCGGACGCGCCTTCGCCGGCATCGAGGGCGACGAGTCCGCCATGATCTTCTGCGACCAGCTCGAGGCCGAGCTGCTGTCGATCGCCGGGGTCCATCTGGTGGCCGAGGAGATCGACCAGAAGCACCAGCGCCGGCGTGCCCGCGTCGAGCTTTTGAACGAGCGGCTGGTGATCCAGACATTGTCCTGAGCCCGCGGGTGCGGGTGGCTGCTCCGGCAGGAGGAGGAGAATTTGGCTAGAGTCATCGTGGTCACCTCCGGCAAGGGCGGGGTCGGAAAAACCACTTCCGCCGCGGCCCTCGCCACCGGCCTGGCGCTCCTGGGCAAGAAGACCGTCGTGATCGACTTCGACGTCGGCCTGCGCAACCTCGACCTGATCATGGGCTGCGAGCGGCGGGTCGTGTTCGATTTCATCAACGTGATCAACGACGGCATCCGGCTGAACCAGGCGCTGATCAAGGACAAGCGGGTCGAGAATCTCTACGTCCTGCCGACCTCGCAGACCCGCGACAAGGACGCGCTCGACCGGGACGGCGTCGAGAAGGCGCTCGAGGAGCTCAAGCTCGAGTTCGACTACATCGTCTGCGACAGCCCCGCCGGCATCGAGCGCGGCGCGCAGATGGCGCTCTACTTCGCCGACGAGGCGGTCGTGGTGACCAACCCCGAGGTCTCCTCGGTCCGCGACAGCGACCGGATCATCGGCATCCTCAACAGCAAGACGCGGCGCGCCGAGCGCGGCGAGGAGCCGGTCAAGCAGCATCTCCTGCTCACCCGCTACGACACGGGGCGGGTCGAGAAGGGCGAGATGCTCAAGGTCGAGGACGTGCTGGAGATCCTGGCGATCCCACTGCTCGGCGTGATCCCGCAGGACGACGCCGTGCTCCAGGCCTCCAATGTCGGCATGCCGGTGGTCCTCGACGAGCGCTCGAAAGCGGGCCAGGCCTACACCGACGCGGTCAAGCGGCTCGCGGGCGAGCAGCTCGAGATGCGGTTCGTGGCGCCGGCGAAGCGCGGCTTCGTCCAGTGGCTGTTCCGGAGGACGGCGTGAGACTGCTCGATCTGCTTGGGCTGAACCGTCGCCCGCCCTCGGCGGACACGGCCAAGCAGCGGCTCCAGCTCGTGATCGCTCACGACAAGGGGGCCGGCGGGTTCGAGTTCCTGCCGCTGCTGCAGCGCGAGATCCTGGAGGTGATCAAGAAATATGTCGAGATCGACTCCAGAAAGGTCCGCGTCGACATCGAGCGGGGCGAGCAGATGTCGATCCTCGAGCTGAACGTCGAGCTGCCGCCGGGCCTGCCGCGTCACCAGCTCGTGTGAAGGACAGGCTCGAAATCGACTGAGCAGGTGAGGAAACTCACGCCCTAGCCCGGACAATCCGTTACGGTCGGCGCGCCGACAGGAAGGCCGGGCGGAGAACGGGGCGATGGTGGCATGTCGGGGCTGACCGCGAGCGCGGTCCGGCAGCAGCGGGCGATCGCACCACTGCTGGTCGTGGCGGTGTTGCTCGGCCTGATCGGCTTGCCTCTCGCCGTCTGGCTCGATCTGCGCAACCTGTCCGAACGCTCCCTGCGGCTGCAGGCCAGCGAGATCGGCACGATCATCGACACCATGCGCGGCTACTATGCCCGCGACGTGGTCGGCCGCATCCTGCAAGCCCACGGCGAAGTCACCACCGCCGGCCGCGACTACCGCGACAAGCCGGGGGCGGTCCCGATCCCGGCCACGCTGTCGATCGAGCTCGGCAACCTGATCAGCGCGCAGGACGGCTCGGTGCGCTACCGCTTCGTCTCCGACTTGCCCTTCCGTGGCCGAACCAGCGCGCTCGACGGCTTCGAGCGGGGCGCCCTGACGCAGCTGCGGGCGAAGCCCGACGCGGAGGTGATCGAGGTCTCGGGCGATCTGCTCGACCGTCACGTCCGCATGGCCACCCCGGTGCTGATGGGCGAGGTCTGCGTCGGCTGCCACAACAGCCACCCCGACAGCCCCAAGCACGACTGGAAGGTGGGCGACGTGCGCGGGATCCAGGAGATCTCGGTCACGCAGAGCCTGGGCAGCAATCTCCTGACGTTCAAGTATCTGCTGGCCTACCTGGTCCTGGCCGCGGCCGCGGGGCTCGGCTTCATCCTGATGCAGCGCCGCCAAGCCGGCCTGATCCGTGGCATGAACCAGGAGCTGACCCAGGCCAACGAGTTCCTGGCGACGATCTCGATGAAGCTCGCCAAATACCTCTCGCCGCAGATCTACAAGAGCATCTTCAGCGGCAAGAAGGACGTCGCGATCAACACGGAGCGGAAGAAGCTGACCATCTTCTTCTCCGACATCGAGAATTTCACTGGCACCACCGAGCGGCTGCAGCCGGAGGACCTCACCGCCCTGCTCAACGAATATCTGACGGAGATGTCGCAGATCGCCCTGGATCACGGCGCCACGATCGACAAGTTCATCGGCGACGCCATCCTGGGCTTCTTCGGCGATCCCGATACCAAGGGCGTGGAGGAGGACGCGCGCGCCTGCGTCCGCATGGCGCTGGCGATGCAGCAACGCCTCGTCCAGCTCAACACCGAATGGCGGCAGCGCGGCATCGAGCAGCCGTTCCGCGCCCGGATCGGCATCAACACCGGCTACTGCAATGTCGGCAATTTCGGCAGCAACGACCGGATGGACTACACGATCATCGGGGCCGAGGCGAACCTCGCCGCCCGCCTGCAGAGCATCGCCGAGCCCAACGGCATCGTGCTGAGCTACGAGACCTATGCCCTGATCCGCGACCTCGTCCGGGCGCGCCCCCTGCCCGCGATCCACATGAAGGGCATCAGCCGCGAGGTCGTGCCCTACGCGGTCGAGGGCCTGCTCGGCGAGGTGGGGCAACGCTCGCAGGTCATCAGCGAGCACGGCAAGGGCCTCGACCTGTTCATCGATCTCGACGTGATTGACGAGCAGGCAGCGGAGCGCACCAGACGGCGACTGCAGGAGCTGCTGGAGGCGCTGGAGGCGCGCACCAAGCCGGCGTAAGCGGGCGTGGTCGGCCAGCAGGGCATCCGCTGGGCGCATGTGCCGCCGCCCGCTTCGGCCGACGGCACATGCGACTCAATCAGATGGCCAAGTCTCGCCCGAGTAGCGCCAGCTAGCCATCGACGGAAACTCGACGGGCGCACCTCCCCGACCATGGCCACGAGGCCACCGAAACGGAAACGCTGACCTCCACCACTTTCACACTTGCATTACGTCTGCTACCCTGGCAGTATTGCTGTGGCATCGCTGGCGTATTATGCGATAATGCTATCTTGCGGCATCTATAGACCCTTCGAGGGAGGCAAGGGAGTATTATGATTCAGGTATTTCTTAGCTCGACAGGGAAGGACTTGTGGTCATACCGCAAGTCAGTCACTCAAGCGATAAATGGATTGACTGGATTTAAGTCCTTCCAGATGGAAGACTACGCAGCTGACGCCCGGCCACCCAAGCAGTGGTGTATCGACAATGTGGTAGGCTCGACATTGTTCGTATGCATCATTGGCCATTGCTACGGTAGCCTTCCTCCAGGAGAGGAGCAATCATATACGGAGATCGAGTATGAAGCTGCCCGATCATCCGGTCTTGATAGGCTGTTGTTTGTTGCTCATGAAGATTTCCTGACTCCTGCATCTGCATTGATCGGCGAGAACGACGGTCACAGGGCCAATCAAAGGCGCTTCAGAGAACGAATCCAGGCCGGCTCACTTGAGAAGTTAAAGATCGGATTCGACAGTCCAGAGCAATTGGCCACCCTTGTCGTGTCGTCTATTCTAGAATGGCTTCAGCGGCGTGCTATCGGGGTACCACAAGCCATAGAAGCATTCAAGCGTGTTTCATTGGAGGAACTTATCCGGCTCGTTGGTGCTAGCGAGCACGAGATCAGCGAAAAGTCGACCCACTGGGTCACAGCCACGAGAATCGCCGACGGCCTCGCAATCGATGTGCGGGCAGTCTTGAGCCTCTGCCGCGCTGCGCAGCAGCAAACAATACCTCCCGAATCGCTGGTCGCCAGGCTGGCCGAGTCGGCAAAGGAGCACTGGCTGCTGAGCTCGCGATTGGCCGCCGGGGTGCCAAACAACCAGCGCGCCGCACCGTTCCTGGACGCGGCCAATGAAGCCGTTTCGGCGGGCCGCTACGACGAGGCTTACGTCGCACTACAGAAGGCCGAGAACGCAGAGACATTGAATGTGGAGGATAGTCAGCAATTGTATCGAGAGCATCGACGAGCGGCTCAGGCCGCTACGTTGCGTGCGGCGAACATTCGTGCACAGCTCGGGGACATCGCGCTGAAAAGCTATCGCTATCTTGAAGCGGCGAGTCACTACAAATTGGCGGCAGATCGGGCCAAATTGGGATCTTCTCAGCAAAAAGGATACCTCAACAACGCAATTGGATTTGCATTGCTTAAGGAAGGTATGGAAATTGAGAGGGGCCAGGTCGAACTGATAGACGAAGCAATTCAGTGGCTCCAGGTCGCCTTGGAATTTCGAAAGCGTAGCAAGTATCCGTTAGATTGGGTCGAAACCAAGCATTCCTTGGGTCAAGCATTTCATCAAATCGGATGGATGAAAGGTGATCGCCGCAGTCTACAGCTTGCCATCGACAACTATTGTGAAGCGCTACAGGAACTTAATCATCGAAGTGCGTTCGAGCTTTGGTTCCGAGCTAGGCGAAGCCTTGGGGAGACGATGCAAGCAATGGGTTGGCGGGAGAGTGGCAGCGAGACGCTGCAAAAGGCAGTTGATGTCTTTCGAGCGACGCTTGCGGAGCTATCACGTGAGCACTCGCCAATCGAGTGGGCAAAGAGTCAGGCCGATCTTGGGTACGCACTGCGTGCGCTCGGATGGCGAGAGCGTACCCGAGGTGGCGCCACCCTCCTTGCAGAGGCTGTCGATGCCTATCGTGCTGCGGAAGAGGCCTGCAGCTACGAGCGAGATCAAAAGGAATGGATAGCGATCAAAGTCGGCCTGGCGGAGGCGCTAGGCGCGCGCGGCTCCGCCGAGAAAAATAAGCTTCACTACAAGGAAGCAGATTCTGTATTGCGGGAGACCTTGACGAGACTGCACCAAGAGATGATGCCCGCTGCGCTCGCAAAGGTGCAGATGGCGCTGGCAAACACGAACCGGGAGCTAGCAGCGGCAGAGTCGTCGGAACAAGCGATTGCGGCTGCCGTAGCAACTTACGGTGAAGCACTGGACAGTTATCGTCGTGACCGTTGGCCGTTAAAGTGGGCGGAGACGAAGGTGGAAATGGGCAAGGCTCTAAATCAGCTTGGTCTTCTCAAGAAAGATGCCTCGACGCTCCAACGTGCGGTGGCAGCCTACGACGATGCGCTCGCCGAGCGCACCGAGCAAAGAACCCCAGCCTACTGGGCCGAAACACAGAAGTTCAAAGGACACGTCCTCACCAAGATAGCTGAGTGGCAACAGGATGCTAGAATCAGGGACGACGCCCTGAATTGCCTTCAGATGGCAAGGGATAAATATGCGTCACTTGGGATGGAGAAAGAATTATCAGAGATCAACAACTCAATCGATGCCATCATCTCCGAAGTACGAGCCGGCATCGATCCAAATAATGCAAGGACGAAGTTCACCAGCTAGCAGCAGCTCAGGGCCTTTCATATGCCCTGCGCCGTGCCGTCGAATCTTGCGTGGGCCCATTTGCCATCGAGCAGGTAAAGGTGAGCAAAGAGGAAGAGCACGCTGGTTCGGTCCGAATCTCACTCCGGCACGCCGGCGATCCGCAACGCGTCGAGATAACGCCCGGCGAACCCGAGATCACGCCAGGGATTGATCCGGCGCTGCAGGCCGAGGGTGTAGGTCGGGAACGCCTCCATCAGGCGCGTCGCGGCGGCCTTGGCCTCGTCGATCCGGCCGAGCCCGACCAGGGCGCCGATCACGACACGATAGGAGGAGCCGTAGCCCGGCATCTCGTGAAGCGCCTGCTCGCCCCACTGCAGGGCGTCGGCGAACTGCTCGAGCATCAGGTAGCTCATCCCGATGCCGGAGAGGGCTATGCCCTTCTCCGGGTCGAGCGGGCTCAGACGGATGGCGCGATGGAAATGCTCGATCGCCTGCCTGGGCCGGCTGGAATGCGCGTTGACCCAACCGCCGCCGACATAGCCCTGGGCGGAGTTCGGGTTGAGCTGGAGCGACCGCTCGATGGCGCTCAAGGCGGTGTCGTAGTCCTTGGCGCTGTAGGCCAGCGCCTGCGCGGCGAAGCGCAGGCAGGTCGGGTCGTCCCGGGCCTGCGCGTGGACCTCGCGCGCCATGCGGACCGCGATCTCGGCGTCGTCCGGCTCGTGCCAGCACTGGCTGACCGAGATGCTGCGGATGTAGGCCCCGAGCGCGCGGGCGAGCTGGAAGCCTGGGTCCGCGGCCAGCGCCTCGTCGGTCAGGCGCCGCACCTGGGAGAAGCCCTCGCGGGTCATGCTGTAGAAATGCGGCAGGGCGCGCAGATAACGGTCGTAGGCCGTCATCGACCGCGTGGGCTTGGCGCGTGCCTGGCGGATCTCGGCGAGCCGGATGGTCGGCTCGAGCACGCCGACGACGCGCTCGGTGACGGTGTCCTGCAGATCGAACACGTCGGCCAGCTCGCCGTCGAACCGATCCGCCCAAACATGATGCCCGGTGCCGGCGTCGATCAGCTGGCCGACGATGCGCAGCCGAGTGCCGGACTTGCGGATGCTCCCTTCGAGAACGTAGCGCACGCCCAGGTCGCGCGCGACCTGGCGCACGTCGACCGCACGGCCCTTGTAGGTGAAGCTGGAGTTGCGGGCGATGACGAAGAGCGTCCGCACCCGACTGAGCGAGGTGATGATGTCCTCGACCAGGCCGTCGGCGAAATATTCCTGCTCCGGGTCGCCGCTCATGTTGGTGAACGGCAGCACGGCGATCGATGGCCGGTCCGCCGGCGAGGGCAGCGGTCGGTGCGGCGTCGCTTCGGCGCCATTGGCCACGCCGGTGAGCGCAAAGACGCCGATGGCTTCGTCGATGTTCTTGACGAGGTGCGGCCCCAGATCGACGACACCGAGCGGGATCTGCCTTTTGACATGCTCCAGGACGCCGGTGGAGACGCAGATCCCGCCCGGCTCGGCCAGGGCCTGGATGCGCGCGGCGATGTTGACGCCGTCGCCGAACAGGTCACCTTCCTGGAGCAGCACATCGCCGACATGGATGCCGATGCGGAACGCGACGCGTCGCTCGGGCGGCAGCGGGTCGTCGGCCTCGGCGAGGCGCCGCTGCACTTGCAGGGCGCACTCGACGGCGCTCACAGCACTCGGGAACTCGCCGAGCAGGCTGTCGCCGGCCATGTTCACGACCCGCCCGCCATGCGCCGCGATCAGCTCGCTCAGGACTGAACGGTGCGCGGTCAGGCGATCGAGGGTACGGACCTCGTCCTGACGCATCAGCCGGGCATAGCCGGCGACATCAGCCGAGAAGATCGCGGCCAGCCTGCGCTGTGGGGGTCGGGTGGTCGAGGCCGTCACCGGGGCTGCTCACCGCGCACAAGCCGGCACGAACCAACCGTCGTGCTCTTGGGTCTTTATCATTCTCGTCATCCGTTGGCGAACCTCGACTTAGGGGCCAAGTGCCGGTCCGCGCGTGACGAATCGTGCAATGGGGGTTGCTGATCAGCCGCTCAGCATCGCCCGCGCAAGCTGCCGCAGAAAGACGTCGCACCGCTCGAGCTGCGCGACCGCGATCCACTCGTCCGGCTTGTGCGCCACCCTGATGTCGCCGGGGCCGCAGACCAGGGACGGAATCCCGCGCGCGCCGTAGCAGCCCCCCTCGGTGCCGAAGGCCACCTTGGCCGGGCGCTCCGTGCCGGTGAGCTCGCGGCACAGCCGGGTGAAGGCGCTCTCGCGCGGCGGATTCATGCCCGGATAGGACAGCACCTCCTCGAAGTGGATCGCGGCCTCGGGCGCGCTCGCGCGCAGCCGGGGGAGAATCTCGCTCAGCGCGTAGTCCTCGACCTCGCGCATGAAGCGCATGGGATCCTCGGCAGGCAAGGTGCGGAACTCGAACTCGAAGCTGCAATGGTTGGGCACGATGTTGAGCTGGGAGCCGCCCTCGATGCGGCCCACGCCGGACGTGTGATGCGGCGGGTCGAAGCCCTCGGCGAACGGTCCGTGCGCGGCGAAACGCTCGCCCATGCCGGCGATGTGCCCGATGATCCGGGCGGCGGCGATCACGGCATTGGCGCCGAGCGCCGGATAGGCCGAGTGCGCTTCCCGACCGGTGACGATGCAACGGTAGCCGGCCTTGCCTTTGTGGCCGTCGACCAGCCGCATCAGGGTCGGCTCGCCGACCAGACACGCCTCCGGCCGCGGCAGCTCCGCCAGGATGGCGTCGATCAGCCCGGGCACGCCTTTGCAGCCCACCTCCTCGTCGTAGGAGAAGGCAAGAATCGCCGGCCGCTGCAGGCGGGCCGTGACCAGCTCGGGCACGAGCGCAAGGACGCAGGCGAGGAAGCCCTTCATGTCCGTGGCGCCGCGCGCGACGATCCTGCCATCGACGAGCCGGGCGCGGAACGGATCGCCCGACCAGGCCTGCCCGGCGACCGGCACGACATCGGTATGCCCGGAGAGCACGAGACCCGAAACCTCGCGCGGCCCGATCACCGCCCACAGATTGGCCTTGGTGCCGGTCTCGTCGTGGACGAGGCTGCTCTCGACCCCGAGCGCGGCGAGATGGTCGCGGACGAAGCCGACCAGCTCGAGGTTCGAGCGGAAGCTCTGGGTATCGAAGCCGACCAGACGCTCGAGAAGGCCCAGCGTGGCGCTCATCCGGCCAGCATAGGGACGATGCCACCGGGTGTCATGCGGCCGATCCATCCGGGGTGACTGGTCGCGAGGCCGTTCTCGCGCCATCTTAGTCGGTGGCGCCCCAATATCGCCGGACCGATGCCGATGCGACGCCTGCGCTCAGCCTTTCTCGCGTGCCTGCTCGCCGCTGTCCCTTGGGCGACGCAGGCAAGCCCCCGCCAGATCGCCGCCGCCATCGTAGGGGTAAAGGCGGAGATACCCCCCGAGGCCCGCACGGCCGACACGCTCGGCCGTCAGCGCAGCGGATCTGGCGTGGTGATCGATGCCGGCGGGCTCGTCCTGACCGTCGGCTACCTGGTCCTCGAGGCAGCCGCCGTCGACCTCTACGATTCGAGCGGGAAGCGCATCCCCGCCGACATCGTGGGCTACGATCAGGAAACGGGGTTCGGGCTGCTGCGCGCGACGGCGCCGCTGTCCGCCAGCCCCCTGCGCCTGGGGCACAGCGAGGAGGCCGCGATCGGCGAGCCATTGCTCGTGGTCAGCCGGGACGGCGCTCTGGGAGCGCGCCAGGCGTCGCTGGCGAGCCGCCGCGAGTTCGCGGGCTCATGGGAGTATCTCCTGCCGAACGCCCTGTTCACCACGCCGCCGCACCCGGCCTTCGCGGGTGCGGCGCTGGTCGACCGCGAGGAGCGTCTGGTCGGGGTCGGCTCCCTGTTCGTGGGCGACGCGACCGCAGAAGGCGTGGACTCGCCGGGGAACATGTTCATTCCCATCGACGCGCTGGAGCCCATCCTCGCGGATCTGCTGGCCCTCGGCCATCGCGACGGGCCCGGCCGGCCATGGGTCGGCGTGTCGGCCATCGAGCATGGCGGGGAGCTGATCGTACGCAGCGTGTCCGAGGGTGGGCCGGCGGAAGCGGCCGGGGTCCGCCCGGGCGACCTCGTGGTCGGCGTCGGGGGCACCAGCGTCGACACCCTGGCGGAACTCTACCGCGGCATGTGGCAGCTCGGGCAGCCCGGGGTCGAGGTGCCCCTGCGGCTGATGCGGGGAGATCGCGTGATGGAGATCACCGTCCCGTCGATCGACCGCATGCGCTGGCTGCGCCTCAACCAGACCTACTAGCCGCCAGCCCGTTCGGCGGACACCTCGACGGGCCGGCGGCGTTACTCTATGCGGTGGCCGGTTTCGGGTGCCGGCAGCCTGGCAACGGGAGGGGATCGATGCACAAGCTGGTGCTGACCGCCGGGACGGCGGCGCTGCTGCTCGCCGGTGCTGCACGCGCCGAGGAGGTCGGCAGCTTCAGCAACGACTGGATCGGCAACGGCATCGTCATCGAGGCGATCGCCGATCCCAAGGTGCAGGGCGTGACCTGCCATATGAGCCATTTCGACCGGAGCATCATCGACCGGCTGAGCAAGGGGAACTGGTTCGAGGACCCGTCGAACGCCGCGATCTCGTGCCAGCAGACCGGGCCGATCACCATCGGCGACATCGAGAAGGACAAAGGCGGCGAGGAAGTGTTCAGCCAGCGAATGAGCCTCGTGTTCAAGTCGCTGGGCGTGCGGCGCATCTTCGACGAGAAGAACCAGACGCTGGTCTATGTGGTCTACAGCCGGCAGGTCACCGAGGGCTCGGCCAAGATGGGCATCAGCAGCGTCGCGCTGGCCGGCCAGCAGGTGACCTGGGCACAGTAGGGTAGATCCGGCATCATACCTGGATGCCGATCGCAGCGGATGCGCTCGCGTCGGCTGCGCACCTGTCCTATGGTTGGGCGACTGTCGCGGGGAGGGACGATGCGTAGCTCGGGCATGCTGTTGGCAGGCATTCTGTGCGCGCTGGGCGGGAGCCAGGCGCTGGCGGAGAATCCGAAGCTGGAGACGACCGCGGATCTCGTCGAGTTCTGCGACACGATCGGACCGGTGGGCGAGGTCCGGGACGGCCAGAACTTCTGCGACGGCTTCATCGCCGGGAGCGGCCTGCTCTACCTCGAGCTCGTGCGGGCCGGGCGGATGAAGAAGATCGCTTGCGCCGAGCCAATCCCCACGCTCGAGCAGGCGCGCGAGGCCTTCGTGGCCTGGGCCGGCGCGAACCCGGATCAGATGAGCACCAAGCCGATCGACGGGCTGTGGCGGGCCATGGCCGAGACCTATCCGTGCCCGAAGTGACCCATGTCGCGAATGGAGCGCCGATGATGCGCAGGACCTCGATCATGTTGGTGGCTGTGGCTGCCCTGCCCCTCGCGGTGGCCGGCTGCTCGATGGACAGCCAGACCGGCAAGCGGACCGGTACTGGTGCCAGCATTAGCGCCGGCAAAATCAGGGCCGGCTCAGCCAGGCCCTAAGCCCGAGGCGAAGGGGTGCGAGGGGGCTACGCTCGTGAGGGGTGCGGTGGCCGGCGAGCCGGCCGTCGGCCAGTGCCGCAAGCAGGAATGCTGCCATGACCCGCCGCTCGGGGCGACCCGCGAGCCGCCGCCCCTCGGCGCAGAGCTCGGCGGCTCGGGCCCGGACGGCTGTCGCCAGGGGGGCGACACGTTCGGCACCCATCTCCAGCGGTGCGGCCTCCACCTGCAGCGCCTCCCCGAGGCCGAGCAGCCCATAGGCAGCCCCGATGGTGAACGCACCATGCGCCTCGCGCTGGGAATGGCCACCCAGCGCCGTGTACCACGCCCTGGAGAGCTCACCGCTGGTCGCCTGGGCATAGCCCTCGAGCCAGGCGAGCCCCGGGGCCGGCTCCTCCAGCGCCGGCTCGCGGGCGTCGATCATGGCGTGCAGAGCGTTGGGAGCCGCCCGACCGGCCGCCAAGAGGGATGCCAGCGCCTCGACGCTTGGGTGTCGGCGCGGCGGCTGGCCGGTCAGCAGCTCGTCCAACGCGTCGCGCCACCATTGCAGCCGGATCAGGCCGGTCATCGGCTGGGTGACGGCACCCGGAATCCGCGCGAGCTCGTCGTTGAACAGCAAGAGAGCCAGGAGATCGTCGCGGCGGTCGGCCGGCGCGAACAGGGCGCAGAGATAGCGATCCGGATCGCGGCGCTTCGCCTCGGCCAGAAGGTAGGCTGAGCTATCGTCGGGCGCCACGCGGTCGGCCTCCGCCAGGGTTGATGCACGAGCGTGACGGGGGTTGCTGCGCCCGGCCGCGCCGTCGTCTAGCACAAGAGCTCGAGCGACGGAGGATCGCGAATCCCGGCGGTTCGGCTGGCCGGAAGGCCCGCTCAGCGGCGCCTTCGCGCCATCGCCGCGGCAGGCCGCAGGCGCTGGTCCGCGATCCTGCCACGCGGCTGACTGGCCTGCGACAACGCCAGGGCCGTTACGGCCGCAAAGGTCGCAAAGCCCGCGGCGAACTGGAAGGCGAGCAGGGTCAAGGCGACAGCCCGTAGGTCGGATCCGAGAATGATGGTGGCAAGGCCGGCGGCATCGGTGAGCAGCAGCCCCACCAGCACGGCGCAGCCCAGAAGGGCGCCGACGCCGGCATGCACGAGCAGCTGACGCATACCGGAATCCGAGGTGATCGCCATCGGGCTCGTCCAAGCATCGGGTTTCACTTGGACAACCCAGCGGCCCTGGCGAGGTTGCCAGCCGCGGTGCCGCCGGGCTCAGGCCGCGATCTCGTCGAGCCGCACCGCCCGCCCCGTCTCGGCCGACCGTAACGCCGCCAGCGAGAAGCGCAGCACGTCCAGCCCCTGCGCCCCGGTGAGCACCGGCTCCCGGCCCTCCCGCAGGGCCTCGATCGTGTCGCGGGTGGAGCGCACGAAGCTCTCCTCCCAGCCGATTGGCATGGCGGAGTAGCCGGTGGTCTCGCCGTCGCGATAGAGAATCACGGGCGGCCGGTCACCCAAGCGGCCATGCCCACGCGTCACCCACAGCACGCCCCTGGTGCCGGTGATCTCGATCTGGTCGTCCTGGGCGTAGTGGCGCGTGTCGACGACCATCTCCCGGGCGTGGACCGCCTCGAACACACCCAGGCGGCTGCCCGGAAAGCGGAAGGAGATCATTGCCGGCCCATCGACCACACCACCCTCGACCGCAGTGCGGCCGATCCAGGCGTGGACCTCCTCCGGCATGCCCATGAACCACCAGGCGAGGGCGAACTTGTGGTGGCCGTCGTCGAAGACGATCGGGCCGCCGCCGCAGCGCGCGGGATCGAGCCGCCAGGCCTGGGCGCTGCCCGGGATCGACCAGCCATGGCGCGGGTCACCGAAGATGCTTTTGATGCGGATGGTCAAGGGCTCGCCGATCGCACCCGCATCCAGCAGCGACCTGGCCTTCTGCACCGGCGGATAGAACACGAAGTTCTCGAACAGCTTGAGGAAGCCGCCTGTTCTGGCCGCCACCGCGACCATGGCCAGCCCGTCAGCGAGGCTCGTCGCCATGGGCTTCTGCACGGAGACCGCCTTGCCGGCCTCCAGCGCCGCCACGGTCGCCTGACGGTGCAGGTCGTGCGGCAGCAGAACCTCGACGAGATCGACCTCCTCGCAGGCGAGCAGCTGCTCGATCCCGGCGAACGCCCGCGCCGCCGGCACGCCCCAGGCCGCGGCCCTGGCTTGCGCCTGCTCCGGCAGCCGATCGCAGACCGCGACGATGCGGGCCTCCGCGCTGCGCAGATACTCGATCGCGTGGAGATCGGAGATCCGCCCAGCGCCCAGGATGCCCACGCCGATCGGTCGCATCATCGGAGCCCCTTGGTGTGCGGCCTGCTCGACTATCCGTATTTGCGCTCGATCGACTGCTTGACGCTGTCGAGCAGCACCGCCAGCAGCATCAGGCCGCCGCGGATGACCTGCATGTAGGAGGCGTCGAGGCCCATCACGTTGATGGCGGTGTCGATGGTCGAGAGCAGAAGAGCACCCGCGAACACGCCCGACAGGCCGCCAATGCCGCCGCGGAGGGAGACACCGCCGATCACCACGGCGGCGAACACCTCGAACAGCATGCCGACGCCCAGATTGGGCGTGGCGCCGTTGGTGCGGGCGGCGAGCAGGAAGCCGGCGAAGGCAGCGACCACGCCGGACAGGATGAAGACGCGGTAGAGCACGCCGTCGACATCGATGCCGGCCCGGAACGGGGCCGTGGGGTTGCCGCCGATCAGGATCACCCAACGGCCGAACTGAGTCTTCTTCAGAACGGCACCGAAGGCGAGATAGGTGATCACCAGGATCCAGATCAACAGCGGCAGCCCGAGCAGGTCGGAGCTGCCGGCGGCGCGGAAATCGTCGGGCAGGCCGTACATCGAGCGGCCGCCTGTGAGGATCAGGCCGAGCCCACGCACCGAGATGTAGGTCGCCAGCGTGACGATGAAGGCGTTGATCCGGAAGCGCACCACCAGCACGGCATTGACCAGGCCCACCAGCGCACCGAAGCCGAGCACGATCAGCAGCGTCAGCCAGGTGTTGAGCTGGATGCCGAGCGGCGAGCCGCGCGACGCGGTGAGCCAGGCGGCGAGCATGGCCGCGAACGCCATGACGCTCTCGATCGAGAGGTCCATGTGGCCGGCGATGATGCAGAACGACAGCCCGATCGCGAGCAGGCCGACGAAGGTCGCGTGCTGGGCGATGTTGATGAAGATCCCGATCTGGAAGAAATGCTCGATCGTAACCGAGCAGACCAGGAGGATCGCTGCGAGAATCCCCCAGACCAGATGATCCAGCACATACACAACCGCGGGGCGGCGCGCCTCCGCACCGCCCGCGGCTTCGACCGTCGCGGCCAATGCTCGAGCCCTACGGCACGGGCTCGACCGGATCGGTGGGGATCTTCATGTTGCCCCAGAATCTGGGACTGTCGACGTTCGTCTTGACGATCGTGGCACCGGGAATCTTGAGGTTCGGCCCCCAGGCCTCGTCGGTCAGGACGGCGTCGAGCCCGAGCACCTTGTAGGTTCCGGGCTGCGGCTTCTCGCCTTTGAGGATCATCGGCAGGAACATCGCGATGCCGTAGACCTGGGCGAAGGTCGGCTGCTCGACCTCGGCCTGCTGCCAGCCCTGGCGGATATGATCGAGCGCCACCGGCATGCCGCTGGAGGCGAGCATCAGGATGTCGCCGGGCTTCTTGCCCTTGGATTCCATGATCGAGACGATCGGCACGGTCAGGTGCCCGGAATGCGCGAACACGAGATCGATGTCGGGGTTCACCAGGATCTGGTCCTCGAACACCTTGCCGGCATTCTCGGGGGTCCATTGCATGGCCGCCTTGCTGATGATCTCGACATCCGGCGCCTGCTTGTCCATCACCTCCTCGAAGCCTTTCTGGATGTCGAGCGTATAGTTGTCGCCGGGGTCCCCCAGGATCTGCAGCATCTTGCCCTTGGGGCTGCCATATTTTGCCGTCAGCAGCTCGATCACCTTGGCAGCCGCCTGGTGGCCGATCTCGACCGTCCCCGCGACCGAGGTCAGGTCGAACTGCGTGGAGCGGATCTGCCGGTCGAAGTTCAGCACCTTGATGCCGGCCGCGCGGGCCTTCTCGATGCCTGGCACGATTGCGTCGAAGTCGACCGCGTTCATGATGATCGCGTCGGGCTTGGTGTTGATTGCATCCTCGAGCTGGTTGAGCTGGAGATCGGCGCGGTTCTGCGCGTCGAGCGAGGTGACCTCGTAGCCCATCGCTCCCAGCACGTTCTCGAACGCGTCCCGGCTTCCGCTCTGGAACTCGTCAAGCAAGGTGGGGATGAAGTAGACGACCTTGCCATGCTGTTGGGCCTGGGCCTGGGGGACGAGGCCCAGCGACATGGCACCGGCCAGCAGAAGCCCGAGGTGGCGCCGGGTGATGATCATCGCGCACTCCCTTTATTGTTCTTCTGCCATCCTGCCGCGTTGGAGCGGCCAAGGGAAGGTGGCCGTCACGGGAAGAACCACTCGACTGCCACCGCGTTATGGGATCGCGGGCGGGTCCCAGCATGTTTCCCTCCATCCCGCCTGGCGCGTACCTTCGCGGGCAGTTCGGTCACGCGCCGAGGAGGACGACGTCATGCCCATGCGCCTCGAGGGCTCCTGTCGCTGCGGCGAGGTACGCTTCGCCGTCGCCTCGCACACGCCCCAGCCCTATCAGCTCTGCTACTGCTCGATCTGCCGCAAGACCGCCGGTGGCGGCGGCTACACCATCAATCTGGCGGGCGTCGCCAACACGCTCGAGGTGCTCGGCCGGGCTTCGCTCTGCATCTACCGGGCCGAGCTCGAGGCCATGGACGACAACGGGATCTGTCGGCTGGAAACCAGCCCGGCCCAGCGGCACTTCTGCCGGCACTGCGCGACCGCGCTCTGGCTGTACGATCCGACCTGGCCGGACCTCCTCCATCCCTTCGCCTCGGCCATCGACACGGAGCTGCCGCTGCCGCCGAGCCGCGTTCACCTGATGCTGGGCTACAAGCCGGGCTGGGTCGTGCCGAACATCGGCCCCGACGATCTCTGCTTCGACGAGTACCCGGAGCAGTCGATCGAGGACTGGCACCGCAGCCGCGGTCTATGGATCGACTGAGGGCTCGCGCAGCCGGGTGCGGATCTTCACCTCCGACTCCAAGGTCCGATGCACAGGGCAGCGCGCCGCGATCTCGATGAGGCGCTCCCGCTGTGTCGAGTCAAGGGACCCTTCGAGCGCGATCTCCTTGCTGATCTCGTCGACCCAGGCGTCGTCGCGCGTCTCGCAGTCGGCGCAGTCGCTCGCGTGGATCTTGGCGTGGCGCAGCCGCACCGAGATCGCGGTGAGGGGCCAGCCCTTGCGCTCGGCATACAGCCGCATCGTCATGCTGGTGCAGGCCCCGAGGGCGGCGAGCAGGAGATCGTACGGGCCCGGGCCGGAACCCGCGCCGCCGAGGCTCGCCGGCTCGTCTGCGAGGAAGCTGTGCGATCCGACTGTGATCCGCTGCTGAAAGCGCCCCTGCCCTGTCTCCTCGACCAGGACGCCATCTTCCGCTGCGGTGGCTGTCGTCGAAGGGGCCGGCACGTAGCGGGACACCCAGGCGGCGAGGACTTGTGCTGCATAGGCCGCATCCTCGCGTCGGCTCAGCAGGTGGTCGGCCGTATCGAGTGAGACGAAGCTCTTGGGATGTCGCGCCGCGGCGAAGATGCGCGAGGCGTTCTCGATCCCGACGGTCGCGTCGGTCGGCGCGTGCATCACGAGCAGGGCACGATGGAGGCTGGCGATTCGGGCCGCCTGATCCTGACTCGCCAGATCACGCACGAGGTCGCGACCGACCCGGAAGCTGCGGCCGGCGATCTCGACCGTGGCCACGCCCTCCCGCTCGACCTCGGTCACCGCGTCGCCGAGCAGGTGCAGCGCGTGCGCCGTGTCGAAGGGTGCGCCGATGGTGGCAACCGCCACGCATTCCGGCACGGACTGGGCCGCAGCAAGGACGGCCGCGCCGCCGAGACTGTGCCCGATCAGCAGTCGCGGGGCGGCGTGACGTTCCCTGAGCGCGTCGGCTGCCGCCACCAGATCCTGAACGTTCGAGCTGAACGTGCTCGCTGCGAAGTCCCCGTCGCTGGCGCCGAGGCCGGTGAAGTCGAAGCGCAGCGTGGCGATCCCGAGCTCGGCGAGGCTGCGGGAGAGCTGGGCCGCCGCACGCACGTCCTTGCCGCAGGTGAAGCAGTGGGCGAACAGGGCGTAGGCCAGCGGTTCGGCGTCCGGGAGCTGCAGCAGGCCCGCGAGCTGGTCGCCGCCGGCTCCGGCAAAGTCGAAGCTCTCCTTGCGCACCGTCCCCCCTCCCGTGGCTCAGGCGGCGAGCGACCCGCCACCCGTGGTGATCAGGGCGACGAGATCCGCGTGGCCGGTCTCGGCCCGCCTGCGCACGCCCGCGACGCGCCCCTGATGCAGCACGACCATACGATCCGCGACCTCGAGCGCGTGCAGGATATTGTGCGTGATCACGATCACCGCCACGCCGCGCTGCTTCACCTGCTCGATCAGCTCGAGGCCGCGGCGGGTCTGCGTCACGCCGAGTGCCGCGAACGGCTCGTCGAGCAGCACCAGCCGGCCACCCCAGTGCACGAACCTGGCGAGCTCGATCGCCTGCCGTTGGCCGCCGGAGAGCGTGTCGACCCGCGCGCGTAAGGACGGCACGTGCGTGCCGAGATTGCGCAGGGCCCTGCCGGTTTCCGCCTCCATCTCGCGCTCGCGCAGCCAGCTCAGGCCCACGACCCGGCGCACCAGCTCGCGCCCCATGAAGAAGTTGGCGACCACGTCGACGTTGGGGCAGAGCGAGAGGTCCTGGTAGACCGTCTCGATGCCGGCGGCCTTGGCGTCGCCGGGGCCGACGAACGTGACCTCCCTCCCCTCCATCACCAGCCGGCCGCCGCTGGGCGGCTCGGCGCCGGCGACGATCTTGATGAGCGTCGACTTGCCGGCGCCATTGTCGCCGAGCAGCGCCAGCACCTCGCCCGCGTGCACGTCGAAGCTGACCCCGCGGAGAGCCTGGACGGCGCCATAGTGCTTGGTGACGTTTTCGATGGCTAGGAGCGGGGGGCTCATCGACGGATCGCCGGCAGAACGTCCGTCCTGGCGAAGTCATCGCCCTTGAACAACAGCGGCTCCCCCAACGATCGGGCCAGAGCGTAGCTGAAGCAATCGCCAAAGTTCAAATGGGCAGGATGCCGTCCCTTCCCAAAGCGCTCCAGGGCCTCACCGGCGAAAACGAGCTGCCGCTCGTCGAGCGGCGTGAGGATCACGCCGGCTGTACTCAGGAACTGGATCACCTGAGCCAAATTCATGCGCAGACGCCGCAGCGCTACAGCCGTCGTCTCCAGCACGTTCACCATGCCCATTCTGGGTTGCGCGGCCGACGCGATGCAGTCGGCGAAGCTCTCGGCTTCGGGCTCGCCCAGAAGGATCGCAAGGACGGCCGAGCTGTCGACGACCATCAGTCGAACGTGCCATGCTCGTTGTAGCCGAGGATCTCGTCGTCGCTGGCCGGATCGTCCACCTTGTTCCGCCGCAACTGCGCCGCCAATTCCAGAATCGCCCGACGTCGGCGCTCGATCTCCGCCTCCGTTGGGCCGCCCGTACGCTGCAGTCGCTCGACGAGGGCGGTACGCACTGCCTCCGTCATCGATTCGCCCGTTCGCGCCGCGAGCTGCCTCGCCAGCTCGTGCACCTCTGGATCCCGGATGTTCAACGCGGCCATCGTGCTACACAGGCTACACAGCGCCGATGCGGGGCGTCAATCGGGCCAGGCCAGCAGTCGCGCGTGGGCGCGGCTGCGGAGTTCATCGAGCGTAGGCGAGGGCTGGCCACGGATCGCTTCCAGTGTCGCCGCGATGGTCTCGGCGACCTGCTCGGCCTCGCCGGGATGGAGGTTGCACGGGTCGAGGTAGAAGCGGCCGTGCTCGACCTCGTGGTCGCGGACGATCACGGGCGGATCGCCCGCCGCGAGCGCAGCTGCCAGAGCCCAAGCGGTGGTGCCGGCCTCTTCCGGATCGACCTGGACCTCGAGGCGGTCGAGCGGGTTGTCCGTGGGGTCGGGGATGATCGATACGTCGAGGCCCGGCAGCCGGCCCAGGCAGTCGAGCCAGAGCTCGAGATGGTCGCGCTCGAAGGCCCGCACCGCAGCATGGTCGCGCTGGGCCCAGGCGTCGAGCGCCGCCATCGCCCCGGCGATGCTCTCCTTGCCCATCTTCATGCCGCGGCCGATGCCGTGGCTCTGCAGATAGGTGGCGCGGACCAGGTCCTTGCGGCCGGCGACGATGCCAGCGGTGGGGCCACCCAGGAACTTGTGGGCGCTGTAGACGACGATGTCCGCACCCGCCGCGAGGAAGCCCTTGAGATCATATTCCGACGCCGCGTCCACGATGACCGGCACGCCGTCGGCATGGCAGACACGGCAGAACTCGGGCAGCGGGATCTGCCCGAAGCCGACGGCATGATGCGAGACGACATAGATCGCCGCCGCCGTGCGCGGGCCGATCACGCCTTCCAGATGGTAGCGGCGGGCATAGGTCGCCGTGCCGACCGGCACGACCTTGGCCCCCGCGAGCCGGATCGCCTGCTCCACCGGCGCGCCGTAATGGACCATGTGGCCCATCTGGATTGCGACCTCGTTCCGCTCCAGGCCATTCGTCTCGGGCAGGCGCTCGATGCGGGCGAGGTCGGCGCCGGTCATACAGCCGGCGATCGAGAGGGTGATCCCGGCGGATGCCGAAGCCGTGACGGTGCCGGCCTCCGATCCGCAGGCCCCGGCGATCACCACCGAGGCCTTGCGGTGCAGATCGCCGATCTCGACGAACTCGGTGAGGATACGGCTCACGGTCTCGACCGCCTCGGGCACGACGATCGAGGCACCGAGCGAGGTCATGGTGCCGGAGACGTTGATCACCTGGCGCAGACCCAGATCGGCGCGGATGTCCGGACGGTTGGAGCGCATGGCGAGCGGTCAGTCCTGGCGATCACTGGTGCGGCCCATGGGCCACCTTACCGAAGCGAGCAAAAAGCGCCACCCGCCCTCGCGCGGCGGCCGGCCAAGGATGGTGGCGCTTCGATCGCCAGCCATGAACGCAATTTCACGCCCGCTGCCCCCAGTGGAGCTGGCAAGACTATTGACTCGCAAATTGCTCTACGGCAATCTCAGACGCTGGATGTAACCATAGTTCCAAATAGAGAGGTGGATGGAGTTCAGTTTCTGACGCCTGTATTGCAATTAAGATATGAGGCGTTCAATGTCCACCAGAAACGTCTTCTGGGATACGGGTCTTTGCATTACATTTGTCGAATTGAGCATGGCTCATGCTGGCCAGCTGAAGACCTTGAAAGTTGACGTTTCTTTTCCCGAAGGCCCGATCTACGTCAACGATATCTTGTACCTAGAGGACTATGCCGGTAGGTCCATTTTGAAGGAAAGTGACTGCGCTCTGAAGTCGATCTGGGAGCAGGCAGGTTGCGGACCGAATGGCTTGGCTCACACGGCCGTGGGTCCGTTCGTCTCCTGCTACGGCAGCAATCAGATTGAGCTCAGTTGACTTCGATGAGACACCTTCAGCACCAAATCCATGCATGATCTCGACCGTCGAACCCGCGATTGGAGGCTATCTGGGCGATGTCGGCTGAGGAGAGAGCGATGGCAAAAGAGAATAGCACTCGTTCCACTCCGAAAGGAGCTGCTCCGAAGCGGGGTGCGTTTCCGACCCCTAGAAGCGTGTTGAGCGGCGCGACACCCTACGAGCCCGAAAAGTCCGACCAATCCGGCTTTGCGGCCGACCAGCCGAGATCGGAACCTCACTCTCCGGAAGAATCTGGCCGTTCAGGTACTAGGACAGGAGGAATAGCTATGAGTGATGAGTCAGGTTCGGCGGGCTATGTGGGAACCGCCGGGACGCCACCGCCGCCCTCGGGCACCACTGCCGCCGGCTCGCAGGCCGGCGCGGGCAAGGTGGGAACCGCCGGGACGCCACCGCCCAAATGAGATCTGTCGAATAAATGATCGCGAGCGGCCTCATCCCGGAAGCGGCGAAGGGGCCGCTCGAGATGTAGATGGCTCTGTTTTTGCTTTATTAAGGAGTAAGACGCGATGCCAGATACAGTTGACGCTCCAAAACGCGGCGCCTTCCCCAGCCCGCGGTCCGTATTGGCGTCGGCGAAACCTTATGTTCCCCATGCCCTGTTGGGTGCACCGGCCGAATACATCGTCATCCCTCCGCAGCTCTCGATGTGGGGCAACGACGCGCACGGCGACTGCGTGACGGCGGAGGAAGCCTTTGCGAAGGCCTGCCATCAGCCGGAGATTTTCATCACCGATGGCGAGGTCATCAACTGGGCGACGCGCCACGGGGTTCTTGAGGGCGCCTTTATCAACCAGGTGCTCGACTGGATGGTGAATGACGGCTTTCATCAGGATGGCCAGACCTACAACGATGGCGGCAAGCTGTCGGTCGATTGGAACAATGCCAGCATTCTCAGGGATGCGATTTCGCAAGGGCCGGTGAAGCTCGGCATCGCCGCCGATCAGATCCAAACTGCTTACCGGCCACACAATGGCTGGTTCGGGACAGGATTTCACGCCGACGCCAATGAGGATCACAGCGTCGCGCTCTGCGGCTATGGCAGCATGTCCTGGCTGGCGCAGCAGCTCGGCGTCTCGGTACCGTCCGGGGTGAATGGCGACGCGCAGGGCTATGCCCTGTTCACCTGGAACACCATCGGCATCATCGATGAGCCGTCGATGCGGGCGATCACGCAAGAGGCGTGGCTCAGGGTGCCGACAACGGTCATCGTGTCCGCGAAGGGTGTCCGCATCCATGTCTGCGCCCGTGGCAGCGACGGAGCTGTCTGGCACATGTGGCAGACCGCTCCGAACAATGGCTGGAGCGGGTGGAACTCGCTTGGGGGCTGGATCGACCTACTCAAGGTCGCGACGAATCAGGACGGGCGCCTAGAGATCTTCGCGCGCGGTGGCGACGGCGCTGTCTGGCATATGTGGCAGACGGCTCCGAACAATGGCTGGAGTGGCTGGTACTCGCTCGGCGGCTGGATCGATATGCTGGACGTCGGCAAAAATGCGGATGGCCGCCTCGAGATCTTCGCGCGCGGCGGCGACGGCGCTGTCTGGCATATGTGGCAGACGGCTCCGAACAATGGCTGGAGCGGTTGGTACTCGCTCGGCGGCTGGATCGATATCCTGGAGGTGTGGCCCGAGGTCCCCGTGACACTGTAAGCCGAGTAAGCCGAAGGCAGGCAGAAGACATTGGCCGCGAGGCCATCAGTTATGGGTGGGTACTGGCACGACCCGTACGCGCCTGACCGAAGCGGGCGAGGAAGGTGGCGAGGCGCTCCGAGCGCGGGCGCTCGAAGATCTCCGCGGCCGAGCCCACAGCACCGATCCGGCCGCCATCCATGAACACGACGCGGTGGCTGATCTCGTGGGCAAAGCTCATCTCGTGCGTCACCACGATCATGGTCATGCCGTCCTCGGCGAGCTGCTGCACGACCGCCAGCACCTCGCCGACCAGCTCCGGATCGAGGGCCGAGGTGATCTCGTCGAGCAGCAGCACCTTGGGCTCCATCGCCACCGCGCGTGCGATCCCGACGCGCTGCTGCTGGCCGCCGGAGAGCTGGGCCGGGAGGCTGTCCAGCTTCTGGCCGAGCCCGACCCGTGCCAGCCAGCGCTCCGCGATCTGGCGCGCCTCCGGCTTCGCGATGCGCCGGACCTTGGTCAGCCCGAGCATGACGTTCTCGAGCGCGGTCAGATGCGGGAACAGGTAGAAGAGCTGGAACACCATGCCGGTCTGGGCGCGGATGGGTGCCAGCTCGCGCTCGCTGCGGCGGGTCCGGGGGCTGCCCTCGCTGCTCCGGTAGCCGACCTCGGTGCCGTCGATGCGGATGCTGCCGGCATCGTACAGCTCGAGCAGGTTGATGCAGCGCAGAAGCGTGGTCTTGCCGCCGCCCGACGGGCCGATGATGGTCACCACCTCGCCGCGATGCACGTCGAGATCGACACCCAGCAACACCTGATGGTCGCCGAACGACTTTTCGAGTGAGCGGATGCTGACGACGGGTTCCATGCTCATTCGCGGACATAGGCGAAGCGCTGCTCGAGCCGGCGCGACAGGCTCGACAGGCTGTAGTTGATGGCGAAGTAGATCGCGGCGCCGAGCAGGTAGAGCGGCATCGGCTCGTACACGCGGCCGATCACCTGTTGGATCGCCAGCATCAGGTCGACCACGCCGACCAGCGACACCAGGGCACTTCCCTTCACGGCATCGGTCACGCTGTTGATCCAAGGCGGCAGGAAGCGCCGCAACGCCTGCGGAAAGATGACGTAGAGCAGCCGTTGCCCGAAGCCGAGCCCGATCGCCTTGCCGGCCTCCATCTGGCCGTGGTGGATCGACTGGATGGCGCCGCGGGTGGTCTCGATGACCTGGGCCGTCGTGAACATGGTCAGGGCGGCGACGGCCGCGGTGAGGTTCGACAGGTTCACCTTGAGTGCCGGGAGGCCGTAATAGACGGCGAAGATCAGGATCAGCACCGGGATGCCGCGGATGACGTCGCTGTAGGCGCGGACGAGAAGGCGGACCGGCAGAGGGCCGTAGCTCAGGGCCACGCCCAGCAGCACCCCGGCGACGAGCGAGAGCGAGACGACCAGCGCGGAGACCTGCAGCGTGATGGCCAGACCCTTGGTGACGAACGGCAGGGACTGAACAATTAGCTCCATGGCTCAGCGACCAACCGCATAGCGTCGCTCGAGCCGCCGGAGCAGAAGCAGGATGGTGTAGCCGGTGATCAGGTACATCGGCGTGACCACGGCATAGACCTCGACGAACCGGAACGTGTTGAAGTTGATCCACTGCGCGCCGTAGGTCAGCTCGGGCACCGCGATCACGCTCGCGACCGAGGTGTCCTTGAACAGCGAGACGAAGGTGTTGCTCAAGGACGGCAAGACGATGCGGAACATCGTCGGCAGCCGGACATGGATCAGCCTCTGGAACGGCGTGAGGCCGATCGCCTTGCCGGCCTCGATCAGCCCGCGCGGCACGGCGTCGAGCCCGGCGCGGAGCACCTCGATCAGATAGGCGCCCGCATAGACCGAGAGCGTGATGATGAAGGATGCGGTCGGGCTGTATTTGAACCCGCCGACGCTCGGCACGCCGTAGAACACGAGATAGACCAGGAGCAGCAGCGGGACATTGCGGATGAACTCGACATAGGCGGTGACCAGCGGGCGCAGCCGCCGCGGGCCGTCCTGATAAAGCAGGGCGCCGCCGAGCCCGATCAGCATGCCCAGCGCTATGCAGACGACCGCAAGCTCCAGGCTGAGGACCAGCCCCCAGGAGAGCTTGTCGAAGTACTTCCAGACGAAGTTGAAGTTGACGTGATAGGTCATCCGCTCGCCGCTAGAACGGCGGCAGCCCGGGCTCCCGCGCGGGCGGCTTGAGGCCGAAGAAGTCCGCGATCGCCTTGTCGAAAATCGCGGTCTCGTGGCCGAACATGGCTACGTTCCAGGTCGTGTTGACGAACTCCAGCCAGTCCGGGTCGGACTGCCGCACCGCCGCACTGTAGATCTGCGCGGACCAGTGCTTGCCCGCGTCGGCATATTTGTCGGGCTGCTGCTTGGCCATCCACGCCACGGTGGACAGGTCGATCGCCGCCGCGTCGACACGGCCGGCCTCCAGCGCCTGAATGACGTTGGCCTGCGTGTCGATCTGCAGAACCTGCGCCTGCGGCAACACCGCGTGGACCAACTCCTCGGCATAGACGTTCTGCAGGATCGAGACCTTGGCGTTGGCACCGGCCGTCTCCAGGGCCGCGAAAGTCGCCATCGGCGTGCCCGGCTTGGTGAGCAGCGCGGCGCCTTCGATGTAGTAGGGGCGCGTGAACGCCACCTGCTGGGCCCGACCCGCGGTCACGGTCATGAACTGGATCGTGATATCGACCTTGCCGGTGGCGATGTTGGGGATGCGCGCCGCCGGGTCCTGCAGGACGAACTCGACCTTGCTCTCATCCTCGAACAGACCCTTGGCCAGGATGCGGGCCATGGCGATGTCCATGCCGGTGAGCTGGCCCTGCGCGTCCTCGAAATGCCAGGGTGCGTTGGTCGAGCCGGTGCCGACCAGCAGATGGCCGCGGTCGAGCACCATGCGAAGGAGGCTGTCGCCCGCGGCCTGCGCATAGGCGGCCCTGGAGCCAAGAAGGCCGGTGCCGGCGGCGATCAACCCGCCGGCGAAGCCGACGCCGCTGGCCCCGAGCGCCGCACGGCGGCTGTGCCCAGTCTCGGTCATCTCGCATGCCCCCCGTTTTTGTCGTCGACTCCTGCATCTTGCCGCATCGGAGGCATGATGCAAGGACCGCACCTCACAGCCCGAGCTGGCGGACCCGGTCGCGGGTGAGGCCGACGCGGCAGGCCTGATAGAGGTCGGCCGACTGGTCGGCCCCGGCCTCGCGCTGCCGCTCGCATTCCGCGTCGCGATAGACGCGCCAAGCGCCGATGCTGGTCGCGGCAGGCTCCTCGAGCTCGCTGCGCTTGGTTCGAGGGCCGTCGCTGCGCGCGCGGATGACCGCCTTGGCCTCGGCCTCGGCGAGCCCGCGCTCGGCGGTGCGGAGGAGATCGCTCAGACAGGCCAGCCGCGAGCTGCCTTCGGGCGGGGCCGCGCACTCGGCGAGGATGGTGGCGCCGTTGGCCGTGGTGACGTCGACGAACAGGGCCTCGCCGGACGGGGAGATCAGGCACAGATAGCGGATGTCGGTGCTGCCATCGTCCTCGCGCGCGGTGCCGTGGCCGGCCACCACCACCGCCACCGGCTGCCGCCCGACCTGGGTCGTGCGCTTCTCGACCCGACTGGTCGCGGCGGGCTCGAGGGTGAGCGAGCGGAAGCCGGCATCCCTGGCGCGCAGCGCAAGTGCTGTCGGCGCCTCGCAGACCTGGACCGCGGCCTCGGGCGTCAGGTCGACCGGCGGCCGGGGCAGGCAGGCAGACAGGCCGAGCAGCAGGATCGTCGCGAGCCAGGGTCGGAACGCGTGCACCGCGGACCTCTCAACCGTTGGTAGCAGTCTTCTGCCTTGCCTTCCGGCCGCCGACTAGATCCTTGATCATGCCGCGCATCAGATGGACCTCGGACGAGGTCCAATGGCGGCGTTCGAGCATCACCGCGATCGCGCGGATCAAGCTGGCCCTGCGCTCCGCGGCGCGAAAGAAGCTCACCTGATCCAGCTCGCGCACGAAATGATCGACCAAGCCCTGGACCTCCGCCTTGGTGGCGGGAGCGACCTCGACCTGTGCTGCGACCGGACGGCTGACCGCCGAGCGGCGTGACCAAGCGTAGCCGAACAGGAGCACGGCCTGGGCGAGGTTGAGCGAGGCGAAGTCGGGGTTGACCGGGAAGGAGACGAGCGCGTCGGCGAGCAGGAGCTCGTCGTTGGTGAGCCCGGTGCGCTCCGGACCGAAGACGATCCCGACACCCCTGCCCTCGGCGCGCAGCGCGCTCGCCTGCGCCGCGGCGGCCTCGGCGTCCAGCACCGGCTTGGCCATCTCGCGCGGCCGGGCGGTGGTCGCGAGCAGATGATGCAGATCGGTGGTGGCCGCGGCGAGATCCGGAAAGATGCGGACGCCGTTGAGCACCTCGACGGCACCCGAGGCCGCGACCACCGCCTTGGCGTTGGGCCAGCCGCATTGCGGCGCCACCAGCCGCAGCCCGGTCAGGCCGAAATTGAGCATCGCCCGGGCGGCGGTGCCGATGTTCTCGCCCATCTGGGTGCGGCACAGGATCACCACCGGGGCCGCGCCGGCGGGAGCGGTCATGATGCGGGCGCTTTCGCCCCGTCGATGAACAGCTGGTAGGTGATGGCGTCGTGGAGCGCGGCGTAGGAGGCGTCGATGATGTTGGCCGAGACGCCGACCGTCTGCCAGACGCGGCCCTCGCCGTCGCCGCTCTCGATGATCACCCGCGTCACCGCGGCGGTACCCTGCTCCGGGGCGAGGATGCGCACCTTGTAGTCGATGAGCTGCATGTGCTCGAGCGCAGGGTAGATCTCGGCCAGCGCCTGCCGCAGCGCATGGTCGAGCGCGTTCACCGGCCCGTTGCCGTCGGCCACGGTGAAGTAATTGTGTCCGGCGACCGAGACCTTGATCGTCGCCTCGGACATGGTGATGAGCTCGCCCATGGCGTTGAAGCGGCGCTCGTCGATGACCCGGAAGCTCAGCAGGTCGAAATAGTCGGGCACCTGGCCGAGGGCGCGCCGGACCAGCACCTCGAAGCTCGCGGCAGCACCGTCATAGACCCAGCCCTTGGCCTCGCGCTCCTTGATCAGCGCCAGGAGCTCGGCCGTCTGCTGCGGGTCGGGATCGACGTCCAGCCCCATCTCGGCAAAGCGGAACATCAGGTTGGCCCGGCCCGCCTGATCGGAGACCAGCACGTCGCGGGCGTTGCCGACCAGCGCCGGGTCGATGTGCTCGTAGAAGGCCGGGCTCTTGGCCACGGCCGAGGCGTGCAGCCCCGCCTTGTGGGCGAAGGCGGAGGCGCCGACATAGGCGGCATGCCGGTTGGGCGTGCGGTTCAGGCGCTCGTCGAAGGTGCGCGAGAGCTGGGTCAGGTGGCGCAGGCCGGCGTCGCTCACGCCCGTCTCGAAGCCGAGCTTGAGCTTCAGGGTCGGGATCAGGCTGACGAGATTGGCGTTGCCGCAGCGCTCGCCCAGGCCGTTGAGCGTGCCCTGGACCTGACGTGCCCCGGCATGGATCGCGGCGAGGCTGTTCGCGACCGCGTTCTCGGTGTCGTTGTGGGTGTGGATGCCCAGCCGCTCGCCCGGGATGCGCTGCGCCACGCGCGCCACCGTGGCCTCCACCTCATGCGGCAGGGTGCCGCCGTTGGTGTCGCAGAGCACGATCCAGCGCGCGCCCGCCTCGAAGGCGGCCAGCAGGCATTCCAGGCTGTAGCCGGGGTCCTCGCGGAAGCCGTCGAAGAAATGCTCGGCGTCGAGCATCACCTCCTCGGCGTGGCGCCCGGCCTCGCGGACCGAGTCCGCGATCATGGCGAGGTTCTCGCCACGGCTCACGCCCAAGGCCCCTTCCGCCTGCCTCGCCGAGCTCTTGCCGACCAGCGTGATCACGGGCGTGCGCGCCTGGAACAGCGTCACGAGACCGGGATCGTTGGCAGCGCTGCGGCCCGAGCGCCGCGTCATGCCGAAGGCGCACAGGCGTGCCCGGCGCAGCTCGGGCGGGTCGGCGAAGAACAGGTCGTCGGTCGGGTTGGCACCCGGCCAGCCGCCCTCGATATAGTCGATGCCGAGCGCGTCCAGCTCGCGCGCGATCCGAATCTTGTCCTGGACCGAGAAGTCGACCCCCTGCGTCTGCGCGCCATCGCGCAGCGTGGTGTCGTAGAGCCAGATCCGCTCGCCGGTCATGCGCGTCGCCAGTCGGTCGTGCCGTCGGGGCGGTCCTCGAGGATCACGCCCTCGGCCTGCAGCGCCGCCCGGATCGCGTCGGCACGCGCATAGTCCCGCGCCCGCCGCGCCGCCAGGCGCTCGGCAATCCGGGTGCAAATCGACGATTCGACATCATCGCCGCCGCGAAGCCACTCCTCCGGGGACTTGCACAACAGTCCCAGCAATCGCCCGGAGGCCCGCAGGACGCCTGCGGCTGCGCCCGTACCACTGCGATTCACCTCGCCGAGGATATCGTGGAGTGCCGCCAGCGCGCGAGGCGTGTTGAGATCGTCGGCAAGCGCGTCGAGCACCTCCGGATGTGGCTCGGCATCGTCGGCTGTCACACGATCCAGCGCGCCATAGAACCGGTCGAGCGTCCGCTTGGCCTCGTGCAGGCCGTCCTCGGCGAAGTCGGCCGGCTGCCGGTAGTGGGTGGCGAGAAGATGCAACCGCACCGCCTCGCCCGGCGCGGCTGCCAGCGCCTCGGGCACGCGCACGACGTTGCCCAGGCTCTTCGACATCTTCTCGCCGCGCATGTCGAGAAAGCCGTTGTGCAGCCAGTAACGCGCCATGGCGTCGATGCCGCGGGCGCAGCAGCTCTGGGCGATCTCGTTCTCGTGGTGCGGGAAGATCAGGTCGAGCCCGCCGGCATGGATGTCGAACGGCAGCGGGGCGAGGAAGGCCTCGCTCATCGCGGAGCACTCGATGTGCCAGCCGGGGCGGCCGCGCCCCCAGGGGCTGTCCCAGCCGGGCTGGTTCTCGGCCGACGGCTTCCACAGCACGAAATCGGCCGGATCGCGCTTGTAGGGCGCCACGTCGACGCGAGCACCGGCGATCTGCTCGTCGCGGTTGCGGCCGGAGAGCCGGCCATAGGTCGGCATCGAGGGCACCGAGAACAGGGCGTGCCCCTCGGCGACGTAGGCGTGGCCGCGCGCGATCAGGTCCTCGATCAGGGCGATCATGCCGCCGACATGGTCGGTGGCCCGCGGCTCGTGGGTCGGCGGCAGGCAGCCGAGAGCCGCGAGATCCTCGTGGAACTGGCCGGCGGTACGCTCGGTCAACGCGCGGATGTCCTCGCCGTCGGCCCGGGCCTGATCCATGATCTTGTCGTCGATGTCCGTGATGTTGCGGACGTAGACGACGTGATTCTCGCCGTAGAGATGCCGGAGCAGACGGTAGAGCACGTCGAAGACGACGAACGCCCGCGCATTGCCGACATGGATGCGCTGATAGACGGTCGGGCCGCAGACATAGAGCCGCACCCGGTTCGGGTCGATCGGCTGGAAGTCTTCCTTCCGGCGCGTCAGCGTGTTGTGCAAGCGAAGCTGCACGTGGAACCTCGACGAGTTGCGGGTGGCCCGGCCAGCGGCCGGGGTCGCCTAGCAGATGTGGCGGCCGCGGTCCATGCCGGGGAGAGGGCCGGCCGCTACGGCTGCTGCGGCGCTCCTGGCTCCGGCTCCGCCCGGCTCCCACTCGTGGCGGCGATCCGCTCGACGGCCACCGTGAGGGCGGCGAGCTGGGAGCGGATGTCGCCCATCTCGGAGCGGAGGCCACCAAGCTCGGAGCGGACGTCACGGAGATCGGAGCGGAACTCCGACCGGGTGTCGCGAAGCTGGGTCTTCACCTCGATGAGGTCCGCCTGCACCGCCTGGATGCCCGCGGCAACCCCACCGGCCTGATGCGACAGGGCGATAAGCTGGTCGGAAACCGCGAAGGTGCGGTTCAGGAGCGCGGCCGTGAGGGCGATCAGCAGGGCCATCGCGATCCCGCATGCCCACTGCATCACGGCTTGGCCCGACCTCACGGAACTCACGGCCTCCTCCAGGCGGGCGACCCTGGTGCCGAGCTCGACCGTCATGCCAGACTCCTCGGGCGCACCCATCATGGTCTAGCATCGATCACGCACCCTGTCGCCGGGGCGGGCGGGGCGGACTCAGTCAGCATAGTACTCGCCCAGGCGGGCATAGGCGAAGCCGGCGTCGCCGGCGCCCGAGCGGGCGTGGCGGCGCAGATCGACCTGGGTCAGCACGGCACCGGCGATGGCGGCACCGCTCTCGCGCAGGCCGCGCAGGGACAGCTCGCAAAAGTCGCGCCGCGTCTTGCCCCAGCAGACCAGAAACAGGACGGAGTCGGCGAGCCGGGCCAGGAGCTTGGCGTCGACCACGGCGACCAAAGGCGCGCTGTCGACCAGGACAAGGTCGAAGGCGGGGCGCAGCGCGCTCAAGAGTGCGCCGATGCCGTCCTGGCCGAGCAGCCGGGTCGGCTGCGACAGGCGCTTGCTGCCCGGCAGCAGCTTAAGCGGGGCGCGCGGATCGGTCGCCAGGACCTCGGCGAGCGGCACCTCGCGGCGCAGCACCTCGACCAGGCCGGCGCCCTGCTTCAGGCCGACCAGCGCGTGGAGCGAGGGCTTGCGCAGATCGGCGTCGACCACCATGACGCGCAGGCCCTCGGCCGCCGCGGCGCGGGCGAGGCTCAGGGTCAGGGTCGACTTGCCCTCGCCCGGCAGGGCCGAGGTGACCAGCACGACCCGGCCGCGTGGCTCCTGGTCGCCCTCGCCGCGACGCAGGACCAACCCGGTCAGGATCTCGCGCAGCGCCTCGGCATAGCGCGAGCGCGGCCGCTCCAGCACATAGTCCTGCGCAGCGATGCCGGCGCGGCGCGGGCCGTCCAGGCGCGGCACCATGGCCAGGGTCGGCACGCCCAGCACCTGCGTCACCTCGCGCTCTGAGCGCAGCCCGCGCTGGCCGACCTCGGCCACATACATGGCTGCGACACCGAGCAGCAGGCCCGCGGTGAGCGACAGCGACAGGATCAGCCGCGGCTTGGGGAAGCTCGGCTCGGCGGGCGCCACGGCCTCCGAGATGATGCGCGAGTCCGGGTCCACCGCCGCGAGCGGATGCTCCTCGGCATCGGCCCGCGCCAGCCAGCTCTCATAGAGGCGGCGGCTCAGCTCGACCTCACGCTCCAGCTCGGCCGTGCGGTCGGCCGCGGCCTCGCGGCGCACCGCCTTGCCCTTGAGGTCCGCGAGCTTCTCCGCGAGCAGCCGCTCGCCCGCGCGCGCCCGCGCGACCTCACCCTCGAACCGGCCGAGCAACACCCGGCGCTCCTCGGCAATCCGGGAATCCAGCTCGACGCGCTCGGCCGCGACCGCCTGGATCTTCGGGTGGCGCGCCCCGTACTGACCGCGCAGTTCGGCCTCGCGGCGCAGCAGCTCGGCCTTCAGGGCGAGCAGATTGTCCAGCAAGGGCGAGCTGCCGAGGTCGCCGCTGGCCGAGATCGCATCGCCGCGCTGGATCATGGGGCGGATCCGCTCGAGCGCCGTCTCGCGCGCGGCGCGGGCGACGGTCGCCGTCACCAGCTGGGCGTCGAGACCGGCGATCTCGCCCGGCTCGGCGCCGAGGGTCTCGGACCGTGTGGCCCGGCTTGCGGCCTTGAACTCCGCGAGCCGCGTCTCGGCCAGCCCGAGCCGGGTCCGATACTGGGCGATCTGCTCATCGAACCGACCGGACTGGCGCCGGGACGCGGTCGCCTTCCGGGCGAGCTGGGCCGCCATGTAGAGCTCGGCCAGCTTGTTCGCGATCGCCGCCGCCTTCCTCCCATCGGCCGAACGGAAGGTGACGGCGATGACATGGCTCTTGCCCTCGCGGCCGACGGTCAGCCGAGCGAGGAAGCCGGCAACGGGGTCGACGGGCAGGCGCGGCGTGGGGCTCCACAGGGAGGCGGTCACGGCCGACCAGGGACCGGCAGGCTCGCCAGCCGTCCCGGCCAGCTCCAGATCATCCTCCAGGCGCAAGGATGCGATGGTCTCGCGCGCGAGCAATCGGGAAGCCAGGATCTGCACTTGGCTGTCCACCGACGTCGTGTCCGGCGTCTGGCTGGCGGTGGCCACGGTGGCGGTGGCGGCGCCGTCGGTGCTGGGCTCGATGATCAGCAGCGCCCGCGCATCGTAGACTGGGGTGATCATCGAGAGGGCAGCGAGGCCGCACAGGCCGCCCAGCAAGATGCAGCCCAGAAACAGCCAGCTGCGCCGGCGCAGGACGAGGAGCAGCTCCGCGAGCGAGAGCTCCTCGCTGGCGTTGGCGCGCTTGGAGCGGTCTGCGGGGATGGCCATCAGGTTATGATAAGTTATTGTAGGGG
>JBGAKU010000347.1:0-4881 GCA_044224255.1 Geminicoccaceae bacterium
AGAGCCACACGGCGTGGCTGATGATCTCGGCCGGGAACCGGTAGCCGGCGTAGCGGGAACGGGCGATGGTCGTCATGCGGTCCGGCTAACCCTTCATCCCCGCCACGGCAAGCCTGGGCCAGCCGTAACCTGACGGTGCCACTCTAACAGAGTCTAGCTTGTCTCACCCCGGTACGCCACGGCACGCACCTCGTGCCAACTCCGGGCAAGCATGTTCTGTGCCGACCGTGACACACCACGACGCCTGCCGCGATACGGCGTGGTGATCGCCGGATAGCAATGGCGCCCAGGGCGTGCTTCGAGGGCTGTGATGCGACGGAGACAGGCCGGCCTGGTGACCGACGACAGGGATCTGACCGCCGTGCGGGTGACCAAGGGCACCGCCTGGGCGACTGCGGAGACCTGGGGACTCCAGCTGGTCCAGTTTCTTACCTTCCTTGCGTTGGCGCGCCTGCTCGGCCCCGAAGTCTACGGGCTGGTCGGCATCGCGCTCTCGGTGAACGTGTTGGGCGAGGCGCTGATCGTCGAGGGCGGATGGATCGAGGCCATCGTGCAGCGCCGCGATCTTGACCGGCGCCATCTCGACGCGATCTTCTGGACGGTGCTCGGCCTGGGCGTGGGCATGGGCATCCTGGGTGCCCTGGGCGCTGCCCTGGTGGCCGATCTGTACGGCCAGCCGCAGCTTGCGCCGCTCATGGCCGTGCTTGCCGGCGCGTTGCCCTTGCGCAGCCTCTCGATCGTGCCCGAGGCCTTGCTGTGCCGCCGCCTCGAGTTCGCGCCGCTGGCTGCACGCTCGTTGCTTTCCGCCGCCATCGCCGGCGTGATCGGGATCGGCTTGGCAGTCACAGGCGCCGGCGTGTGGAGCCTTGCCGCCTATCATCTAGTGCAACCCTGCGCGGGCGCGCTGCTGATCTGGCGGTCGGTCGAATTCCGCCCGGCAGCGGCTCTTTCCCTCCCTTCACTGCGCGCGATGATGCCTTTCATCGGTACGACGCTCGCCAACCGTGTGGTGGGCGCCGCCGATACGCTCCTGCCGCGGCTGTTCATCGGCTACTTCCGCGGTGCCGGCCCTGTCGGCCATTACACGATGGCCCGCAAGCTCATGGAAGTCGCGACACAGTTCCTTACTCGGCCGCTGACGCGGGTGGGGTTGTCAACGTTCGCAGCAGGCGGCGGGCCGGAACTGATCCAGCAGCGCTTCACCTGGGCAATAAAGCTGGGATCGGCCACGGCTTGGCCCGGGTTCCTCGGGCTGGCCATCGTCGCGCCCGACATCGTGGCGCTGGTGCTCGGTCGCGGTTGGGAGGAGGCTGCCCGAGCCCTGCAGATCCTGGCGCTCGCGGGACCCGCCTGGGCCACCACGCGGATCTGCGCCGCCCTACTCTACGGCCGCGGCTACCCGATTGCCCAGCTTCTCATCGACGGTGCCGGTCTCCTGCTGCTGGCCGCGCTGTTCGCGGGTGGCTCGGCCCTGAGCATGCCGCAGCTCGCGGGCCTGGTCGTCCTGAGGTCCTTCCTCCTGCTCCCGCTCGTGGTACATCTGGTGGCCCGGACAACGGGCGTCCGGCCGCTGCAGACGTTTTCCGCCGTCTGGCCCGTATTCATCGCGACGGGCGCGATGGTGGCACTGACCTGGGGGCTGCAGGACGCCTTGCCCGCGCATGCGCCCGACCTCGTCCGCCTGCTGGCGTCCGGAGGCGCGGGCGCTGCGGCCTATGTCGCCATACTCGGCCTGTTAGCCCGTCCGCTCCTGCTCGATCTCGCAGGTTCGTTAGGTCTTGGCGGTCTCTTGCCTCGACGTCCGCACCTCGGCGCCGACCGGTCTTGAGCCGGGAACGCGGCGCGTGAGGCGATCGAGAATGGCGATCCCCTCGAGCAGCGCACGGCCATTGTGATAGGGGTCCTTCCACGGCCCGGCTTTCAGCCCGAAGGCCCGGTCGCCGCGAATCTCTGCATGCCACTCGCCGTGCTCCCAGTCGATCTGACGGCCTAGCACCCACCCGAGCGTGCGCTTGAAGGCTTGCAGACAGGCCTCGTCACCCGCGAGCTCGAACAGCTGGAGCATCCCGAGCATCGCCTCCGCCTGCACCCACCACACCTTACGCCGGTCTGTGGCGGGGCGTCCCGGTGGGCCTGATAGCCATATGCCGCCCTCGGCCGCGTCCTCACCGAACCGATGGGCGCTGCGGAACCAGCGTCGATAGAGCTCGACCCGGCCATCCGTCGGTGCATCGAGCGCGTGATCGGCGGCATGGAGCAGGTGGATCAGCTCGAGGTCATGGCCGTAGGAGGCGCGATTGGGGGCACCTTCCGTGAACAGCGACCAGTCCCGCCAGTGCCGGTCGAGTAGATTGCCGTGCGTGGGATCGAGCGCGGGGCCGCACAGGATGCCCGCCAACTCCTCGAGGCGATTCCGCGCGAGCGGATCCCCGGTCAGCTCGAGATAGACCGTGGTCGCCTCCAGCATGTGAAGATGCGTGTTCGCGGTCTTTACGGCCGGAACGGTGCCGAGATAGCCGCGGCGGCTGGCATGGGCAGGCCGCCAGTCGGCGCGGAAGAACTCGTGATAGCCCGGCTCCTGGCGATCCTTGTGCCGATGCTCGATGATGCCGAACGTCTGCCGCGCCAGCTCGAGCGCCTCAGCCCGCCCGGTCGCCAGCGCGAAGCTGCTGACCGCGTAGAGTGACTGCGCTTGGCCATAGAGATGCTTGTGCGGCATGGTGGGGTGCCGGCCGTCTGCGTCGATCTCCCAGTGAAATCCGCCGTGAAGCCGATCCCAGAACCTGTCGCCGAGCGCCAGGAACCCCCTATCCGCCAGCGTGGCGGCGAGCTCGGAGCGGTCCCGCATCCGCACCATGAACCACAGAATGCGCGCGTGCTGAACCAGCCGTCTGGGCGCGCGCGGCTGCCAGTTGCCTCGCACGTCGCTGCTCGACCGGAATTGGCCGGCCGGGTCGGCAGCACCCGCGAGCCAAAATGGCAGGACATTCTCGAGCAGGACACGCTCCATCACCTCCCGCGCCTCGGCGATCGAACGGAGCGCCCACTCGGATCGGTCACGGCTCGTCGGCAATCGCAGGCTAGCTTTGGGAAGCTGGGCCAGCGAGGTCAAGGTGCGTCCCACACGGCGGCGAAGAGCTGCGAGCGGCATGAGCACCACGATGCCGATGATCGCGGCTATAGGAGCACTCCCCCTAGCTATGTCCAGGCCTTGCCCCAGAGGGACCTCGATCACGACCGCTCCAGCTCCGGGGGACGATCGTGGGATTTGACAGCGCCGATCGTGTTCCTACGAGTGAAAGCAGTGATGCCGAGCGAGGCGAGCCGATCGTGCCAGCCAAGGTTCTGCTTCTGGGTCTTGATTCGGCGAGCGGCGGGCTCGTCCAACGCTGGATGACCACCGGCGACCTGCCGAACCTGCGTCGCCTGCGGGAGCGGGGAAGCTGGGGGCTGCTAAGCAGCCCGCCAGGGCTGGGCGACGACGCGACCTGGGCATCGTTCGCGACCTGCATGAACCCCGGGGCACACGGCCGTTTCTATTTCCGCACCATCGAGCCGGCGAGCTACGACTATCGCCGCGTGCGCGAGACCGACCGCAAGCGTGAATCGTTCTGGGACAGCCTGAGCCGCCAGGGCCGGCGCACAGCGGTGATCGATGTGCCCAACTGCCCGCTGAGCCGGGAGGTCAACGGCCTGCAGCTCGCGGACTGGCGCGTGCACGGCCGCGACGGGCCCACCCGAAGCTTCCCGCCCGAACTCGCATCCGAGGTGTTGGACCGATACGGCGACGACGATACCGACCGCCCCGGGACGAAAGACTGGCTGTGCCGGTTGGAAACCCTCGAGGAAGCCAAGCTCGAAGGATTCCTGGCGCGGCTGCTCGAAAGCGTGGCGCGGAAGACGAGCTTGGCGCAGGAGCTGCTTGCGCGCGAGGACTGGGACCTGTTCCTTCTCGTCTTCAAGGAGGCCCACTGTGCCGGCCATCAGTGCTGGCATCTCGTCGATCCGACGCACCCCGCCTACTCGGGCTCGCTCGCCGAGCGCCTCGCCAATCCACTGCTCAGAGTCTACCAGGCCCTCGATCATGCCGTCGGCGAACTCGCCGCGCAAATCGCGCCGGACGGCCATCTGCTGGTCTTCAGCGATCTCGACATGGGCCCGAACTACACGGGCGAGCAGCTACTCGATGACATCCTGGCAACGCTCGAGACTCGGTTATGGCCCAGCCGAGTCAAGGGGAAGCTGGGCTGGCGACAGGCCGTGCATGCGCTCGAACGGCGGTTGGTCCAGCCGCTCACCGGCCGGCGACCTAAGGCCGATCGGATCCGACCCGGCTGTGTGGTCTCCCAGCTCGAGCACAATGAGATCAGCGGTGCCGTTCGGCTCAATCTACAAGGACGCGAGCCCGCCGGCACCGTTGCACCCGGCGCCGACTGCGAGGCAATCATTGCCGCGCTCACTCGGGAGCTGCTGCAGCTGGTCAATCCGGCTACGGGTGGGCCAGCGGTTCGCGAGGTGCTCCGCTCCGACCGGCTATTTCACGGCGATCACACCGGGCTACTGCCCGATCTCCTGGTGGTCTGGAACCGGGATGCGCCGTTGCATGTGGTGCGCTCGCCGCTCCTCGGCACGATCCACGGGCGAGACGCCCGCTACCGGACCGGCAATCACCTCGCCGACGGCTTCTGCCTTGCCGCCGGGACCATCCTTTCCGGCCGCCCCGACTTCCGCGGCTCGATCACTGACATCGGGCCGACCGTGGCCCACCTGCTGGGCATACGGCTCGACGGCGTCGAAGGCCGGCCGATCCGGGAACTCTGTCCCTGATGGAAGGGCCCATCCGATACCTGCTCACGCTTTGCCGAACTCAAGGATCATGTC
>JBGAKU010000348.1:0-3267 GCA_044224255.1 Geminicoccaceae bacterium
TCTGCCGCGGTGCCGTGGGAATAGGGATGTCGGCGGCGGTGGCCATCGGCGCGCCCTGCGGAAGGTGGTGGCGGGCGCCCGGGAGCGCCCGCCATGCCGGCTCAGCCGAGACCGGCCTGCTTGATCTGTTCGTCGATGCTGGCGGCCAGCATGTCCAGGCCCTCGTCGACCGGGACCTCCTTGGCAACCATCTGCTGGAGCGTCGCCGCCCACTGGGTGGTCACCGCCTCGAACAGAGGCTCCGGGGTGAAGTAGATCTTCGAGCCCGGGGCGGAGGCGTCGAACTGGGCGAGATAGCCCGGGTAGGACTTGTCGATGCGGGCGCGGAAGGTCTCGTCCTTCCAGACCGAGGCGCGGACCGGGTTGACGAAGTCCATCTTCTGCGCGCCGAACAGGCCGTGCTCGGTGCCCGACGCCCACTGCATGAACTTCCAGGCGGCGTCCTTCTGCTTGGAGTATTCGGACATCGCCAACGACCAGATCCACACGTTCGGTGTGGGCGCGGACGCCCCGGGCTTGGCGGTGAAGGCGGAGTAGGCGATGCTGCCCTTCTCCTTGTTGTCGCCGCCGTTCATGAAATAGCCGAGAATGTCGGCGTCGTAGATCATGGCCGAGGCGCCCGCACCCAGGTCGGTGCCGACCTGGTACCAGGTGTAGGTGGCCCAGTTCTTCGGCCCGGCCTCCTGGATCATCTTGACCCAGAGGGCAGTCATCTCCTTACCGGCGGCGCTGTTCATCGCCGCCTTGCCCTTGCCGTCGGCGACCTCGAAGTCGGAGGCGCCGTAGTTGGCGAAGGCCGAGAGATAGCCCGGATGGATCGTGGCCCAGCTCCGGCTGCCGCGCACGCCGATGCCGTAATAGCCCTTGCCCGCGGCGCTGATCTGGGCCGCCTGGTCGACCAGACCCGGCAGGTCCTTGGCCAGCTCGATCTTCAGGTCGTCGAAATATCTGCGATTGTAGGAGATCGAGTTGAGCTCGAAGCCCCATGGGATCGCCCACTGCTTCGCCCCGTCGCCGCCGAGCGGCGCGAACGGCACGCCGGACCAGGAGGTCGAGGCCCGCAGGTTCGGCAGCACGTCGTCCCAGTTGTAGTTCGGGTTCGTTTTCGACGCGTCGGAGATGAACTCGTTCAGGTCGACGATCCAGCCGGCCGGGCCATACTGCCAGGTCTGGTAGGCGCCGGTCATGAAGGCGTCATACTGATCGCTACCCGAGGACAAAGCGGCGCCGACCTTGTCGAAGTACACGTCCTCGGGGAAGACGTCGTACTTCACGTCCATCCCGGTCATGTTCTTGAACGTGTCGAGATTGGCGATCATCGCATCCGTGTAGGGATGCTTGTTGAGCAGGAGGCTGACCGTCTTGCCCTTGTCGGCCTGCCAGTCGAAGTCGGCGGCGAGCGCCTCGCTCTGCGCCTGGTTCAGCAGATAGCCGGCCGCGGCGGCGCCGAGCCCGAGCCGCGCGGTGCCCCGCAGCAGCTCGCGCCGGTCGATCCGCCCGCGGGCGAACGCCCGCATCAGGTCGCGTTCCCTGTCATACATGACCAGCTCTCCCTGTGGTCGTTGCCGCTGAACCGAGGCTCATGGACGCGGCCGGTACCGCGGCGAGCGCGGTCAGCTCGCGGGCGGTCGCCTCGTCGGTGATCAGTCCGGTGAGCACGCCGCTTGCCAGCACGGCCGCGATCGCGCGCGCCTTGTTGCGCCCCCCGGCGATCGCCACCACCTGCCGGCCCGGCATCTCCTCGGGCCGCACCGCCACCGCACGCTCGTTGACGGCCGCGGCGACCGCCCGCCCCTCGGCGTCCATGAAGCGGCCGAGCAGCTCGCCGACCGCCCCTGCCCGCTCGACCTCTCCAAGCTCCGCAGGCGTGATCATGCCGCTGGTGAGCAGATGCGAGTCCGGGCCGACCTCGCCGATCCCCACGACCATGAGCTCGGCCGTCCGCGCCAGCGCGAACACGGCCTCGAGGCTGCGCTGGCCCAGCAGCACGGCCTTATCCTCGACGCTGTCGGCGAAGAACGGCGCCGGCATGAAGTAGCTCTCCGCCCCGGTGATCTCGGTCAGGCGATGGATCACGTCGAACGGGTTGGCCGCGGCGTGGCGGGTGAGGCTGCCGAGCAGCGAGACGAAGCGCACGCCGGGGCGCGGGATGCGCGGCAGGCTCGCGGCCACCGCGGCCAGGGTCCGGCCGTGGCCGACGCCGATCAGCGAGGCGCGGCCCGCCTCGAGGACCCGGTGCAGCCAGTGGCCGCCGGCGGCGGCCAGTGCTGCCAACGGCAGCGGGCTCGCATCCACCGCGGGGGCGACGGTGCAGAACTCGAGACTCCAGCGGGCCGCGATCGCCTCCTCGAGCGCGATGCACTCGACGGCGGTGCCCTCCACGAAGACGTGCACGAGCCCGGCCCGCACGGCCTGCCCGATCAGCCGGTTGACCTTGACCCGGGACACGCCCAGCCGGCCGGCGATCTCCTCCTGGGTGTGGTTGCCCACATAGGAGAGCCACGCCGCCCGCGTCGCGAGGCTGAGCTCGTCGGCTTGCAACCGGTGGCCTCCCTGAGCCGCCCGCCGTTGAACTTTAGTTCAGTTCTTGAAAAGCTGTTCGACCTTGGTCGCGATCGGCTGGGCTGTCAAGCCCGCGAACGGCGGCGGGAGCCAGGCCACGCAGCCGGTGTCCGGCGCACCGGGGCGGCGGAGGAAGGAGTTCATCACGTCGACGGCGCAGGGCGAGGCGTCGGCAACGCCGTGGCCGACGCCGGGAATGGTGACGACCAGCGAGCGCGTCAATCGCCGCACGGCGGCCCTGGCCCAGCTCGGCGGCGTGACCGCGTCGAAGCTGCCGGCGAGGAACAGAGTCGGCACGTCGCTGCGCACCAGCACCCGAGCGCTCGGCGGTGCCGGTGGCACGTCCCACAGGCGGCAGACGTCGGCGAGCCAGGTGAACTGCGGCGGCTCGGCGACGACGCTGCGTGGGTAGAGGGGAAAGGCGCGCCGCCCCGACGCCAGCACCTGCGCCTTGGTGGTCTGCGGCGCCCATTCGCTGCACAGCACGCCGAACACCAAGCCGTAGCCGATGAAGCCGGGTGGGGCCACCTGGGAGAGCCGGGAGGCCGCGATCGCCTGCGGCCGGCCGCGCTGCAGCTCGTCGATCCAGCCCGGCACCTGGTCGTAGAGCGGCGTGGCGAAGCTCATGTTGACGAGCCAGTTCGCCAGCGCGCCGCCATCGGTCACGACCCGCACCGGCTTGCCCGCCGCGTCCTTCACGACCGT
>JBGAKU010000348.1:3284-4834 GCA_044224255.1 Geminicoccaceae bacterium
GTCGAAGCCTTCCGCGGCGTTCGGCCAGAACGCGGCGAAGGTCACGAGGTTGGGCGGCACCGTCGAATCGAGGACGAGGCTGCGAACGCCATCCGCATCCTGTCGCAACAGCGCCAGGGCCAGATCGGTACCGTAGGAGACCCCGTAGACGTTCCATTGCCGATAGCCGAGCACTCGGCGCAGGTCGGCGAGGTCCGCCGCATTCTCGCTGGTGTTGAAGGCGGCGATGTCGATGTCTCGCGCGAGCAGATCTCGCCGGCAGGTGCGCGCCGCGCCAAGCATCGAACGGCGGGCGGCCGCGGAATCGAAGCGGAGGCCCAGAACCCGCAGGAAATGCTCGTCGACGCTGGGGCAGACCAGGGCGGGCTCGGACAGGAAGGTGCCGCGCTGATTGACGAGGATGAGGTCGCGGTCGGCATTGAAGCCCAGCGCCGTGTACATCGCGACCTGCAGGATCGGCACGCCGCCCGGGCCGCCGGCCAGATAGAGCAACGGATCGCGCGACGCGCCTCTGCGCGCCGCGGGCACGATCGCCACCGCCACCCGGATGATCTTGCCGGTCGCCTTGCGGCGGCTTTCCGGAACGACGAGATAGCCGCAGCGGGCATGCGCGTCCGGCGGCACATAGGACCAGCAGTCGATGGGCTCGAAGCGCGGCACGGTGCTGCCGCCATGGTTGGCCCAGCCCGGCCGGGCCAGCAGGAAGGCCGCCAAAACCGTCAGCGTGATCGCGATCGCGGAACGCCACCCCGAGGCCGTCGCCATGCGCTCCTCCCATATCCGGCGAGCATGGGCGGCACACCCGGACACGTCAATTCGAGGTGCCGGGCGAATCGGCCTGGATCGCTTGATGCGGGATCGCCGCCGGGCGAAGTAGCCGCACTGGACGAAGCTGCGGAGATCACGGTGCCGCCCTTCTCGCCTCCGCGCTGGCCGTACTGGCCGATCTTCCGCCCGAGCGGCAAGGACCGGCTCGACCGCCCGCTGCCCGGCTCGCTCTACCAGTTCATCTGGTCGCTCACCGGCCGCGACCAGATGCTGCTCGCAGGCCTGACGCTGTGCATCATCCCGTTGGCGATGGTGCCGCTCGAGCTGCAGCGAAGGCTGACCAACGAGGCGATCGGCGGTCACAATCCGAACCTTCTGCTGATGCTCGCCCTGGCCTGGCTGGGGGTGGTGCTGGTCCAGGGAGCCCTCAAATACGTGCTCAACCTGCATCGCGGCCTGGTGGTCGAGGAGGTCGCGCGCGAGTTGCGCCTGCGGGTGCACGCCCAAGGCCCGATCGCGCAGCACGCCGGACCGGGATCGAGCGGCCTGCTGGTGTCGGTGGTGGCGGCCGAAACCGAGAATGTGGCGGGCTTCGTCGCCGAGAGCCTGTCGACCCCGCTGCTGCAGGCCGGCACGATCGTCGCCGTGCTGGGCTATCTGCTGTGGGTGCAGCCGCTGATCGCGGCGGTCTCGGTGCTGATCTACCTGCCGGAGCTGGTGTTCGTACCCTGGCAACAGCAGACGCTCAACCGGCTGGGCCGGCTGCATACGCTCCTCGTCCG
>JBGAKU010000349.1:0-4767 GCA_044224255.1 Geminicoccaceae bacterium
ACCGGCCCGGCATGGCGAGCTGGTGCGGGTGCTCGCGGAGCTGCTCACGCCACCATCCGATTGAGCAGGCTGGCCGGCGGTGCCGCCCCTCAGCGATGGCCGGTCACGGTCCGGTAGAGCGCGTCATCAGCACGCCGATCGCATCCTCGCCCTCGGGTGAGGGCGTCCTGCGAGCCGTCGGTGCGCGCCCCGATTTCGAGCAGGCGGAGATAGAGGGCCTCGACATTGGCGATTTTCATGGCACCTCCCGGATGGATTGCCGCGTTGACACAGGCGGATTCGGAACTCACGACGCTCTGCATCACACCGCCCGCGAGGGGATGACGCCCGAGCAGCTGGCTGCAGCATCGGAGGCGGGCGGGCTCTGCCGCGTGGAGACGAACGTGCGGGGGGCTGCTCGAGCCGGTGATGCCCGAATGCTGAGAAGGGGCGATACGTTTGGGCTGGGCAAGGAACCGGGACCATGATCGCGATCGCCCAAGGCGCGCTCGAGAGCTTTCTGATCGCTTTTCCAGCTCTGTTCTCGATCGTCAATCCCCCTGGCGGCGCCTTGATCTACAGCCAGGTGACGGCGGATCGCGGCCATGAGGAGCGGGTGCGCCTGGCCTGGCGCGTGGCGCTCTTTTCGGCCGTGGTGATGCTGGTGGCGCTCTGGGCCGGGGCGCCGCTGATCGGCTTCTTCGGCGTCACCCTGAGCGCGCTGCGGATCGGCGGCGGGCTCGTGGTCGCCGCGCGCGCTTGGGAGCTCCTGTCGGCGCCGGAACAGAGCGAGGATCGCAAGCAGGAGCAGGCGGCCCCGGCGGCAGGTGCCTCCGACGTCGCCTTCTTTCCCCTCACCGTGCCGTTCACGGCCGGCCCCGGCACCATGGCGGTGGCGATCGCGCTGGGCGCCAGCCGTCCAAGGGAACTGTCCGAGTATCTGCCCCACGTGGCGGGAGACTCGCTGGCGGTGGTGGCCGTCGCCGTGACCGTGGGACTCTTTTACGCCGCCGCGGATCGGGTGGTCGACCTGCTGGGCCCCAGGGGTGCGCGCGTGCTCACCCGCCTGACCGCGTTCCTGCTGCTCTGCATCGGCGTCCAGATCGTGCTGGTAGGTGTTCAGGAGGCTGTCACGCCCCTGCTGAGTGGGCGACGGTGACAGGGCCTGCTTGGCAGGCGCCTGTCCGGCCGAGGCATCGTTCCCTCGGCAGGTTGGATCGAGCGGGGCGGCAGTCGTTCAGAAGGTGGCGCTCACCCCACCGTCGACGAGCAGCACCTGCCCGGTGACGTAGCGGCTGTCCTCGGAGCACAGGAAGAAGGCGGGGCCGGCGATGTCGTCGGGCCTGCCGGCCCGGCCGAGCAGGATGCGGCCGTATTTCAGGTAGATGTCCTTGAACCAGTCGCTCTCGTGCTCGTGGCCGCCGTCCGGCCGGACGGCCATGCGCGTGTCGATGAAGCCGGGGGCGATGGCGTTGACGTTGATGCCGCGCTTGCCGACGTCGGCCGCGAGCGCACGGGTGAAGTTGGCGATGCCGCCCTTGGCGGTCGAGTAGGGGATGGAATCGGGCTGGCCGCGCTCGCCCATGATCGAGCCGATGTTGAGGATCCGCCCCCAGCCCGCGCTCATGAAGGGCAAGAGCGCCATCGTGCAGAGCACCGCCCCGGTCAGGTTGACCCGCAGCACCTGCTCGAAGCGGGCGAGCGTCAGCGCCCCGATCCCGGTCATGTCGAGGATCGCGGCGTCGTTGACCAGGATGTGCAGCGTGCCGAGCCTGATTCTGGTCAGCGCGGCGAGGCCGGCCACCGACTCCTCGCTGCCCACGTCGACCTCGAACGGCAGCACCGAGTAGCCGAGCGCCGACATGCGCAGCGCCTCGGCCGAGGCGGCCGGGCGGTCGATGTCGGCCATCACCACGAACGCACCCTCGCGCGCCAGCCGCTCGGCGATGGCGAGGCCGATGCCGTGGCCGGCTCCCGTGACGATCGCATTGCGGCCGGCGAGGGGTTTGGCGGGCGCCATGGCTCATCTCCTCAGGGCAAGTTTATAGGGCCGCAGGACGTCGCGCCCTCCCGCCGTGAGCCAAAACATCACAACACGCCGAACTGGTCGAACACCTCGCGCAGGGTCCGGCCGGCGCGCAGCTCGTCGCGGGTCCGGTTCTCGGCGGCGACCTTCTCCAGCGCCCGCGCGAACACCTCCTCGGCAGCGGCCTGCGGCACAAGCACGGCCCCGTCCGCGTCGCCGAACACCCAGTCGCCGGACGATACCGCAGCACCGGCGCAAACCACGCGGCAGTCCATCTCCATCATCTTGCCGCGGCCCTTGCTGTCGAGCGGGCCGATGCCGCCGTGGAACACGGGAAAGCCCATCGCACGGATCGCCTTGGTGTCGCGGATCAGCCCGTCGGTCAGGCAGCCCGCCGCACCACGCACCTGCGCTGCCGTGCTGAGCAACTCGCCCCAGGGGGCGATCCGGTCGGTCGGCCCGCCGCAGGCGAGCACGGCGACCTCGCCCGGCCTCAGATCGTCGACCAGGGCGATCTCGACCTCGTAGGGGTCCTCACCCGGCGCCACCTGGTAGCGCGGCATGTAGAGCCCGGTCCGCGCCCGGCCGAACAGGACCAGCGCCTCGTCGAGCGGTCGCACGAACGGCTTGAGCGCCTGCTCCGTCAGGCCGAGCCCGTCCATCACGTCGGACAGGACGGCGCTGTAGAGCTTCTTGACGATCTCCTCGCGTCGCTCGGGCGTCATGGTGCCCTCCCTGTCGGGCGCGTGGGGTGCGGAACCTTGCCTTCGAGCTTCAGCACGATCGGCGTCGCGCCGGAAGGGAGCGCGAACCAGCCAGCGGCCGTCTCCCTCCCGCGTTGGCCGCCTCGCCACCCGGCCGAATGACCACGGGAGGTATACGGGCAGGAGCAGCGCTGATCCCGCGCTCCCTGGGGGCGGCGCGACTACCCGCGGAGCAGCTTCAGGAGTTCGTCCGGGCTCAGGCCGGCCTGCCGCAGAATGGCGTTCACCGTCCCTGCCGGCAGGTCCCCGCGATGAACGGGCACCACCACGCGCAGGCTTGGACTCTCCGGCTTGCGGAGGTGATGGTGGCTGCCCTTGATCCGCTCGACGGTGAAGCCGGCCCTACGCAACGCCCGCAGCAGATCCGCCGCGGTCAGCGCCGGCAGCCTGCGGCTCATTCGGCCGGGAGGCGTACGCGCACGGGCTCGACGACGGGCGGCTCCTCGGCGACGTCGCTGGGCGGCACCGGCTCGCCATCCTCAAGAAGGCAGGCCACGTAGCCCGCGACCGCATCGGCCGCCATCGCCCGGGCCTCGTCCAGAGTGGCGCCATAGCTCACGAGCCCGGGCAGGGCAGGGCACGTCACCGTGTACCCGCCCTCGGGCTCCGGCTGGTAGAGGGCGAGATACCGGATCTCGCCTGCGACCACGGGCTCACTACGCATCATGACGAGAGCATAGCGCCCGACCGGGACCGGCTCAACGTCGCCCTCAATGTGCACGATCAGCCCTCAACCCTTGGCCGAACGCCGCGCCCTCCGGGCCTTGGCGACCTCGGCGACGGCGGCCTCCAGCAGCTCGTCATCCGACCGATCGGCATCCTCGGACGCCACCTCAGTTTCCGCCAGGACCCGCTCGACCTGCCGCGCCAGCTCGACCCTGTCGACCACCGCGTTGGGCCGCAGTACAATCGTGCCGTGCTCGACCGTAGCCTCCAGCACGTCGCCGACCGCCAATGGCACTTGCGCGCGCGCCCGGCCGGGGATCGTCACCTGGAACTTGTCTTTGATCGTAACCAGGGGCATCAGAGGCTGCATTTCCGAAAGTTAGAATTTACAAACTTTGGAATTGGTATCGACTTGGCTTGTGTCAATCACCATCATTCGCGCGTCTCTCGCGAGTGTTAGTGCGGGTAGATGCGAGACCCTCCGACCCGCCCTCTCGGCCTTGAGAACGCCCGCGCGATGGTTTATGGTGACATGTAACCACAGGGATCTGTCGCCCATGCCGTCGCCATTCCGCAAGTCGTCACGTGCCAAGGTCGAGGCCTATCGCGCCCGGTTACGGGCGCAGGGCCTGCGCCCCGTCCAGGTCTGGGTGCCCGACACGCGCTCGCCCGCCTTTGCCGAGGAGGCGCACCGTCAGTCGCAGGCCGTCGCGGCTAGTGCCCATGCCGCCGACGATCAGGCCTTCGTCGACGCCATCGCCGAGCCCTGGCCTGCGTGAAGCGCGGCGAGATCTGGACGGCATCCGGTGGCCCGGACTATGCCGGCAAGCCCCGCCCGGTGGTCATCGTCCAGGACGACCGCTTCGATGCCACAGCCTCGATCACTGTCGTTCCGTTCACGACCGACCCTGCGGATGCCCCACTGTTCCGTCCCGTGATCGAGCCTACCCGGACCAACGGACTGCAGGCCGTCTCGCGCCTGATGGCCGACAAGGTCACCACGGTCGCGAGAACCAAGCTCGGCAGTCACATCGGCAGTCTCGACCGTGAGGAGGCGAGGCGCCTGGACCGGGCGCTGCTGGTGTTCCTGGGGCTGGCGGGCTAGTGTCCATGAGGCGCTGTTTCAACGTCCGGGCTGCTGACAGGAACAGTAATCAGATATTAATGATACCTGCCACTGAGTCCCTCGAACTATTGCGGATGCCATACCATGCCATTTCTCTTGGATGCAAAAATTGTTATTGCAATAACAAGCAGTGCGGTTTTTGATATGCGTGCCGAAGATATAATCTTCCGCCGCGACGGGGAGGAAGCCTATCGGAGATTTCAAAG
>JBGAKU010000350.1:0-4904 GCA_044224255.1 Geminicoccaceae bacterium
TCGTTCGGCGGCCAACCCTGCGTGTCGATCTTGCTGACCCACTCGAGGAAGCTCGTGAGGTCGTCGAGGTCCTGGTCGGTGAGGTTGAACTGCGGCATCTGACGACGGCCCTCGATGCCGGTCGGCATCGACTGGATCCAGGCCTTGAGCGCCTCGCGCGCGCCTTGCGGGTCGTCGCGGCCGCCGTAGCGAATCCAGACATTGCCGAGCTCCGGCGCGAAGTAAGCGCCTTCGCCGAGGATCGTGTGGCAGTTGATGCAGGAGTTGCGCTCCCACACATGCTTGCCGCGCGCCACGGCCTCGGTCAGCCCGGCCGCGTCCGTCGAATGATTGAGCGCGTACCAGTGACTGTGCGCCACCAAAGCTGCGAAGACGACGAAGAAGAAGATCGAGCCGCCGTAAAAGATGTTGCGTGCGGCAGCCCTGGTGAGCCCCTCGCCCATGCTGTCTCCCCCACAGTCCCCCGGCCCGGGCACTGCCGGGTCGCTTGCAGCCGGATATAGCGGCGAGCACGCGGCCCATCCTTGACCGCGATCAAGGACACCCGCCGGCTTTACCCCACAGCTGGGCCGTCACCGGCAAACCTGGGTGAGACAGATGCGCAGCACGGCCGGGATGAGCCGACGAGGGCTGGGGCTGGCGATGATCGGAGGCGTCGCGGCCTTCGCCGCCCGCGATTCGCTGGCACAGGAGGCCGTGCTCCGGGCGCGCGGCACCGGGGATCTGCATGTCGCAGCCGCAGCGGTCGGGCGGCTGGCGGACGGAGTCGCGCGGGCGAGTCAGGGGCGTGTCCAGATTGCCGTCGAGGCGGACGGGCAGGATACCAAGACGGTGATCGCCGGCCTGCAAAGTGGTGCCACCGAGCTCGGCTGGGTCCGCGTCGCCGAGATCGCCGACCTCGTGCCCGAGGTGGCGGCGCTGAGCGTGCCGTTCCTGTTCCGCAACCCGGCAAAGGTCATCGAGCTCCTCGACGCCGCCACGCTGGATCCGCTCCTCGGCGACCAGCTCCGCAAGCAGGAGTTGGAGCCGCTAGGCTACCTGAACGTTGGCGCCCTGCGGCTCGCCGGCTCCACCCCACCCTCGATCGCGGGCCTCGCGGGGCACCAGGTCGCAGGCCGGGCCGGCACCTTGCGCGCGGTGGCGTTCCAGGCCCTAGGCGCCGAGCTCGTCCCGGGCCCGGCCGGTGCCACTGGATTGGCCGAGCTGCGCAGCGACGATCTCACCGCGGCCGGGAAGAACCTGCCGTTGGTGCTGGCCGAAGCGCCGCATGCCTACGACATCGTCGTCCTGTGCGCCGGCCGCGACCGCTTCCGCCAGCTCGCGCCCGACGTGCGCGAGATGCTGCAGGCTCACGCCCAGGAGGCAGCGACCTGGCAGCGCGGTGCCACGACGCAGGTCGACGCCGCAGCGCTCGCGGCGTTGCAGCAGCAGGGTGCCCAGGTCGCGTCTTTGCCGGGCGAGGAGCTCGGTCAAGCCCACGCGCAGGTCAAGGCCGCGGTGGCCGAGGCGTTGCGAGGGGCCGAGCCGTCCATCGTCCGAACCGTGCTCGCCTACGCCGATTGACGCTGTCAGCACCGGCCGGCAACGTCCTGCCCGATAGATCGGAGCCCGATGACTGTCGCCGACCCGCCCAATCGATTCAGGGAGTTCCTGCGCACGGTGGCGCGTGGCCCCAGCCTGTCGCGCGCCCTCGACGCGGCCGAGGCCGAGGAGGCGTTCGGGCTGATCCTCGACGGGCAGGCGCTGCCGATGCAGGTCGGGGCTTTCCTGCTGGTGCTGCGCCAGCGTGGCGAGACGGCCGACGAGCTCACCGGCATGGTGCGGGCGGCCCGGGCGCGCCTCACCATGGCCGACCTGCCCGCAGCCGATCTCGACTGGCCGTCCTATGCCGATGCGCATCGCCAGCTTCCCTACTTCCTGCTTGCGGCGCTGCTGGTCGCCGGTGCCGGTGTGCGCGTGCTCCTGCACGGCGGGCCTGGGGCGGGCGAAGCCAGTACGCGCCACGGACTCGAGGCGCTGGCGATCCCGACCGCACACTCGGCCGGCGAGGCAGCGCGACATCTGAGCCGCGCCGGTCTGGCCTATCTGCCGCTCGAGAGCCTGTGCCCGCCACTCGCCGAGCTGTTCGTCCTGAAGCCCGTCCTGGGCGTGCGCACGGCGGTAAACAGCGTGGCGCGTGCGCTCAATCCCTCGGGTGCAGCGGCCCAGATTCAAGGCGTGTTCCATCCGCCCTATGTGCCGCTGCACGTCGCGACGCAGCGGGCGCTCGGGCAGGCGCGGGCGCTCACCTTCAAGGGCGGCGGCGGCGAGGGGCAGCGCAATCCCGACAAGCCATGCCGCAGCGTGGCGCTGCTCGACGGGCTCGCCGGCGACCTGGTCTGGCCGCAGCTTGCGGTGCCGGGCTGGGCATGGCGCGGCGAGACGCTCGATGTCGGCCGGCTGGCGGCCCTGTGGCGCGGCGAGTGGAGCGAGCCGGCGCCGGTGGCCGCGGTCATCGGCACAGCGGCGATGGCGCTGTGGCTCGCCGGCCGGGCGCCGGACCCGCTGTCCGCCGACCGGCTCGCCGTCGATCTGTGGGCCGAGCGCCGGCGCGCCTTGCCGCTCGCCGCATAGTGGGAAGGTCGTGGACGACGTCACCATCGCCCGGGCGCTGCATGTACTGGGCGTGATCCACTGGATCGGCGGCCTTGCCATGGTGACGCTCGTGATCCTGCCGCCCAGGACCCGGCTGGCCGACCCCGCCGAGCGCCTCGCCATGTTCGAGATCATCGAGCGCCGCTTCGGTGCCCAGGCGCGCTGGTCGGTCACCATCGTCGGTCTGACGGGCTTCTGGATGACCTGGCGTCTCGATGCGTGGTGGCGTTTCGCCGAGCCGGGCTACTGGTGGATGCACGCGATGCTGGCACTCTGGGCGCTGTTCACGGTGCTCCTGTTCGTGGCCGAGCCGCTGGTCCTGCACGCCAAGTTCGAGGCGCGGGCCAAGCGCGATCCGGACGGCAGCCTGGCGTTCGCGCTGAGAGCCCACCGGGTGCTGCTTGCCCTGGCGAGCGTGACGGTCGCCGGCGCCGTGCTGGGCGCGCACGGTCTGCTCTACTGAGCGGCGGCCTGCGCTAGGATCAGCGGCACCAATCCCGCATCGACCCCGACCGCACCGCTGTAGGTGACGGGCTTTTCCGTTGCCCGCAAGGCCGAGCGCACGTCGGCATCGCCGTGCGGGCCGTCGTCGAGGAACAGGCCGACCGCGATCGCGTGCCTGCCAGGGAGAGCGGCCGCCGCCTCGGCCGGAAGCGGCCGCTCCTCGAGAAGCGCGTGGCCGACGGCGGCGAAGCCCTGCCCGGCGAGCAGCTCGGCGATGCCGCGGGCATGGCCGGCGCTGGCGGCGTGGCGGGGCGTGCCGTGGCCGATCAGCAGCAATGAGGTGTCGTCCGGCCGCCAGCCGAGCCGCCGGCAGCACGCTCTGGCGCGCCCCAGCGCCAGCGCCGCTAATCGCGGATGCGCGCCGACCGGGACGGTGAGATGCCAGCCGCCCTGGGGCGCGATCTCACGCAGGCGCCGGCGCATCAGACCGTGGATCACGCCCTCGCTCATCAGGAGCGGCACCACGGTCACTGGGCCGGGTGCGCCCGCCATTGCCTCTGCCAGGCTCGGCGCCGCCTTGAGACAGCCGACGCGGACCTGCGCCCAGCCGCCACGTCGGCGGATCGCGCGCGCGTGTTTCGCCGCCGAGCCCGGGCCGCCCGCGATGCCGTGCGTCGCCAGGATCAGCGTGCCGGGCATGTCAGTGGCTCGTGCCTTCGGAGCGGCCGATCTTGTTGCCGACATTGTACTTGCCGACGGGCTTCCTCATCGGCAGCCGCTTGACGATCTCGAAGGTGGCGGCGTCGTAGACCACCAGCTCGCCGTCGGGCTCGGAGACCGAGACCAGGGCAAAGCGCCCGTCGCGCGAGAACTCGACATGACCGGTCGTCTTGCCGGGTGCGGGCTGGAGCGTGCGGACGATCTCAAGCGTGCGCTCGTCCAGGATCTGCAGCTTGTCCTTCTCAGGCCCGAGCGAGACGTCGATCCAGGCATACGGGCTCGCCTCGTGGCCGCGCATGAAGAAGCCGGGGCCGAGGGTCGGCACGCGCTTGACGATCTTCCAGTCCTCCAGGTCGATGATGCTGAGCGCCGCCTCCTTGAGGTGAGGCGTGGCGACGACCCGGCGGTCCAGGAAGTCGAAGGCGATGCCGGAGCCCAGGTGCGGCAGGCCGGGCAGAGGCAGCTCGGCGATCTCGCGCGCCCCGTCGAGATCGACCACGACGCCCCGGCCACCATCGCGGGAGGAGCCGATCAGGTGGGCGTAGGAAGGATCGAAAAAGAAGTCGTCGAGCGGCTCCTTCAGCACCGTGCGCCGGATCGGGAATCCCTGCTGGCCTGCGTCGTAGCCGACTTCCCAGATCTCCGGCAGATCCTTCAGGGCGAGAACGAAGCTCTGTCGCGGTGCGGCCTGATAGACCGCGCTGACGCGCGAGCTGGCCCGGTGCTGTGGGTCATCGACGGGCATCACCTCCAGCGGCGCCAGCGTCACCGCGTCGAGCAGCACGAGGCTCGGCGGCAGGTAGTTGGCGACGGCGACCACCCGGCCGTCGTCGGAGAGCGCGATGTTGCGGCTGTTGATGCCGGCGCGGACCTCGGCCACTGGCTGCAGGCTCCACAGGTCGTAGCGGGTCACCCAGCCGTCACGCGACATGAAGGTGACGAAGCGACCGTCCGGGCTGAACTTGGGGCCGCCGTGAAGTGCGAACCGGCTGGGAAAGCGGGTGAGGACGTCGAAGCGGTCCCCGTCGAGAATGCTGACGTGATGGTCGCCGGCCTCGACCACGACGAACAGGTTGAGCGGATCGGCCTGCCATTGCGGGCGGTCG
>JBGAKU010000020.1:0-36203 GCA_044224255.1 Geminicoccaceae bacterium
CGGCGCAGCAGGCGCCGGCTCCGACTGCGGAGCAGCGGCCGTCAGGAGACGGCCGAGGGCCGAGGGCCGAGGCTGCCGCGGCGCTTGGCGTCAGCGAGCGGACCTTCCGCCGCTGGCGGGGGCGGCACGCGGAGGATGGGTCGACCGGGCTGGTCGACCGGCGGGTCGGCAAGCCATCGCCACGGCGGGCGCCGGAGGCGGAGTTGCAGCGGATGCTCAAGCTCTACCACGAGCACTATGCCGAGTTTGCGATCCGGCATTTCCACCGCGCCAACCATGGCCAAGCTGACAGCGCCGCCTACATGCACCAGCCGCGCTTCGGTTTCCTCTGATCGCTCCTGTCGCCGCTCCGAGATCGCGGCGGGTCGCGCTCACCATGGCAACTCGTCTCGGTCGGGCTCGATATAGGCGACCAGCTTCTCCCTGCGATGGTGGTCCAGCCACCCGAGCAGACGGGTGGCCGCCTCAGCGGCATCTGTGTCGGCGTCGGCGCTACCCATGCGGGTTTGGAGGCGGCCGGGATGGACCGCATAGATCGCGATGCCCTCCACCGCGAGCTCTCGGTGGAGGCAGACGGACAGCATGTTCTGCGCTGCCTTGCTGATACGCATGGCATAGGAGATTCGAAGATGATCGTAGATGCCGGCTGCAATGCGATCAATTGAGCCCAGACGACTGGTAACATTGACTACCGTACCCTGCGGTGCGCGCCGGAGCCACGGGAGCGCCGCCTGGGTGCATATGATGGGTCCGTGAACATGAACCCGTAGAAGGTGGTCGACGTCCGCGAGCTTGACCTCTTCGATGCGGGCGCCGGATGTCATGACGCCAGCATTGTTGACCAGCAGGTCGAGCGGCGTGTCACGAGCCGTGAGCGCGGCAGTGATTGTCGGGCCGGCACGCTCTTCGGTCACGTCCACTCGGATCGGTGTGACTGCCTCGCCGCAGGCTGCCGCGAGCGCCGCCGCCCCTTCCGCCGTGCGGACCGTGCCGAGCACATGGGCACCGCGCGCGACGAGAGCGCGGCACAGCTCGAGCCCATAGCCCCGTCCTGCGCCCGTGATCAGAGCCGTGTTGATGACCATGATGGTCGGCTTCCTCTGCAATCAGAGATTTCCGCGGAGCCCGGTGCCAGGCCTGCGGCTGGATCAGCTTGGGCTGGGCGCGTCGTCGGGATGACCAAGCTCGCAGAACCAGCCGCCCAAATACTTGGCCGACGGTGAGGTCGGGTTCTGGGTAGGTGTCTTGGCCTCGACCGCAGCTCGGAAAGGCTCCGAGCTGTCTTTCGCGATATAGCCGAGGTGGCCGGCGCCACGGTTATCGACCGTCTTCACCCGGTTATCCGAAAGCCCGAACGAGATGGTGTGGGCGACGCGCGGAGCGGTCAGGGACGCCGCGACAAGACGCACGCAGTCGGCAAAGGAGAGATAGGACCACAGCATGCGGCGGTCGGCTGGCTCGGGAAAGGACGAGAAGATCCTGAGGCAGACCGATTCGATGCCGAACTTGTCCCAGTACAGACGGCTCAGGCTTTCGACGAAGCATTTCGACACGCCATAGAGGCTGTCGGGGCGCACGGGCGCCTCGACCGGGATGTGGGCGTCGACCTCATGATAGCCAATCGCATGTACTGAAGAGGCATAGATTACCCGCTTCACGCCGTGCCGCCGCGCCCCCTCGTAGAGGTGGTACGAGCCGCGGATGTTGGCATCCAGGATCGTCTGCCAGGGGCTTTCCACAGCCGCGCCGCCGAAGTGCACGATCGCATCGCAGCCTTTCGTGGCGGCGATCGTCGCCTCCATGTCGGCGAGGTCGAAGATGGCCTCCTCCTCGTGCGCAGCGAGTGTGCCGATCGGTGCGCGATCCGCCAGACACAGCGTCCGGGCCAGCGGCGCCAGTCCCTTGCGCAGCTCCGAGCCGAGCCGGCCGGCAGCACCGGTGATCAGGATGCGTTCGTATTGGGACATGGTCTACTCCACCTGCGCGACGGCGTTCCTGATCCGCGTGACAGCTTCGGCCAGCACCTCCTCGCTCGTCGCCGTCGAGATGCGTACATAGGGCGAGAGCCCGTAGGCCGCGCCGGGCACCGAAGCGACCCGGCCCTCGGTCAGCAGATAGGTGGCGACCGCGGCGTCGTCCTGGAGCACATCGCCGGCCGGGGTCCTGCGGCCGATCAGGTTGGCGCAGCCGATATAGGCGTAGAAGGCGCCTTCGGGCGGCGAGAGCGTCAGGCCGTTGACCCGCCGCATCTCCTCGACCACCAGGTTGCGGCGCTGCTCGAATGCCTGCCGGAAGCGCCTCACATGGTCCTGGGGTCCGTTCAGCGCCGCCACCGTGGCGGCCTGCGCGATCGAGCAGACGGAGGTCACCGACTGGCTCTGGATCGTCGTCATCGCCTTGACGAGAGGTGCGGGGCCGGCAGCGTAACCCACGCGCCAGCCGGTCATCGCGTAGGCCTTGGACACACCGTTGACGATCAGGCTGCGCTCACGCAGTTCCTGGCAGGCCTTGGCGAAGGAGACGAACTCGCGACCGTCGAACAGGATATGCTCGTAGATCTCGTCCGACAGAACCAGGACCTGCGGATACCGAGCCAGGACCGCGCCGAGCGATCTCAGCTCCGCCTCGGAGTACACCGCGCCGGACGGGTTGCCCGGCATGTTCAAGAACAGCCATTTGGTCTTGGGCGTGATGGTGCGCTCGAGCAGCGCTGGGGTGAGCCGGAAGCCGCTTGTTTCCGGGCACTCGACGACGACCGGCACGCCGCCCAGGAGCTTTGCCATCTCGGGATAGGACACGAAATACGGCGCCGGCAGGATGACCTCATCGCCTTCCTCGATCGTCGCCATCAAGGCATTGAAGATGATCTGCTTGGCGCCATTGGCGACGACGATGTCCTCGGCCCCGTAGTCCAGCCCGTTCTCGCGCCTGAATTTACCGGCAACGGCCTCGCGTACCTCGATCGTCCCGGCTGCCGCCGTGTAGAGGGTCTGGCCGGCCTTGGCCGCCGCATGGGCTGCCTCGATGATGTGGTCGGGCGTCGGGAAGTCGGGCTCGCCGAGACCGAGGTCGATGACGTCGACACCCTTGGCCCGCAACGCCCTGGCGGCCTGCGAGGCCGCCATCGAGGCCGAGGGTTTGACCACCGAGAGGCGCGAGGCGAGGTAGCTCATTGGTTGCTCTCCGAGATGTAGCCGCTGGAGCGGTCCTGCGCCCTGGCGTCGGCGCTGCGCCGATCGGGATCGCCGTAGCCCCCACCGCCGGGCAGCTCCAGGATCAGCCGGCGGCCCGCCGGCACGTGCTGCCAGCCCTTGGGGCGCATCATCGTTCCGTCGTCCAACCGCACCACGCCGGGAGCGCCGTCCTGGCCGCCCTCCCGCCCCTTCGCGGGGTGCCGGACGCGATCGAACATGGCCGAGAAATCGAACTCGTGACCCTCGGTGGCGGCGATCTCGATGATCTGGCCGAGCCCGCCACGGAACTCGCCGTCGCCGCCGGAGTCGGGGCGCAGCTCCTTTCGCCAGATGACGATCGGGCCGGTATGCTCGGTTGCCTCAATCGGCATGGTGTGGACACCGGACGGGAACGCCGTAGCCGACAGCCCGTCGAGCGTCGGCCGTGCACCCATGCCGCCGGAATTGAACATCAGCACCTCGGCCCGACGTCCGCTTCCACCGGCGACCGGCCGGGCCGAGATGTGAATGTTCCACAACGCGGCTGCGCCTTCGGCGAGGATCGTCCCGGGCAGCGCCTTGGCCATGGCGCCCAGCACGAGGTCGGGGACCATGTGGCCGATGACGTGGCGCAGCGCCACCGGGGCCGGCCGCTCGGCATTCAGGATGTTGGGCGGCGAGGTCACGGTGAAGAACGCCAGGGAGGCGGCGTTGTTGGGGATGTCCGGCGCCACCACGCATTTGAGCGCGTAGCAGGCATAGGCCTTGCTGTAGATGATCGGGACGTTGATACCCCAGCGGCTCACCGGGTCGGTACCGGTGAAGTCGGCAGCGACATGGTCGTCACGGACGGAGATAGTCGTGGCCAGCTTCACGGGCTCGTCGTAGCCGTCCGTGACCAGCTCGTTGGACCAGCTGCCCTTCGGCAGGGACCTGATACGTTCCAGCATCGCGTCACGGGTGCGCGAGAAGATGAACTCGCCGAGCCCGTCGAGCGACGTCAGGCCGACCTCGCGCATCATGTCCATCAGGCGGCGATGGCCGACGTCGTTGCAGGCGGCGAGCGAGTAGAAGTCGCCCACCACCTGGTTGGGCTCTCGCACGTTGCAGCGTAGAATCTTCACCAGATCGAGATTGACTTTGCCCTTCTCCGCGAACTTCATGATCGGGATCTGAAGGCCTTCCTCGAAGACCGACTTGCCGTCGGCCCCGAAGCCGCGTCCGCCGACGTCCACCACATGCGCCGTGCAGGCGAAGAACCCGACCAGCTCGCCGTTCAGAAACGATGGCGAGACCATGGTGATGTCGTGCAGATGACCGGTGCCCTGCCAGGGATCGTTGGTGACGTAGGTGTCGCCCGAGTACATGTCCTCGCGCGGGATCTCCTGCATGAACTGCAGGACGGCCTCGGCCATGGTGTTCACATGGCCGGGCGTGCCGGTCACCGCCTGCGCCAGCATCTGGCCGCGCGGGTCGAACACGCCGGCCGAGAGATCGCCGGATTCGCGCACGGAGGTCGAGAATGCGGTACGCAGGAGGGTGAGGGCCTGCTCCTCCACCACCGAGATCAGCCGGTTCCACATGACCTGCATGCGGATGTCGCTAATGTCGCTCATGCTTGGCTGCCCTTGCGGATCAGAAGGATCGCCCCGTCGTCCTGGAGAACGGCGTCGAACGGGGTGGTGACCACCGTGGAGGTCTCGCGCTCGACGATCACAACCGGTCCCTTGACCTGGTCCCCCGCGGCAAGCGCCTCCCGCTCGACGATCGCGTAGGTCTGCACCGAGCCGGTCGCCGGATCGAACACGGCGCGGGTCCCAGTCACCGGGACCCGCCGCGTACCGGTCGTGATCTCATGCCTAGCGGATGGCGGGCGATCGTCCCTCGCCTTCACCGACCAGGTGACGATCTCGATCTCCAGTCCCTCGAGCCCGTCGATCGCGCGGCCGAAGAAGCGCTGGTACTGGGTCTGGAACCAGTCCTTCAGCGCGGCGGCGTCGTCGTCGCCGAACGGTCGGTCGGGCAAGAGGACCGGGATCTCCCAGCCCTGCCCGGCATAGCGCATGAAGGCCGTGAGCTCACGGACGATGGTACCCGTGGTGCCGGCCCGAACGAAGCTCTCCGCGGTAGCCGTCAGCCCGGCGAGGAGCGCGTTGACCTCCCCGGCCCTGAACTGCGACAGCCGCGTGAGCCTCGACGCCACCGCCTCGTAGCCGAACGGCGCCTTGAGAAAGCCGATCGCCGACCCGACGCCGGCACCTTGCGGCACGATGCAGCGGTCGATGCCGAGCTTCTCGCACAACCGCGCGGCATGGAGGGGTGCTGCCCCACCGAAGGCGATCATGATGTTGTCGGAGATGTTCTTGCCGTTCTCGACTGCGTGCACCCGCGCCGCGTTCGCCATGTTCTCGTCCACGACCTCGCAAATGCCGAAGGCGGTGGGCATCGTGTCGAGCGACAGGCGTGTGCCGACATCGCGTGCGATCGCCTGCTCGGCTGCCGCGCTGTCGAGCCGGATGGCGCCGCCCGCGAAATTGTCGGGATCGAGCTTGCCCAAGACCAGATCGGCATCGGTGATCGCCGGCCGTCGCCCGCCGCGACCGTAGCAGGCCGGGCCGGGCTCGGAGCCGGCGCTCTCGGGGCCGGTCTGGATCCGGCCCATCGCATCGACCCAGGCAATCGAGCCGCCGCCAGCACCGATCTCGATCATCTCGATGACCGGGATCGAGATCGGCATGCCCGAGCCCTTGCAGAAACGGTAGGTGCGCGCGACCTCGAAGGTCCGGGCGGTCCGCGGCGCATAGTCCTCGATCAGGCAGATCTTCGCGGTCGTGCCGCCCATGTCGTAGGAGACGACCTTCTCCAGGCCGAACCGACGCGCGATGTCGGCAGCGAAGATGGCACCGCCGGCCGGCCCCGATTCGACCAGCCGAACCGGGAACTCGGCCGCCGTCTCGACCGAGATCAGGCCGCCGCCCGAATGGATCATGAAGACCGGGCAGTCCGCCCCCAGGTCACGCAGGCGCGTCTGCAGACGGGCCAGATAGTCGGCCATCTGCGGCCGCACATAGGCGTTGGCGCAGACGGTGTTGAAGCGCTCGAACTCCCGCATCTGCGGCGAGACCTCGGCGCTGATCGAGATCGGGATGTCGAGCTTCGCCGCCAGGATCTCGCGCGCACGCCGCTCATGCGCCGGGTTGGCGTAGGCATGGATGAAGCCGATCGCCACCGAGCCGAAGCCGCCAGCGGCGATCCTGTCAGCGAGCGCTTCCAGCGCCGCCTCATCCAACGGCTGCAGCTCCTGGCCCTCCGCGCCGATGCGGCCTTTGACCGCGAAGCGGTGCTCGCGCGGGATCAGCGGCGGCGGCAGGCGGAGATTGAGGTCATACTGCTCGAACCGGTTCTCGGTCCGCATCTCGATCACGTCGCGAAAGCCCTCCGTCGTGACCAGCGCCGTCTTGGCACCGCGGCGCTCGATCAGCGCATTGGTCGCGAGCGTCGTGCCGTGGATGACGAGACCAATGTCGGCCGACGAGACTTGGGCTTCGCGCGTGACGATCGCGATGCCGTCCAGGATCGCCTGCTCCGGCGCGGCGTAGTTGGTGAGCACCTTGGTCGAGAAGATCCTGCCGCGCACGTCGAGGACGATGTCGGTGAACGTCCCCCCGATATCCGCGCCGAGCCGGATATCGCCACCTGTCGAGGTCATGGCTTGGCCTTCTGCGAAGCGAGCGCGGCGTCGCGCATCTGTGTGAGGGTCTGGCGGGGCGTGAGGGCCTCGGGTGAGATCGCCAAGTCGAGCACGGCGCCCGTAGGCGAGCGGAACGCGCGCTCGAATGCTGCCGCGAAATCGTGTGTGGCCTCGACCCGTTCGGCATGGAATCCGTAGGATCGGGCCAAACCGACGAAGTCGGGATTAGCGAGCGTCGTGCCCGACACGCGCATCGGGTAGTTCCGCTCCTGGTGCGCGCGGATCGTCCCGTAAATGCCGTTGTTCAGGATCAGCACGATCGGCTGCGCGCCGGCCTGCATCGCCGTGCCGAGTTCCTGGCAGTTCATCTGGAAATCGCCGTCGCCGGCGAAGCAGACCACGGTGCGTCCGGGGCAGGCTATCTTGGCGGCAATCGCCGCCGGCAGTCCGTATCCCATGGCGCCTGACTGTGGTGCGAGGAGGCGGGACTTCGGCCCATAGCGGAAGAACTTGTTCGGCCAGACGGTGAAGTTCCCGGCGCCGTTGGTCAGGACGACGTTCTGGGGCAGGTTCGCCTGGAGCCAGCCGCAGACCTCCACCATGTCGACCGGACCGGGTTGGGCCGGGGCGGCGAACGACGCCTCGTAGCCCTGACGGGCACGTGCCCGCCATTCCGCCCAGCTTCCGGCTGCCGGGCGCATCGCGCGAGCGAAAGCATTGGGACCGGCCTGGATGCCGATCGATGGCACGTAGATCTTGCCGATCTCGCGATCGGACGCGTGCACGTGGATCAGCTTCTGGGCCGGCTCGGGCACCGTCAGCAGGGTGTAACCGTCCGTCGTCATCTCACCGAAACGGACATTCGCCGCCAGGATGACGTCGGCCTCTCGGATCAGGGCCTTGACGTGAGGGGCCATGCCGACGCCTGCCTCGCCGGCGAAGACCGGCGAGCCGTTGTCGAACTGGTCCTGGTAACGGAATGCGGCGACGACCGGAATGTCCGAGACTTCGGCGAAGCTCTGGAGCGCACTGCGCCCCTCGTCGGTCCAGTTGGCCCCGCCGACCAACATGAGCGGTCGGCGGGCCTGCTCGAGCATCTCGCGGACAACGGCGATCGCCTCCGCATCCGGCGCCGGCTCGAAGATCCTTGCCGGCCCGCGCAGTGGTGCGACTTGGGTCGGCGAGCTGAGCATATCTTCGGGCAGCGCCACGACCACCGGACCCGGCCGCCCCGTCAGCGCAGTCGTCCAGGCCCGGGCGAGAATCTCCGGCACCCGGGCGACGTCGTCGATCTCGACGGCCCATTTTGCCAGCGGCCCGAATGCCGCACGGTAGTCAACCTCCTGGAAGGCCTCACGCCCTTTCATGTCCGTGCCGACCTGGCCGACGAACAGGATCATCGGCACGCTGTCCTGCATGGCGGTGTGCACGCCGATGCTGGCGTTGGTGGCGCCGGGCCCGCGCGTCACGAAGCAGATGCCGGGCGAGCCAGTGAGCTTGCCGTAGGCGGCGGCCATGAACGCGGCGCCGCCCTCGTTGCGACACAGCTCATAGTCGAGCCGGCCGTTGGTGTCGTGCAGCGCATCGAGGACGGCGAGATAGCTCTCGCCGGGCACGCCGAAGCATTTGGTCGCGCCCAGCGCCATCAGGCACTCGACCAGAAGGCGACCTCCGCTTCGCATCATAGGTTGATGTCCCTTGCTCGGTGCGGGTTGGCGACCCAGGCCCGGGCGGGCCTCGCCGTAGATCATCCGCCCGCCTGCAAACCTGCCCATGGATCGGCGGCGGCGAAATCAAGAAATCCGGTCGAATGCAAAGTTATTCTTTACCGAAGTCTCCGTTCCACCCCGCGCCACCCTGCGGCCACTTCAGGCCAGCAGGACTCCTGGATTCATCGTTCCTGCGGGATCCAAGGCACTCTTCAGCCGTGCCATGAGCTCGCGTTCGGCGGGGCTGCGCAGCCGGTCGGCAAGCGCGATCTTCGCACGTCCGAGGCCGTGCTCGGCGGCGAAGCTGCCGCCCATCGTCGTGGCCAGCGAAGCGAGCGCTTGGCCGAGCTCCGCAGCCTTGCCGGCAAAATCGCGACGGCCCTCGGGCGGTGACAGATTGTAGTGAATGTTGCCATCGGCCAGGTGCCCGAAAGGATTAGCGCGCACGCCGGGAAGGATGCCGGCGCAAACTCTGCCGCCCTCCTCGACAAACTGGGCGATGCGACCGGGCGGCACGGCGATGTCGTGCTTGAGCTGTTCGCCCTCCAGTCTCTGCCCTTCGGGTTGCTCTTCCCGCAGTCGCCAGAAATGAGCCCGCTGTGCATCCGACATGGCGAGCGCGCCGTCGGTGATGAGGCCCTGGTCCATACCCCATTCAAGCGCGTCGGCCAGGATCCCATCGAGCGGCACGCGCGTCGAGCCGGATGCCAGCTCGACCAGCACATACACCTCACCCCGGCTCTCCAACGGCCAGGCGAGGTCGGGCAGATGCCTGAGCGCGAGCGCCAGCCCGAGCTCCGAGAAGAATTCGAGACCCGAGAGAAACTCCCCCGCCTCGCCGCGCAGATGCGTGGCCAAGGCGACCGCAGCCCGGTGATCCGGCAGCACCAGCAGCCCACTCGCGCGCTGCCGTGGCGCCGCATGGAGTCGAAGCACCGCGCGCGTGACGATACCCAGCGTGCCTTCGGCGCCGCAAAAGAGCCGACGCAGCTGATAGCCGGCATTGTCCTTCTGCACGGCACGCAGGCCGTTCCAGACCGTCCCGTCCGCGGTCACGACCTCGAGGCCGAGCACGAGGTCCTGCATCATGCCGTAGCGGAAGGCATGGCTTCCGCCGGCGTTGGTGCCGATGAGGCCCCCGATCCGGGCGCTGCCTTCGGCACCGAGATGCAGCGGGAAGATCAGGCCGTGCGGCTCTAGCGCGGTGTGCAACGCCGCCAGCACGACGCCGGCCTCGACCAGCACCGACCAGCTCTCCCGATCCGGCTCGCCGATCGCCGCCATGCGCGCCAGGGAGAGGATCACAGCGTCCGGCCGCTGCGCGACGGCCCCGCCGCACAGGCCGGTGTTACCGCCTTGGGCTACCACGACCACCTCGGCCTCGCGGCAGATCCTGACGACGGCAGCGACCTCGTCGGTGTCAGCCGGCCGGGCCACGCCCAAGGGCACCGTGCCGTAGCGGTCGAGCCAGTCGCGCCGATAGGGCATGGTATCTTCCCCCGAAAGCCAGCCTTTCGGCCCGAGGAGCTCGGCGAGCGCAGCGGATGGGTCGGGTGTGGTCATGCCTGCGCGGATCCAAGGGCGTGTTGCATTCAGTGCTTCAACACCTGCGCGAGGAATCGCCGGGTGCGCTCATTGCGGGCGGAGGTGAAGAAGACCTCCGGGGGAGCCTCCTCGACGATCTCGCCGCCGTCCATGAAGATCACGCGATCCGCGACACGCCGTGCGAAGCCCATCTCATGGGTGACGCAAATCATCGTGATACCCTCGGAGGCGAGTGTCACCATCACGTCGAGGACCTCCGAGATCATCTCCGGGTCGAGCGCCGAGGTTGGCTCGTCGAACAGAAGGATTTGAGGCTGCATGCACAGCGCGCGTGCGATCGCCACCCGCTGCTGCTGGCCCCCCGAGAGCTGGCCTGGAAATTTGCCGGCCTGTTCGGGAATACGAACCTTCTCGAGAAAGCGCCGCGCGGTCGCTTCCGCGTCCGGGCGTGCTGTCTTGCGCACCAGCATCGGCGCAAGCACGCAGTTCTCCAGCACTGTCATATGGGGAAACAGATTGAAGTGTTGGAACACCATTCCGACTTCGCGACGAATCTCGTCAATGTTGGCCACGTCGTCGTTCAATTCCGTCCCGAGGACGGCAATCCGGCCCGCACTATGCTCCTCGAGCCGGTTGATGCAGCGGATCATGGTGGATTTGCCTGAGCCGGACGGTCCGCAAATGACGACCTTTTCACCCCGCTGCACGGTGAGATTGATATCCCGCAGCGCATGAAAGGTGCCATAGTGTTTGTTCATACCCTCGATCCGAACGGCCGCGGCTGAGGAGTCCGTCGAGCTTTGAACGGTCATCTTCATCTCCTCAACGCTGACCGGTCGACATGCGTCGCTCGAGATAGGCGCCGTAGCGGGATAGACTGAAGACGAAAATGAAATAGATGAAGGCGATGAATGCGTAGACCTCGACATAGGCAAACGTCCATTCGCCGGTGCCATATGCAGCATTGCCAGATGCCAGGATCTCAAAGAAGCCGACGATGATCACCAGCGAGGTTTCCTTGAAGGAGATCACGAACTGGTTGATCGTTGCCGGCAGAGCGTTGCGCATCGCCTGGGGCAGCAGGATGTAGCTGATCCGATGCCAGTAGCCGAGCCCGAGTGCCATCGCTGCCTCGTCCTGGCCCTTCGCAACGCCTTGCAGGCCACCACGCACGATCTCGGCCTGGTATGCCGCGAAGAATAGCGCCGAGCCGAGGATAACCCGGTAGAGCTTGTCGCCCTGCAGCCACTGCGGCAACGTGAACGGCAACACCACTGCGAACACGAACAGGATCGACACCAGGGGAAGTGACCTGACCGCGTCGATGATCAAGCCGGTGGTGCGCGAGATCCAGGGCAGCTCGGAGCGGCGGAGCAGCGCAAGACAGATCGCCAGGGGGAACCCGACCAGGCAAGTCGTGACAAAGATGAACAGCGTCAGGGCGAGCCCACCCCACATCTCCTCGCCCACGTATGGAAGGCCGAACACGCCACCCTTCATCAGCGCATAGAAGAGCGTCGTACCCAGTACCCACACGAGGCCGAGGCGGCGCCCCGTCCAAAAGGTGGGGATGCAGCTCAGCACTGTGATTACTACGACGGTCACGCAGGCGAGCGCCGAACGCCACTGCTCCTCATACGGGAACAGGCCGAACAGGATGATCCGCCAGCGGGCGACGATGACCGACCAGCAGGCGCCGCCGGCAGCCTTGCACGCCTCCGGGCCGCCGGTAGTGCCGAAGACCGCCGAGAAGATCGCCCAGTCCAGGAATCTCCAGGCCAAGACGATCAGCACGACGGCGCAGAATAGTGACACAAGCGCCTGCAATGGTGTCGCGAAGTAGCGCCGCTTAAGATCGGCAAGTCCCGTGACCGCGGGTGGGGCAGCAACAACCATGACTCATCCCCGCAGCTGGTTGCCCTTGAGGGCGATCGCCTTGTTGACGCGGTTGAACAACGCCGCAAGGCTCAGATTGATCGTCAGGAAGCCGGCCATCAGAATGCCAATGGCTTCCAGGGTCTGGCCAGAATGGTTGATCGACAGGGCCACGATCATGAAGAAGTCGGTGAACCCGACTGCAATCCCCAAGGTGGTGGCCTTGATCAACCAGACATACTGGTTGGCCAGAATCGGCAGCATCGCCCGCAGAGCGAGGGGCAATCGTACCAGTGTGAACACCTGCCAGCCGGTGAGGCCGAGCGAATGCGCCGCCTCCACCTGGCCTTTGCCAACCGCCTTGAAGCCGCCGCGGACGATCTCGCCGATGTAGGCACCGCCATAGATCGCCATGGCGACGATCAGGGCAGAGAATTCGGGGGGAATCCGAAGACCACCCTGCAGATTGAGGCCTTGCAGACGCGGGACGTTCATCATCGGCAGGTCGGGCAGCCGGCCGGCGAGCGCCACGACGAGCGCGCAGACGAGTGCGGCCATAGCCGCGCCGAGCTGGAGCGGCAGCCGCTGTCCCACCGGCCGATCGATCCGCCGGGTCCTGCCCAACCAGATCGGCAGAACGACCGCGGCGAGCATGGCCAAGCCAAAGGCCGCCAACGCCCATGTGGCGATATTCGGCACCGGCAGGTAGAGCCCGCGGCTGGTCAGGGCGAAACCCCAAGCCTCGTGCGCGTTGCGCGGCGTCGGCAGATGCGTCATGACCGCATACCAGAAGAATACCTGAAGGATCAGTGGAATGTTACGAAAAAAATCCACATAGGAACGTCCGAGCAATTGTGCCAGCTCGTTGGAGGAGGTCCGCGCGAGCCCGACAATCGTACCTACGATGGTCGCGAGAATGAGACCGAAGATACCAAGAAACAGCGTATTGATGATGCCGATGATGAAGAACCACCAATATGGGTCGGTGGCTTCGGCAGGCAGGAGCGAGAAGTTCACGTTCCAACCCGTCTGCTTGAAGAGGAAGTCGAATCCGGAAGTGATGCCCTGTACCGCCAGGTTCTCCCGTGCGATCAGGACACCCGCGATCACCAATGAGGCGAGCATGCCGACATAAAGCACCTGCAACAATGCGTTGCGAACCTTCTGATTTCGCAGCAGGCTACCCATCGGCGGTTCTCTCGCAGGGAGTAAGCCGGCTCCACCCGACATTGGCCAGGGGGAGCCGACGACATGTCAGTCGATCACGAGCGGAAACAGAACTCCGCCCGAGTTCCACAAGCCGGTCAGCTCGCGATCCATCTTGTAGGGCGAGTCCTTGCCCAGATCGCGATCGAAGATCTCGGCGTAGTTTCCGCCATTCTTGATCACGTTGTACGCCCAGTCGTCCGACAACCCGAGACCTTTACCCATGCCGGACGTGACGCCCAGGAACTTCGCGACCTGCGGCGAGGTAGGGCTGGCGCGGATCTCGTCCACGTTCTTCGAGGTGATGCCCTCCTGCTCGGCGAACAGCAGGGCGGTCAGCGTCCAGTTGGCGATGTCCACCCAGTTGTCGTCGCCCTGGCGCATGACGAAGACTTCAGGCTCGACCGCCAGCACATCGGGCAGGAGCACATGCTCATCGACCTTGCCCTTGGCGGCGCGCGCAATCGCCAGAACAGGGCCCCATTGCGCATAGAGATCGCAGCGGCCCGAGAAATAGGCCTGCTCGAGCTCCTCGGTCTTTTCGATCAGCACCGGCTCCAGCTTGATGCCGAGCTTGGCCGCATAGGCTGCTACCTGCTGTTCCTGGGTGGTGCCGGCCGGAATGCAGATCGTGCCGCCGTCCGCGTCCTTGAGCGACGTCAGGCCGAGCTCCTTGTGCGCCATCACTTTGGTCGTACCGAGGTAGTACGACATGGAGAATTGGAGGCCCAGTTCCGTGTCGCGGCTGAGCGTGCCGCCGGACGCCTTGATGACGATGTCGACGTCACCCGACTGCAGAGCGGGCCAACGCTGCGCCCAGCTGATCGGGATGATTTTGAGTGCCGAAGGGTCGCCGAAGACCGCGGTGGCGACGGCCCGGCACAGATCGATGTCCATGCCCTTCCAGTTGCCCTTGTCGTCCACCTCGGCGAAGCCGAGATAGGAGCCGTCATGGCCGGTGCACAGCAGATTGCCGCGGGCCTTGACGGTTTCGAGCGTCTTGCCGCCGGCAGCTTCGGCCGATGGCGACAGATGAACGAGACCAAGCGCCGCCGCGGTGGCCGCCCAATGCAGTAGCTTCATGCCTCTTACTCCACAGTTGAGCTTTTTCGATCTTGACTTGGGCCATTCCGAAGTATTTCAGGCCCGAATTGCAAACTCGCCGTCAGTCGGGGAGCGGCGCCGGCGTCGGTAGATGCGAGATCTTGAGATCGCTTTTCCAATCCTGCTGGATCAGCCACCTGTGCAGGGCCGCCACCGCTTTGACGCGCAGATGTCCACGCGGCAGTACCAGGTAGAAGCCCGGGATCTCCTCAGGCTTCATGTCGACCAGGACGTCACGCCCCAGTGGCGCCACGAGTGCTCCCGCACGCAGATCCTCCGCTGCATCGATGACCGAGATCAGTCCGATACCGATGCCCTGGAGCGAAGCGCGCCGCATCGTCGCGGCATCGTCAAAGCCGATGCTGCGGTCGCTGTCCGTCCGCTCGACCTGGAGGTGCCGCAGGATGTCGGGCCAAAGGCGCTTCGACTTGACCGTGTCCAGCAGCGTGAATTGCGTCAGATCGTTCGCCGACTTGATCCGCTCGCCAAGCGCCGGCGTGCAGCAGATGATCTTCGGGTCGGGCACAAGCAGTGTCATCTCGTAGTCGGACCAGCCGCCGTAACCCCACTGGACGGTCATGTCGATGTCGTCTCGCCCGAAGTCGGGCAGATCGACCATCGTGGTCAGGCGAAGGTCCGCACCGGGCAGGATCTCCCGGAACAGCGAGAGGCGCGGCAGAAGATAGTGAGTGGCGAAATACGGGCTCGCGTTGAGATTGATACGGTCACGATAGGTTGACTTGGTGACCCGACGGACACCTTCGGCAAATTCCTCGAGCCCTGCCTTCACATAGTGTGCGAGCAGAATCGCGGACTCCGTCAGCTGTACCGAGCGTCCCCTGCGCTCCAGCAGCTTCACCTGGAGCATGTCCTCCAAGAGCTTGATCTGCTGGCCGACCGCCTGGGGCGTCACCAGCAGCTCGTCCGCTGCCTGCCGAAAGCTCTTGTGCTGCGCGACCGTGTGGAAGACCCGCAGGGCATTCAGCGACGGAAGGCGCAGCTTTCCCGACATCCCCGATCCCTCTCCCTGCGGTTAGAATCTCCGTCGATGCAGCACTGCGTGCGGCGCCTCGCCCCGGATGGCCGGGGCAAGGAAGTCAGGCGTAGATGTAACCACCTGAAACGATGATGTTTTCACCGGTCATGTAGGTGTTCCTGGGTCCGCCGGCCATCAGCACCCATTCGGCGATCTCCGCCGGCAGCGCGCCGCGGCCGAGCGGGCTCGCCTTGGCCAGCTCGTCGAGAAACCCGAGCTCCCTGGCGCGCTCGGTGGCCATCCCCGCGGGTGCCACGGAGTTCACGAGGATCCCGTCCTTGGCGACATGATGCGCGAAGGAGCGGGTCAAGCTGACGACCGCTGCCTTCGTCGCCGCATAATGGGCGTTCTGCGGATGGGCCTTGAAGGCGTCCACCGACGTCAGATTGACGATACGGCCGCGGACCTGGTCTTTCGGCTCCAGCGGCTGCATGTGCCGTACGGCCGCAACCATCATGTGATAGGTGCCCTTGATGTTGACGCCGTTGGAGGCGTCCCATTCGGCGTCGGTGATCTCCAGGATCGGCCGCCGCGGATAGATCGCGGCGCAATTGATCAGCGTGTCGACCCGTCCCAGTTCCGCTGCAACGGCCTCGAAGGCAGCGTGACACTGCGCACCGACCTGGATGTCGCATGCCGCAACCGCGGTCGGCAGCCCCTTCGCACGGGCGGGCTCCAGGACCGATCGGGCCGCATCCTGGTTGATGTCGATAATGCCGATCTTGGAGGCGCCCTCCTCGACGGCCATGCGTGCGAGCAGCGCCCCGAGACCGGAGCCGCCGCCGACGATGAGGACGGAGAGATTTCTCAACTGCGTCTCCTCACTTGCCGCCGATCGAGGCGGTCGGGCGCGTTGGCATGATGTCGAAGCGGGTGACGTCCGCCCATGCGGGAAGGCGGAGGAGCGCCACGACCATTCTGGCCACGTCGTCCGGCTGCACGGCGACGTTTCTCGCATACATGGCGGCGCGAGCCGCAGGGTCGAGGACGTCCTTGTAAAGCTGGGTCTCGACCCGGCCCGGCACGATTTCCGTGACGCGGATCCCGTAGGGCGAGAGATCGGCACGCAACGATGCCGCGAATCCCGACAGGGCTGCCTTCGCCGCGGAATAGACTGCGATATTGGGAAACGGGGCGTGAGCAGCGGAGGAGCCGGTGAACAGGATGTGGCCCGCTTCCCGAGCACACATCTGCGGGACGACCAGTCGGGTGAGGACGATCGCCGCGCTGAGATTCACCTCCAGCGTAGCATCGATGTCCGAAATCTTCATCTCGGCGAAGTTGCCCAAGGGCGGCATCATGCCAGCATTGTTGATCAGCACGTCGATGCGTAAGCCGGTTACGACAGCCTCTAGTGCCTCGCGGTCGGTGACGTCGACGGCGATCGGCGTGATGCCCGGCCGAGCAGCCCGGAGCTGCTCCAGCGCGACCTCGCTGCGACCGATGGCGTAGACCTCGTAGCCCGCCTCGGCGAGTGCGAGCGCCATGGCTTGCCCGATCCCGCTCGTCGCACCTGTGATGAGGGCTGTCGTCACCTGGGCATTCCCGTTTGGATGGCTATCAGTGTGTGGTGCAAGCTGGTGCGGGAAAATCAAGAAAACCGGGAAAAGCGAAAGAATCGCTTTCCCATCGGTGACCCGGAGGGTGCAGGGGATGCGCTCGCTCGCGGGCCGATACGGGAGAGCTGGCCGGCGATCGTCAGAGTTGCGCCGGCTTCAGCAAAAGCGGCGCTTTCGTGGTCGCTGCGGTCGCCGCTGCAGTTCGGCGAACGGGCCGGCAGCGGCGGCCTCCTGCTCGACGGCTGCTCCACCTGCAGAAGCCTCGACTTGTATGGCGCGATTATTGTCAAGTCATCAGTATCGGCGCCTTGCCTTCCTTGTGCGCTCTCGCTGCCATCGACGGCTTCCCAGGAAGATGTCGCGTGGCACTAGACGACCGAGGGAACTTGTTTGGTTGCGGATCATCGTGCCACAAACTTGTATTCGGTCGGCGCACCATAGACTTGCACCATGAGGAAGGCATACGCATCCGCAGCGAAGCTCCGAGGCGGTGGGTCCAATCTTTTTCGTGGCTCGAGGGCCATTCGAGACTTCGGGTCACCGCCACCCCGGATCTTCCTCGGCGCGCCGCGGGAAGGTCGACGGGTGTCAAAGCCGTCGGTTGTATTTCGTCCTGGCTGATTGTTCAGGTCGCGGAGCACAGGGTGACGCCCTCCGGTGGCTTACCGCTACGTACGCGCGCGGGGCCGAACCGCGCTGGTGGAGTGGCGGCGGTGCGCGCGGGCATCCCACAGCCCCCCCACCTGGCTCGGCCTTGTTCCGGGCGTGCCGGGCCTAGTGCGAGAAGCTTGCGGCGGTCTCGCTGAGGCTCTTCCCCTTCGTCTCCGGCGCCCACATCTGTGAGACCACGGCGCCGCTGAAGACGACCACCGCGGCAAAGAGCATCGCCGCCGAGATGCCGAACGCCTCGATGCCCATCGGCAGCAGGAAGGTGCCGAGGCCGGCGCCGACCCGGCTGACCGCGGCGGCGAAGCCGGTGCCGATGCCGCGGACCTCGGTCGGGAACACCTCGCCGGGGTAGATGCTGGTCAGCACCCCGTTCATCGCGTTCAGGAACGAGAAGACGAGGAAGAGACCTAGCACGACGGGGGCGGGCGCGCCCGACCACAGGCCGATGGCGAGGAAGATGACCACCATGATCCACTGGGGCGGCACCGTCAGCACCCGACGGCCGGCCTTGTCGACCAATGCCAAGGTGACGGCGACCCCGATGACCGCGACCATCGACAGACCTACGCCCCCGGCGAGGCCGCCAGCGAGGCCGTACTGAGCCAGCACGCTGTCGGCGAAGGTCGCGATGGCGAAGTACGGCAGCACGTTACAGAACCAGAACCACGAGACGAAGATCGTCTGCCTGATGTACTGTGGCGAGAACAGCTCGGAGAACTTGCCCTCGCGGATCTCGGTCTTCTCCATGTCCGCCATGTCCTCGGCACTCTCGAGGTATTTGGCAGCGATGGCGCGGGCTTCGTCCTTGCGACCCTTGCTCCACAGCCAGCGCGGCGACTCGGGCATGCCGAGCCGGGCGATGAGCAGGACGAGGGCGAGGAAGGTGCTGGTGCCGATGATGATGCGCCACGGCAGCGGATCGGGCAGGTTCAGGACGTAGCCCGTCGTATAGCCGATCATGAATCCCACATACCACGCGAGGACAGTAAGGCCCATCAGGCGCCCGCGCAGCCGGGCGGGGGCGAACTCGGACATCATCGGCCAGCCGACCGAGTACTCGGCGCCGATGGCAATACCCATCAGGAGACGCACGAAGATGAGCATCTCGAGCGAGCCGATCCAGAACTGCATCGCCGAGGCGACGAAGAACAGCGCCATGTCGATCATGAACAGGGGCTTGCGGCCCCACTTGTCGGCAGCCCAGCCGCCGAGCGGCGAGCCGATCAGGATCCCGAACAGCGCCATCGACGCGACGAGGCCGAGATCGAAGCTCGACAGCCCCATCTCGGCCTGCATCGCACCCGTCACCGGGCCGATGATGCCGAGGATGTAGCCGTCGAGGAGCATGCCGCCGGTGAGGACGCCGATCATCTTCCACATGAAGCGTCGTTTGAACGCCCCCGAGGCCTCGTCTGGCTCAGTGACGGTAGTCGCTATAGACGCCATGGTTTCCTCCTTGATTCCTAGGTCAGTTGTTGAGTCGGAAATAATACTTAGGCCGCGTTGCACGGCACCCTCCCTTGTCTAGGGGGAGGCTGGCATTGGCTGCGCCAACGACGCAGCCAGACACTTTCAGCACCTCGGTTTTACCGAGTCCGCACTCGGCGGTGACACAGATCGCCGTATCGGACTACTTGCCGAAGACCTTTCAAATTGATCGACAGTCGATCAGAGGGCTGTTGCCGCCAATGACGGGTTCTGACATGTTGCCTCCCTGCTTGGGGCGTCGCCCAAGGCTTTGGCGCGGTTCCAGGAGAGCTCTTCCGAGCCCTGCCGTCCCGCCAATCAAAACAGTGGGACGGCGCTGCCGGCGAGCTGCGTCAGTCTCACTCGATATTTTCCCACGGCTTGATCAGGTCGGCGTGGCCAGGATGGCGAGCGCACCGAGCGCCGCCCGAAGCAAGGTCTTCATGTCGTCACCTCATGGGTTGCTTCCTCACCATCAGGTGCCTAGCCCTCGCGGCCGGCCCGCAATTCCTGTCATCGAATGAAAGAGTTGACGCTGAGGGAAGAGGATCAGGTAAGCGCTTTCGCCTGCACGTCAGATGTCCTTGGCTAACCGGAGCGAGTCGAAGATGGCGGCATGGATATTGCGGCTGGCGACGGCGTCGCCGACGCGGAACAGCATGAAGCGCCCGTCCGGGTTGGCGGACAGATCCTGCGGCCGTCCCGCCAGCAACGCGTCCTGGTCGATCTCGCCATGGTTGCGCGAGGCGGCCTTGAGTTCGCGATAGACTTCGTCCGCCGGCAGCGTCCCGTGCTCGACCACGACATGGTCGGCCTGCCGCTCCAAATACTGCTCCGTGTACAAGTTTCGGAAGGTCACCACGAGGCGATTGCCCTCGCGGCGCACTCCACGCAGTGCAAGGTCGGGCACGAACGCGACCCCGTTCTCGTACAGCGCCTTCATGGACTGGGCCGAGTTGGTGGCACCCAGCTCCACGGCCGGCATCCGGTCGGGCACGACAAAGGTGACCTTCACACCGCGCCGTGCGAGGAACTCCGCTACCGTCGGTCCCTGATGCTGCCCGTTCTCGTCATAGACCAAGACCTCGCCCGAGAGTGTCTCCTGGCCCGAGAGCAGATCCCAGCTGCTGATCACCAGATCCTCGCCCGGCCCGAAGAAACCCAGGTTGGGCATCCCGCCCGTGGCGACGAACACGATGTCGGGCGCGAGGGCGAGGACATCGCCCGCCTCGGCATAGCTGTTCAGCCGAACCTCCACGCCGGCCAGCTCCACCTCGCGTATCAGCCAGTCGGTGATGCCGATGATCTCGCGCCGGCGCTCCAACCGGGCGGCCAGGTTAATCTGCCCGCCCAGCCGGTCGGTGGCCTCGAGCAGCGTGACCACATGCCCACGCGCCGCCGCGACCCGCGCCGCCTCGAGCCCTGCCGGCCCGCCCCCCACCACGACCACCCGCTTGCTCGGCCCCACGCTCGGGCGGATCACATGCGGCATGGTCCGCTCGCGGCCGGTGGCCGGATTGTGCAGGCAGAGCGCCTCGCCGCCGACATAGATGCGGTCGATGCAGTAGCCCGCACCCACACAAGGGCGAATGCGGTCCTCCTCGCCGCGCAGCATCTTGGCGACGATATGCGGGTCGGCGATGTGCGCTCGGGTCATGCCGACCATGTCGGTATAGCCCTCGGCCACGGCATGGCGCGCCGTGCTGAGGTCGGTGATCCTGGCGGCGTGGAAGACGGGCAGGCCGATCGCCTGCCGTATCGTGCGCGTAAGCTCGAGGAAGGGAGCCGTCGGCTGGCCCATATTCGGGATCATCTTCGAGATGCCGAGATCGGTAGTCGCGTCGGCCGCTACGACGTTGACATAGTCGATCAGACCCGATTCCGCGTGGCGCACGGCGATCTCGAGGCTCTCCTCTGGGCTCATACCGCCCTCGAGCATCTCGTGCGCCGACATGCGGATGCCCACGATGTAGTCGGGGCCGACGCGACGGCGGATCTCCTCGAACATCTCGAGGCTGAAGCGGATGCGGTTGTCCAGGCTGCCGCCATAGGCGTCGGTGCGCCTGTTCATGGTCGGCGACCAGAACTGGTCCGGGAGGTGCGAGGAGCAGATCACCTCGACCCCGTCGAGCCCGCCCTCCCTGGCCCGCTGCGCCGCTGCGCCATAAGCCTTCTGGATGCGGCGGATATCCTCGATCTCCATCTCCTTGGGAAAGGAGCGGTGCTGGTACTCGCGCAAGGGCGACGGCGAGACCGGCGGCAGCCAATCGCCCGTATCCCAGCGCGTGCGGCGCCCGGCATGGGTGATCTGAATCATCAAGGCGCAGTCGTGCCGGTGGATACGCTGGGAGAACTCCTGGAGGATGGGGATGATCCGATCGTGACTTATGTCGATCTGGCCGAACGAGGACGGGCTGTCGGTGGCGATGCTGGAGGAGCCGCCGAACATGGTGAGCGCCAGCCCGCCTTTCGCCTTCTCCTCATGGTAGAGCTGGTAGCGCAGCTTAGGCAGACCGTCCTCGACGTATGCCGGAGCGTGCGCCGTGCTCATCACCCGGTTCTTGAGAGTGAGGTGCTTGAGCTGCAAGGGCTGCAGCAGCGGGTCCCTGCTCTCGACCATCGCGTGCCCCTCCATTAGACCTGCAGCGCGGCGAGAGGGGTGACTGCGGCTATGACCGCCGAAGCCACCGAGCTATTGACCAATTCAGGCATCCCGCAATTGGTCCAATGCGATCACGCTGCGGCCGACGGCGTAGATCTTGCAGCCCGCCTCGCTGAGCGCCACCGCCATGGCTCGCCCGATACCGCTCGTCGCGCCTGTGATGAGGGCTGTCGTCACTTGGGCATTCCCTCTCGCCTTCCCTTCCAGACAGTGTGTGGCACGGGTCGGCAGGAGGAAAACAAGTAAATCGGGAAATTGGAAAGAATGGCTTTCCCATCCGGCACGCGGCGATCGCCGCCAGCACCGGATCAGCTGCCCAGCGCGGCCCGCCGCTGCAGTTCGGCGAACAGGCTGGCGGCGGCCGCCTCCTGCTCCGCATCCGTGGTCGCGACGCCTGAGGCCAGTGCCAGGGCGCGGACGCGCTCGAGGCTGTTGGACAGATGCTTGCGCATGGCCTGACGCGCGGCCCGGCCATCCTGACGCTCGATGGCATGCACGATGCTGCGATGCTCGACGTGGATGCGCGCGTAATAGGCGTCCTTGAGCTCTGGCGTCACCAGGCGACCGAGCTGGAACCGCGGCACGATGATGGGGCGCAAATAGTCCAGAAAGCCGTGGATGAACTTGTTGCGTGTTGCCCTGGCGATGGCCAGGTGGAAATCGTAGTCGTAGTGGATCTGGACCGAGGCGGGATTTTCGTGCCGTGCATCGACCTGCTCCATCAGGTCGCGGATGGCCCTGGCTTCCGAGTCCGTCCGGCGCTCGGCGCAGAGCCCAGCCGCTTCCACCTCAACGCTCAGACGCAACTCGAGAAGGGCGATCGTCTCCGGCAGTGTCTTGAGCGCCTCGTCGGGAATCGAGAAATTGCGCGGCAGGGGCGCCTCGCTGACGAACATGCCGCGGCCCTGCTGCGGAATCACCATACCTTCCGACCGCAGGCGGGCAACCGCTTCGCGCACGACGGTGCGGCTTACATTGTATTCGGCGCAGAGTTCCGCCTCGGTCGCCAGTTGCGCGCCGGGCTGCAACAGGCCGGAGCGGATCTTCTCCGATAAATCCTCGGCGACGATGGTGGAAAGTGTCTTACGCTTTACCATCCGCCGCCTGCCACCCTGTCCAGGTCCTGGATGAAGTATACCCGCCCGATCGGCAAGACCACCTACTCCGGCCCCACGCCTCCCCTCGTCATGGGGCGGGGACCGGGCGGATCGGGTTGCCTTGCAGATATTGCGCGTACGGCGCCTGGACCAGCCAGCCGGCGTCCACTGGCAGGGTCACGCCCGTAATCGACGCCGCCCGATTGGAGCATAGGAACAGCGCGGCCTCGGCCACGTCGCGCGGATCGACGAAGCGGCGTAGCGCCGTAGTCGCCCTGATCGCGTCGGGATTGCGCTCACCCTGGGCGATCTTGGCCTTGAGACCGTCTGAGAGCGTGTAGCCAGGTGCCACCGCGTTCACCCGCACGCCGTGCGGGCCGAGCTCGGCCGCCAGGATCTGGGTCAGGGCGAGGACCGCGTGCTTGCTGGCCGTGTAGGCCGGAAGCGACAGCGGCGCGAACGAGGCGAGCGAGCCGACGTTCAAGATTGCACCCCGGCCCGCCTCGGACATGCGTCGGCCGAACACCTGGCAGCCCAGCAGCGTGCCGCGATAGTTGACCCGCCACATCGTCGCGTCCTCGTCCAGGTCCTGGTCGAGGACGCGCACGCCGCTCTGTAGGATGCCGGCGCAGTTGACCACGACGTGCGGCACTCCGAACGCGTCCTCGACGGCCGTCGCCAGTCCTTCGATCGACTCGGCCTCGCCGACATCGGTCGCAACGAACAGGGCGCCGGGCGCTCCTGCCGTTTGGCAGGCGGCGCGGACTGCGTCGCCACGCGCGGCATCCCGGCCCGCCACCACCACACGAAAGCCATCCTCGGCGAAGCGCAGCGCGATGGCGTGGCCGATGCCGGACGTGCCGCCGATCACGACGACCGCGCGGGGCTCAGTCATGGACGCGCTCCCTGCGCTCGATGTCGAAGAACTCGGACATGGCCTGGACCTGGAAATCCATCATCGGCCGCCCCGGCTGGACGCGGCAGCCGATCTCCCGTGCAGCCCGCAGCAAGGCCGTCTCCGCCGGCTCCATGATGATGTCCACGACCGTCATGTCCGGCGTCAGGCGGCTTACGTCCAGCGGAAGCGGGTCGCCGGGGCGCATCCCCATCGGTGTTGCGTTGACCGCCATGTCCATGCCCGAAGGGTCGGCGGTGCCAACCTCGAGCCGGCAATCCGGAAACGCCCTGGCCACCAGCCCCGCCAGCTTCTCGGCCCGGCTGGTGTCGATGTCGGCGAGGCGGATCCGCTCCGCTCCGGCCTCGGCAAGACAGTAAGCCAGCGAGGCACCGGCACCGCCGGCGCCAACCTGAAGGATGCGCCGACCGGCAATCGGATGACCGCCTGCTCTTAGGGCATCGATGAAGCCAACGCCGTCGAAATTGTCGGCGTACCAGCCGCCGTCGGTTCGGCGCCGCACCGAGTTGGCGCTCTGGACCCGTGCGGCGCGGTCATGCGCGGAGGCGCATTTGTGGTAGACCGCTGTCTTGTACGGCACCGAGATGATCACCCCGCGGATGTTCTCCGCGGCGGTAAGCCCGGCCCAAAAAGCGTCGAAATCCTCCGGATGACAGGTCAGCGGCACCATCAGGCTGTCCAAACCTCGCTGCTCGAACAGCTCGTTGAAGATCCCGGGGCTTTTCGCATGACCCACGGGATGGGCCAGCATCACGAAGACGTCGGCCTTGCCGGTTCCGCGCATCGGCTCACACCCTTCCGCTCGACAATACCTGGCCGCCCGTCGCCCAGTCCCGGCTCGATGGCATGCCGTCGCTTGCTGCTGCTTCAAAGCCATGTTATATGATGTCATACAAATTTCAATCGGTCTTCGCGCTTGGAGGAAAACAGCGTGCAGGAACGCCCCAACCCCCTGAAGGCTGCGGTGACGGCCGGCCGGCCGCATCTTGGCCTGTGGTGCTCTCTGGCATCCGCGCTGACGACGGAGGTCGTCGCGGGCTCGGGAGCAGGCTGGCTTCTGATCGATGGCGAGCACAGCCCCAATGATCTTCGTACGATCATGGCCCAGCTCCAGGTGCTCGGCGGCTTCGCCTGCGAAGGCGTCGTGCGACTGCCGTCGGACGATCCGACGCTGATCAAGCAGGCGATGGACATCGGTGCCCGCAGCCTGATGATCCCCACCGTGCGTACGGCCGCGCAGGCCCAGACGATCGTCGCCGCCATGGCTTATGCCCCGCAGGGCTTTCGCGGCTTCTCCGTCGCGCACCGTGCCAATGCCTTCGGCCGCATCGCCGGCTATCATGCGAATGCCCGCGCGCAGCAGCTTCTGGCGGTGCAGATCGAGTGCGCGACGGGTGTCGACAATGCGGCGGAGATCGCTGCCGTCGACGGCGTGGACGTGCTCTTCGTCGGCCCAGGCGACCTGTCGACCAATCTCGGCGCCATGGGCAATCCGAATGCCGGGCATGTGCAGGAATCCATCGCGGCAGTGCGCAAGGCCGCAGCAGCGGCCGGTAAGGCAGGCGGCATCCTTGCCCCGGTGAAGGCCGATGCCGAGCGCTACCTCGCCGACGGCTTCACCATGGTCGCGGTCGGTTCCGACCTCGGCCTGCTGGCACGCGGCGCCGATGCGCTGGTCGCCTCCTTCGGCCGCTGACCGGAATCCTTGGCATGGCCATCCCGCCCTACAAGCCCCCGGCGCGTGCCGCCTACGATGTCGTCATCGTCGGCGGCGCCGCGGTCGGATCGTCGACGGCCTACTGGCTCAGCCAGGAGCTGGGCAGACGAGCGTCGATCCTGGTCGTCGAGCGCGACAGCAGCTATGAGTTCTCATCCACCGCACTCTCGACGAGCGCGATCCGCCAGCAATACTCCAACCCGATCAACGTCAAGATAAGCCAGTTCGGGATCGAGGTGATCCGCGGCTTCCAGGAGCGGATGACGCCCTTCTTCCAGGGCGAGCCCGCGCCCGACCTAGGCTTTCGCGAGCATGGCTATCTCTATTGCTGCTCGGTCGAAGGCGTGGAGGCTGCCCGGGCCCGCGTCGACCTGCAGCGCAGCCTGGGTGCCCACACGATCTTCCTCGCGCCCGGCCCGCTGAAGGACCGGTTCCCGTGGCTCAACGTGGAGGATCTCGGTGGCGGCGCCTGGGGCTCGCGCGACGAGGGCTGGTTCGATTCGATGGGTCTGCTCAACGGCTTCCGCCGTGCCGCCCGTGCCATGGGCGCGGAGTACATCGACAATGCGGTGACCGGACTGAACCTCGCCGGTGGACGGGTGGTCGCGGTAAGGCTCTCGACCGGCCAGACCGTCGCGTGCGGTACGTTGGTCAATGCGGCCGGGCCCCGGGCGCAACAGGTCGCCGCCATGGCGGGACTATCGATCCCGGTGGAGCCACGCAAGCGCCACAGCTTCGTCTTCGCGAGCGCTGCACCCATCCCCGGCCGAATGCCCAACGTGATCGACCTGTCGGGCACCTTCGTACGACCTGAGGGAGAGCTGTTCCTGACCGGCAACACCCCAGTTGGCGATGGTCCAGCGGACTATGATGATTTCGAGACCGATCATACGGAGTTCGACGAGCGTATTTGGCCCGCACTCTGGCATCGCATCCCATGTTTCGACGCGCTGAAGGTGCAGCAGAGCTGGACCGGCCACTACGAGTACAATACGCTCGACCACAATGGCATTGTCGGCTTTCACCCGGAGGTGACGAACTTCATGTTCGCGAACGGCTTCTCCGGACACGGCCTCCAGCAATCACCGGCGGTCGGCCGTGGGGTCGCCGAGCTGATCATTCACGGAGCGTTTCAGACGCTTGATCTGTCGCCGTTCCACTACGAGCGCATTCCGCGCAACGAGCCATTTCTCGAGGAGGCGGTGATCTAAGCTGGACTTTGGCCATTCAGGCCGGGAAACAGGCTGAACCGCGCCGGGATTCTCGGAGGCTCCAACATTTGGCAGGACGGAGCCATGGGAACGAGGAAGCCATCGGAGCCCTATCCGGCGGAGCTGCGCGAGCGCGCCGTCCGCCTGGTGCGAGAGCAGGAAGCGGAGCACGTCTCGCAGCCGGCGGCGATCCGCTCGATCGCCGCGAAGGTGGGCTGCAACGCGGAGACGCTGCGCCTATGGGTGCGCCAAGCCGATCGCGCGGAGCGCGGTGGCCTGAGCAGGGGTGAGCGGGATCGCCTGAAGGCTCTGGAGCGCGAGAACCGCGAGCTACGCCAGGCCAACGAGATCCTACGCAAGGCGTCGGCCGGTTTTGCCCAGGCGGAGCTCGACCGCCGATCGAAGCCATCGACGGCAGCGCCGTCGATCCGGTTCCGCCAGGAAGCCGGTGCCTCGGGCACCGGCAGGGATCGCCTTCATCGACGATCACCGGGGCACGTACGGGGTCGAGCCGATCTGCCCTTCGCCGGCTCTGGCCGTCGATCCCTGGCGGGACCGGATCGATGCCCTTGGCATCGATGGTGCTGCCGATCGCCCCGTCGACCTACCACGCGCATGTGGCGCAGCGTGCCGATCCGGCCCAGGCCTCGCCTCGCGCCCGGCAGGACCTGATGCTCATGGAGCAGATCCGGCAGGTGCATGCGGCCAACGTCGAGGTCTACGGCGCCCGCAAGGTCTGGCGGCAGCTCGGCCGGGAAGGCATCGCGGTGGCCCGCTGCACGGTGGAACGCCTGATGCGACGGATGGGTCTGCGTGGCGTCGTCAGGGGCAAGGAGACCAGGACCACGATCGCCGACAAGGCCTTGCCTTGCCCGGCGGACAAGGTGAACCGCCAGTTCCGGGCGCCGCAGCCGAATGCTCTGTGGGTGGCGGACTTCACCTACGTGGCGACCTGGCAGGGCTTCGTGTACGCCGCCTTCGTCATCGACGTCTTCGCCCGCCGCATTATCGGCTGGCGGGTGTCGCGGACAGCCCATGCCGCCTTCGTCCTTGATGCTCTGGAGCAGGCGCTGCACGACCGCCGTCCGGTGAAGGGCGGCCTCGTCCATCATAGCGACAGGGGCGGGCAATCCGTGTCCATTCGCTACACGGAACGGCTCCTCGAGGCTGGGATCGAGCCCTCCGTCGGCAGTGTCGGTGAGTCCTACGACAACGCACTCGCAGAGACCGTCATCGGCCTGTTCAAGACCGAGCTTATCCGCCGGCGCGGCCCGTGGCGCTCGCTGGAGGCGGTCGAGTACGCCACCCTCGAGTGGGTCGACTGGTACAACAACCGCCGCCTGCTCGAGCCGATCGGCAACATGCCGCCCGCCGAGGCCGAGGCGCGCTACTATGCGCAACTCGAGCCAGCCGCCATGGCGGTCTAACTCAAGCTCACTAGCCTCCGGCAAACCCGGGGCGGTTCACCCTCCGACCATGCCGGCTGGGCGCGGTGGCTGCTGGTCGCCACGGCATGCTCCCGAACTTTGCCAGATTGACAACGTGATGGTAAAGAACAATAGTGTAGTCGAAGCTAAATTTGCTGTGGCTGGCGATCTCTGGAGAACCCGCATGGGGCGGACCGAAGCGACCCGTCGTCTCCTGCTTGGCGGAAGCCTTTGGGGTGGCATGCTCGGTGTGCTCGGCGCTCTGCCGGGCATCCGTCCGGCCCGTGCGCAGCAGCATTCGCCAATGGTGCATGCCTCCTCAGGCGCGCAGGACACCGCCTTGGCAGCACATGCCACCCACGGCGGCATGATCACCGTCGGCGAGGTCGATGCCGCCCGGAACGGCTTCGATCCGCACGAGATCCTCACCGACTGGGACACGGGCACGCTCACGACCGATCCGGATGGCCGGCGGGTGCGCGAGTTCCGCATCGTCGCCGAGGACAAGGAGATCGAGATCGCGCCGGGCCTGTTCTTTCCCGCCTGGACCTTCAACGGCCGGGTGCCGGGGCCGACGATTCGGGTCACCGAGGGTGACCGGGTCCGCATCCGCTTCGAGAACGATGGCTCGCACCCGCACTCGATGCACTTCCATGGCATCCACTCAGCGCGCATGGACGGCGTGCCCGGTGCTGGCGTGATCGGCCCAGGCGAGAGCTTCGTCTACGAGTTCGACGCCTTCCCGATGGGCTGCCATCTCTACCATTGCCATGCGCTGCCGCTGAAGCGGCACATCCACAAGGGCATGTACGGGGCCTTCATTGTCGACCCCGATCCCGGCCGGCGCCCCGGGGAGGAGATGGCCGCGCGATCGCGCCTGCTCGGCACGCCCGAGAACGCGCGCTTCCAGGAGCTGGTCATGGTGATGAACGCGTTCGACACCAACTTCGACGACGAGAACGAGGTCTACGCCGTCAACACCGTCGCCCATGCCTACTCCAAGCGGCCGATCGTCATCGATCGCACGCGGCCGGTACGGCTGTATCTCGTCAACGTGACCGAGTTCGATCCGATCAACTCCTTCCATCTGCACGGGAATTTCTTCGACTATTACGACCACGGCACGACGCTCACCCCGACCCTGCGCACGGTCGATACGGTCATGCAGTGCCAGGCACAGCGTGGCATCCTGGAGTTCAGCTTCGCCGAGCACGAGCCGGGGCTGTACATGTGCCACGCGCACCAGTCCGAGTTCGCCGAGCTCGGCTGGATGAGCATGTTCGACGTGCGCGAGAGCGTCGCATGACCGCGCGGCCCGTCCTCTGGGTGCTCTTGCCCCTGGCGCTTCTGATTGCGATCGGCGCCGCGTTCCTTGCCGCCGATCCCCTGCGGACCTTCCGCATGAGCGCCCCTCCGGTCGAGGAGCTGACGGTCGAGCGCACGGTGCTCGATGGCGAGGGCATTGCGCTCTTGGTGCGGGCCGGCGGCTCCGAGCCCCTTCGGATCGCCCAGGTGCAGGTCGACGGCGCATACTGGGAGTTCACGCAAGAGCCGCCGGGGGTGCTGCCCTATCTCACCACGGCGTGGATCAGGCTGCCCTACCCGTGGGTGGCGGGCGAGGCGCACAAGGTCGTGCTGCTCTCGAGCCTCGGCACGGCGTTCGAGCACCCGATCGAGGTGGCGATCGCGACCCCGGGCCGCAACAGCTTGGCGACGCTCGGGCTGGTGGGCCTGTTCGTCGGCGTCGTGCCGGTAGCGCTCGGTATGCTCTTCTATCCGGCGCTACGGGCCGGCGGCCGGGGGGTGTACAGCTTCGCGCTGGCACTCACCGTCGGCCTTCTGCTGTTCTTGCTGGTCGACACGCTCGAGGAGGCGCTCGAGCTCGCGGCCGAGGCCGCCCCGGGCCTCCACGGCGGTATCCTCGTCTGGATGGTTGCCGCGCTCGCGGCGCTGCTGCTGCTGGCGGTGGGCCGCCGCGGGGGCACGAGCCCGCAGGGGCTCTCGCTCGCGACCGCAATCGCCCTTGGGATTGGCCTGCACAATCTCGGTGAGGGCCTGGCGATCGGCTCGGCCTTCGCGACCGGCGCCGCGGCGCTCGGCTCGTTCCTCGTCCTCGGCTTCACGCTTCACAACGTCACCGAGGGCGTGGGCATCGTCGCACCCCTGATCGAGGAGCGACCACGCCCGCTGATCTTCGCAGCGCTCGCGGCGCTGGCGGGCCTGCCGGCGGTCGCCGGCATCTGGCTCGGCAGCTACGCCTTCGCGCCGCACTGGGCCGCCCTGGCGCTCGCGGTCGGCGCGGGTGCAATCTTCCAGGTCATCGTCGAGGTGGGGCTCCTATTGGTGCGTCGCACCCGCGCGGAGGGTCGGGGCGTCATGGGTGCCGCGGCGGCGGGTGGCGTGGCCGCAGGCGTGGTCCTCATGTACGCGACCGCATTGCTGGTGCAGGCTTAGCTGCGGGCATGCAACATGCTTGATTTGCTGAATCTTCTGGCCCTCTCAGGGCAGCAGCGATCGGCCCGCATCTGAAGTAGCCGATTCACACTGTCGAAGAGGCGAAGAACGGAGCCCCGCTAGGATGGGCCGACACACCTCTGCAGCGTTCTCTGCACGACGCCCTCTACCTACGCGACAAGTCGGAACTCAAAAGCCCGCACTGGCCCCAATGATGGAATTAAGTCTATCGACGTACTCCTATTTTGGTATGGCAATGTGCGCCGCACGCCCCTATCGATCAGTCGGACTTCGACCGCAGCCGGGAGACGGGGATGGTCGCGATCCAGAGCGGCGCGGATGCCCGAGGAGCTGCCGGTGGCGGATTCTTCCTCACCGGCTTCTGGGGCGTCCCGAACTTCGGCGATGAATGGCTCCTGCGCAGCGCAGTGGGCTTTCTCGAAGGGCGGTATCCGCGCTGCCGGATCACGGCGCTGGTGCGCTCGGTGGCGGTGGAACGCCGTCTGGGCGTCCCGCCGGGACGGGCCGAGCTGCGCCCCGGGTTCTTCCCCGACCCGGCCTTTTTCCACCACCTGCCCAGGCTGCTGGCGGATATTCGCTCGGCGGACCTCGTCCTGATCGGGGGCGGCGGCCTGATCACCGATCGCTATACGGCATTGAGCGTGCCTCGCTATGCAGTTCCGGCCCTGCTCGGCTTGGCACTCGGCGTGCCGGTGGTCTGGTGGGGATTGGGCGTCGTGCCGCCCCGTGCATTCCTGCTGCGGCGGCTGGCGTTCGCCACCTTGCGCCACTCCACCCGCGTGCTGGTGCGCGATCCGACCAGCCGGCGCACGCTGCGGGCCGCCGGCGTGCCGGCACGGCTGAGCCACGACCTGTCGGCACTGTCGCCGCCGTCCCCGGCGGTCGTCACTTCGCGCGGGACAGTGGCGATCAATTTCCGTGATGCCACACCGACCCTGGCGGAAGGGCGCCGCGCGTTTTTGCTGTCGTGCGCGGCGCGCTTCGAGGAGGTCCTGCTGGTCGCCGCGGAGGCGGGCGACGAGGCCCTCTATGCGGCACTACTGAACGAGATCGCAGAAATCCATCCGCAGGCCGCGGCCCGCCTCGCGATCATACCCGCCACGGACCTGGGCGCGATCCAGCATGCACTGAGCCGGGCCGCCATGGTGGTCAGCGAGCGGCTGCATGTGAGCCTTCATGCCCTCGGCGCGGGCATCCCGACGGTGGTGTTGTCCTACGAGGACAAGATCGATTCCGTCATCACCCGGCTGTATCCGGGAACCGGCATTGTCCCACGCGAGCGGTTCTGGGGCGAGGTCAAGGTGCGCGATGTGGCCCAACCGTCCGTCGCGGAGTTCTGCGCCATCGATCCGGAGGTTCTTGCTACCGGGTTGGCAGCCGAGCTTGACCGGGCAGCTGCCACGCGTCCCCGCTGGGCAGCGCGGGGCACCGCCATGCTGTGGCTGGCCGCGCTGCTGCCGGTTGGCGCTCTCGCGGCCACGCTGATCGGCGTGCGGCGCGGCCTGCGTGAAGCGTTGCAGCGCGCTCGCAAGGCGGCAATGCCGTCACGGCACGCCGATCAGCCGGTCACCCGTACGATGCGTGCCACGGACGGCACTCCCTCGGCGTCGATGGCGAACAGCAGATAGTAGCCCGGCGGGGCCGTGTTCAGATTGGCCGGTGGCGCGACGCTGAGGTCGTCCGTGCTCGAAGAGCGGGTGAACAGCAGGGGGATGAACCGCTGGTCCATGTTGAAGCTGTGCGTGACCGAGCCCGTTCGGACCAGCGTCATTCGCTTGATGGCGTTCGGCCGGTTGACCTTCACCGTGAAGCGCTGGCCGATCCTGATGCCCGACGGGGCGCTCACGATCTGCGGCCTGGCCGCGAAGCCGCCCGTCGCCGTGAACAGGTAGGGCGGGTAGTAGATCTCCGCGTTGGTGTTGGTCTGCGGGCCGGGGGCACCTCCGCCCCCGACCAGGATGCTGCCGTCCGGCAGGAGCAACGCCGTCGAGTGGTAGAGCCGTGCCTTGCCTGAGGCGGTCGCCGCGCCGATGGTCCAGGTCGCGGTCGCCGGACGCCAGATCAGGGCGCGGTTGTTCGCACCGGCGACGACGTTGTTGTTGGGACTGCCGCCGGTGACGACCACCGTGCCGTCCGCCGTCACCGTCGCCGTGTGCCAGTGCAGGCCGAACGGCATCGGCTGGACCACATCAACCTTGGGCGTGGCGTTGTTGATGTCGATCGTGATGCTGGCGTTCCGCCCCGGCACCTGCTGGATGGCGTCGAACGCGCCGCCTCCGGTGCGCAAGATCTTGCCCGGCGCGTACATGACTTCGCTTGAGGTCACGCCGTTGGGGCCGCTGAACGGCGTGGTGCCGAGAAGCGTCAGGGAGCCGCTGCCCGAGGGGTCCACCCGGTACAGGGTGCGGCCCGTGGTGCCGAAGATCTTGCCGTCCGGCGCCAGCCAGTTGCGCGGATAATACCAGAGCAGGTCCGACGTGCTGAAGCCCGTCAGCGGCCGGAAGGTGCCGGTCGCGCCGCTGCGCACCTCGGCCTGGTCCCCGCCGTCGCGCCCGCCCTGGACATAGACGTCGCCGCTGGCCAGCGTGGTCGCCGTAGCGTACCAGCGCTTGCGGTTCATGTCGGCGCCCTGCACGAGGTGATCGCCGCCGGCGCTCGTGAAGATCACCGAGTCGTTGTTGCCACGATTGTTGGTCGAGCCGGACGAGGCGATCCAGTTGTCGCCGCCGAGCATGATCACATTGCCGCTGAACGGCAGCACGAGCTGCGCGTTGCAGAACAGGTCGGTCGGGGTCGTGTTGGGCAACAGGCTGTGGCCGCCGGCGAGACCGAAGCGCGGGTCCCAGAGATCGTAGTAGAAGCGGCCGGTCTGCTTGCCGTTGGGATTGGTGCCGTAGGTCAGAACCCGCCCGTCGGGCAGCAGGACCGCGTGGATCGGGATCAGCGACCAAGGGGCGGCCGTGCCGGCCGACCAGGCGCCGACACCGTTGCCGGCATGTGCGGCCACCGACACGAGCGCTGAGGTGAGCAACGCCAGGATGGCGGCCACCGGGCGACGGCCGGCAGCAGCCCGCCGGATCGGCTGGACGAGATGGAGCACACCTATTCTCCCAGGAAGTCGCCAGGCCGCGAGATCAGTTCCCCACGGAGTGTCCCGGTCCGGCGGTGCAGTCAGTATGCTTGCCGGTGCACGAAGCCGACGATGAGTGTACGGAAGAGAATCTGCGCATCGAGCCAGATCGACCAATGATCGATGTAGTACAGGTCCAGCTCGACGCGCCGCCTCATCTGTTCCAGATTGCTCGTCTCGCCGCGGTAGCCGTGGACCTGTGCCCAGCCGGTGATACCCGGCTTGACGCGATGTCGGCCGAGATAATTGTCGATCAGCTTGCCGTAGTGCTGATCGTGAGTCACCGCATGCGGACGAGGGCCGACGAGCGACATCTCACCCCGCAGCACATTGAAGAGTTGCGGCAACTCGTCGAGGCTGGTGCGCCGCAGGATCCGGCCGATCCGCGTGACCCGTGGATCACCACGAGTCGCTTGGCGGACCACGTCCGCATCGGGTCGGTCACAAAGCTCCGCGTACATGCTGCGGAACTTCAGCACCGCGATCGGCTCGCGCGAGAAGCCGCGCCGTTGCTGGCGGTAGAACACTGGCCCAGGCGAATCGAGCTTGATCGCGGCCGCGATGAGCACGAAGGCCGGTGCTGCGAGCGCCAGCAGGATCCCCGCCAGGACCCGGTCCTCGACGCCCTTCAGGATGGCACGCCATCCGTCCAGCGGCCGTTCGGAGAGTCTGAATACCGGCACGCCGCCAAGGTCGGTCAGCCCCAGGATGGGGGCTCGGAAATCGGGCAGGTCGGGAGCCCAGCCCACCTCGACCGGCAAGCAACGCAACGCCGGCAGGAGATCGCTCAGGACGTCGCCGGAGCTCGGCGGCACGGCCAGCACGATTTTGTCGATGGCGCTCGCGCGGATGGCATCCTCGAGCTCGGCCAGATCGGCCAGTCGACGGGTGCCGGGCGGTAGGAGCGAAGGGACCTGTCCGTCCAGCGCATAGACGGCAGCCAGCCGAAACCCCGGCTCGCCGGCACCCATGATGGTCGCGAGCCGTGCCGCATCCTCGCCCGTGCCCACGATCGCGACCTGACGGACGAGCATCGCCGCGACCGGCCCCCGCGCGACGACGTAGGCGGTCGCCACCCGCGTGGCGAGCAGGCCGACCGTGCCGAACAGGAACCACAGCAGAAGCCACAAGCGTGAGATCTCGTGCGATGCCTTGAGCGCGAACAGGAACGCCACCAAGCACAGGAAGGTGATGATCCAGCCAAGGAGCACTCGCGGCAGGTCCATGGCCGGCCGGGCGACGCGGTCCGACCGATAGATGCCTAGAGCGTTGAACGACTGGGTTGCCACAAGGCATCCGATCACCAGGACGGTCAACGCCGTGCCCGACCAAGAGTCGTCGCCGAAGGTGGCGGCCGCGGCCGCCAGCCCGGAGGCGGCAGCCACCGACAGGTCCATCAGCCGTCGCAGGCCGCCGATCAGATCGCGCCAGCCGGCGGCAGAGACGCCGCGGCGAGTCCGGGGCGGAAGCGCAGAATGCTGCGCCAACGAGAACATGTCAGCCAAACCGCGCGACCAACGGCAAGACTCCGAGCAGAAGGCTGGCCGCCCCGCCGAACAGGATCGCCGCACCGAGGGCGACAACGGCCTTGAAGAGAAACGGCGCATCGTCGAGGGTCACACCCTCTACCCGGCGAATCTCGGCGACCAGACGATCGAACTCGGCGTCGCGCTCGACCGGCACCGCCGAGTCCTGCCAACAGCTCGAGCCGACCGGCGCGACATGGTCGGGAAGCGGGAAATCGGCGGTGGAAACGGACAACATCGCGGTCTCCAATGGAGACAAGTCACAATCCACGACGTTATCGCAATACCCTAGTTAGTCAATAGAGATTTTTCTGACTGGACTATGAGCGCTTCCAGGACGGTCCGCCGCGCTCGGCGGCCGAGACGTCGCGTTCGCCTGCTGCTGCGGCGGCGACCTCGGAGACGACGAGCGCGATCCGGCCCAGCGTGCGCGTCAGTCCGAACTGGGCGAGGGCGCGGGCCCTCCCGCCTGTCGCAAGACGCGCCGCCAGCTCCCGGTCCTCGAGGATACGCCCGATCGCCGCGGCGAGCTGGTCGGCATCGCCGGGAGGCACGAGGATGCCGCTTGCTCCATCCTCGACGATCTCGCGCGCACCGCCGGCGTCGCTCGCGATCACGGGACGGTCGGCGAGCATTGCCTCGACGATGACGCGCCCGAAGGGCTCGGCGGCAGTCGAGGCATGCACGATCATGTCGCAGGCCTGCATGACCGCCGGGATATCGGCACGGAACCCGCAAAGCCGCACACGCTCGCTCAGCCCGAGCTCGTCGATGCGGCGAACCAGTCGCTCGCGGTACGGCTCCTCGCCGAACAGCGGGTCGCCGACGACGAGGCACTGCACGTCGGGGAGGGCGCGCAGCGCCTCCACGAGCACGTGCTGGCCCTTCCAGGCGGCAAGCCGGCTGAAGATGCCGACCACGGGGCCTGCCCGCAGGCCGAGTTCCTGCCTCAATCGCGCGCGTCGATCCGGGGCAAGAGGGCACCAGGGGGCAGGATCGATGCCATTG
>JBGAKU010000351.1:0-4700 GCA_044224255.1 Geminicoccaceae bacterium
GCGCGGACAGCGCCCGCGACGTGGACCACGGCGTCGGCGCCGTGGAGAAGTGCTGCCGGATCAACGTCCAGACCGCCCAACACCAGCTCGATGCCGCGGGCCCTGAGAGCCGGATCGTCGCGCCGTGCCAGGGCACGGACACGATGGCCGCATGCGACGAGCGCTTCGGCGACGTGACCGCCGATGAAGCCGGTCGCGCCGGTCAGGGCGACCGTGGCACCCATGGGAGGTCGGGCTGGCGTGCGCTCAGCTCGCGACGGCGAGCCGCGCCGGCGCATCCTCCGGCGTCGACGCCACTGCACCGACGTCGCGGATCGCCCCGCTCAGATAGTCCGCCTTCACCGCCGCCCGGCTCAGCTTGCCGGAGGTGGTGAAGGTCAGCGACCGCGGCGGGGCGAGCACCACGTCGCACTCCACGCCCGCGGCGCGGCGCACGGTGGCGGCGATGGCGGTCCGGAGCTGCTCCTGGGCGGCGAGGGAGGCCGCCCGGCACTGCACTACCGCCACGACCCGCTCGCTGTCATCGTCGAGGTTCACCGCGAACGCGGCGACGTCGCCCGGCCGCACGCCCTCCAGATGCTCGACCGCCCACTCGAGGTCCTGCGGCCAGATGTTGCGGCCGCCGACGATGATCAGATCCTTGCTGCGGCCGGTGATCACGAGCTGGCCATCGACGAGGTAGCCGAGATCGCCGGTGTCGAGCCAGCCGTTCTCAAGCAAGACGCCGTGGGTGGCGAGGTCGTTGCGGAAATAGCCCGACATCAGGCTGGGGCCGTGGATGCAGACGCGCCCGATCGCCCGCTCGGGCCGTGGCAAGTTCTGCGGGTCACGGATCTGGACCGAGTAGCCGGGCATGGGGCGGCCGCACAGAACGAAGCTGCGGCTGGGCCGGGCGCCGGGCTTGGCATCCGTCGGCACCGCACGGCGCTCGACCTCGAGCGTCCGGCCGCGACCGACCACGTCCACGTCCACGCCGTGGTTCAGCGGCGCGAAGGTGACCGCCAGCGTCGCTTCCGCGAGCCCGTAGCTCGGCAGGAACGCCTTCCCGCTGAAGCCCGCCTCGGCGAAGCGCTCGGCGAATTCGGCCAGGACGTTGGCGCGGATCATCTCGCCGCCGATGCCGGCGACCCGCCAGCGCGACAGATCGAGCCCCTCGGGCACGCCGGACTGCGCGCGCCGCGTGCACAGCTCGTAGGCGAAGGTCGGGCCGAACGAGATCGTGCCGCCCAGGTCCGACAGCAGCTTGAGCCACAAGAGCGGCCGGCGCGCGAAGGCGGTGCTCGGCAGGTAGTCGACCGTGATCTGCGCCATCACCGGCGTCAGGCAGCAGCCGACCAGCCCCATGTCGTGATAGAGCGGCAGCCAGGAGGTGCAGCGGTCCTCGGGGCGCAGTGCGAGCCCGTCGCGGGCGATCGCACGGGCGTTCGCGGCGATGGCGCGTTGCGTCACCAGCACGCCGCGCGGGAAGCTGGTGCTGCCCGACGAGTACTGGATGTAGCAGGGATCGTCGGGGCCGAGCGGCGTCACCGGCTGGCTCGCGGCGGGCCAGAGGGCGATCTCGGCGGCGGTCGCGACGCAGCCGACCTCGGTCGTCTCGGCGGCCTCCTGCAAGGTCGCGAGCAGGTCGGCCGGCGCCACCGCCAGCCGTGCGCCGGCGGACAGGAGCATGCCGCGCAGCCGCTCGACATAGGCGTCGTGGCCGCCGATGTTGATGCACAGGGGCAGCGGCACCGGAACGAGGCCGGCATACTGGCAGGCGAAGAAGATGGTGACGAAGTCGGGTGAGGTTTCGGCCACGATCGCGACCCGGTCGCCACGGTCGAGACCGCGCCCCGCCAGGCGGGACGCCAGGTTGAGCGCACGTTCGCGTAGCTCGCGGTAGGGTAGCGCCGTCTCGAGCTCGCCGCGCGCCGAGAAGAAGTTCAGTCCGGTGACACCGCCCGCGGCGTAGTCGAGCCCCGCGACCAGCGTATCGAAGCCGTCGACGCGGAATGGATGCTCGGGCCGCTGGGTCGGCATGGGCACGGTCATGTCGCTCGACAGCCTCAATTCTGCTGATTCCTACACCAGGACGGGCTCATGGACCCGTTGGGGGCATGATATCCGGAGAGATGGGGTCGGATAACCGGCCTACCATTCACGTTCTGTTACGGTTTCTTGCGCGCATCTCGACCCAACGAGCAGTGGGCCGAACAGTCAACGTGCGACATTGCAGGTCCGAAGACAGGCTCGCTCGATGACGCATTTATGTCGCAGTCGCGCCGACGTCGAGGGGCAACGACACCTTGTCTCACCCCGCCGCTGCCGTTGCGGGGTCGGGCATGGTGTGCTTGATGGACACGCTATCCGAGCCACCGCGGCCGTGCAATGCGGCCAATTGAGCCCGTCCTTGGGGATCCCGACGAGTGATCAGCGTCCTCCGCATCTTCTTCACGGCCCGGGGGGCGAATCCGTGGGTGGTGCTCGTCTGCCTGGTCGTGGCCAGCCTGTGCGAGGGTTTCGGCTTCGCCACCCTGGTGCCGCTGCTCGGCGCGGCGACCGGTACGGGCAACCAGTCGTTCGTGTCCGAGAGCGTCCGCGGCGTCCTGCATGGCATCGGCCTCGACTCCTCGGTCGGAACGCTGATTCTCGTGCTCGTGGTCGGGATGCTGCTCAACTCGGTGATCTCGCTCTTCGTCATGCGCAAGGTCGGCTACGCCAATGCCGAGGTCGCCAACAATATGCGCGTCCGGCTGGTGAAGCAGATGCTCGGCGCGCGCTGGAGCTACCTGCTCGAGCATCCCACGGGCCGGATCGCCAACGCCTTCAGCGGCGAGGTGGGCCGCTCGCAGCAGGCCTACCAGCTCGCCGCCCAGTTCGTGGCGGAAGCAGTCCAGACGGTGGTGATGCTGGTCCTGGCCGTGCTGGTCTCCTGGCGTTTGGCCCTGGTCTCGATCCTGGTTGGCTTCGCGACCGGCGCTGCGGTGCATTTCCTCGTCAGCCGCGCCAAGAAGGCCGGGCGGGCCCAGACGCAGCTGACCAAGGAGCTGGTCAGCCTGCTGACCGACACCCTCGACAATCTCAAGCCGCTGAAGGCGATGGGGGCGCAGCAGGAGTTCGTCGCGTTCTTCGACCGCCGGCTGCATCGGCTGCGCCGCGCAGCAGGAGTTCGTCACCTTCTTCGATCGCCGGCTGCATCGGTTGCGGCGGGCGCTGCGGCGCCAGGTGATCAATCGCGAGGCCCTGCGCAACGGCCAGGACGCGCTGCTCGCGATCTGCATGGACGCTGCCGCGTACCTCGCCATCGTCGTGCTCGATACCTCGCTCGAGCAGGTGATCGTGATCGGCCTCATCCTCCAGCGGACGGTGAAGGGCTTCGGCCGGCTGCAGGCTTTCCTGCAGCAGGCCGTGATCGTCGAATCGCCGTTCAAGGAGGTCGAGGAGCTGATTGCCGAGCTCGCCGCGAACCAGGAGAACCCGGGCGGCAGGACCGAGCCGCGCTTCGAGCGCGACATCCGGTTCGACGCGGTCAGGTTCGCCTACGGCGCGCGCCAGGTGCTGCAAGGCGCCGACCTGATAGTGCCCGCGGGCAGCATCACCGTGCTGACCGGCATGTCGGGCGCGGGGAAGACGACGCTGATCGACCTGGTCCTCGGCCTGCATCGGCCGCAGAGCGGTCGGATCCTGATCGACGGGGTCGATCTCGGCGAGATCGACCTGCAGGCGTGGCGGACGATGGTCGGCTATGTGCCGCAGGAGCTGATCCTGTTCCACGCCAGCGTACTCGAGAACCTGACGTTGAGCGACAGCGACCACAGCGAGGGGGCGGTCGCCGAGGCCCTGCGCTGGGCCGGTGCGGAGGAGTTCGTGGCCCAGCTGCCCGAAGGCGTGCATACCGAGGTCGGCACCAAGGGTGCCCGCCTGTCGGGCGGCCAGCGGCAGCGAATCGCGCTCGCCCGCGCCTTGATCCGCAAGCCGCGCCTGTTGATTCTCGACGAGGTGACCAGCGCTCTCGATCCGGAATCGGAGCGCGAGATCTGCCGGAACATCCTGGGCCTGCAGGGCCGCACGACGGTGCTCGCGATCACGCATCGCCCGGCTTTTCTCGAGATCGCCAGCCGTGTCTACCAGATCGACGAGGGCCGCGCGGTCTCCGGCGACCGGCGCACCGCTCTTAGCGCCTGAGCAGGCTCACGGCCGGGGCTCGACGCGAATCTTGCCGAGGCCGAGAGCCTTCGCCACGGCACGCAGCCGCGGCTTGAGGATCTCCGGGTCGGGCGCCGCGTCGGGTGCCGGCAGGTCGAGCTGCAGCACGTCGCCGACGATGCGCAGGCGGCTGGTCGCGAGCAACTCAGGCACCGCGGCCGAGATCCGATAGCCGAGCTGCAGAGTGGCGCCCAGCAGGTCCGCGCGCCGCCGTTCCGATTCGGGCAGGAGTGCAAGGATCGGGCGGATGAACAAATCCTCGGGGCTGCCCTCGTAGCGGATGAACACGGCGTAGGCGATGTAGGCGCGCTCGACGTGATTGAGGCCGATGAACGGATATTGCGCGAGTCGATAGAACGCCTCCCGGGCGCGCAGGGCCGGATGCTCACGCCAGGCGCTGTCCGAGACCTCGCAGGCGGCAAGGCGCAGCCGCCGCTGCTCGCCGGTTTCCTCGCAGACCACGGCGGCCGTCCATTCACCCATCGCCGCGCCGATCGCCGGCAGCCGCGAGCGGC
>JBGAKU010000021.1:0-34808 GCA_044224255.1 Geminicoccaceae bacterium
ACGAAGTGGCGGGGGTGTTCGACTATGACGGTGCTGCCTGGGCAGACCGGCACCAAGACTTTCGCTACTTCTTGTTCCCGGGAGCCGCGGACGAATCGATGCTAGACGGCGCATTGGAGATCTACGAACCGCTGCTCGGCCTGCGTCTTGACCGGGAGCGCATCCGCCTTGGCAATGCCGCTTGCGCGATCGGCTTTTTGGGCTATCGCTGCGGCACTCCGCCAGAGGCGGATTCCTGCGGGCGCACACTGGCCGAAGACCTGCATTGGGTGAGCCACGCTCTGCAAGGGCTGGGCGAGAGATGGCACGGCGAGTAATATCGCAGGTGGCGGACAGGCCATGACCGACCCCCTCATCGTTTTCACCCCCTCGGGCAAGCGCGGCCGGTTTGCACTGGGCACTCCCGTCCTAACCGCTGCGCGGCAGCTAGGTGTCGACATCGATTCGGTGTGCGGCGGGCGGGCGATCTGCGGGCGGTGTCAGGTGACCGTGAGCGAGGGCAGCTTCGCCAAGCACGGGATCACCAGCGCGGCCGAGCATTTGACCGCGTTCTCGGCGGTGGAGGAGCGCTACCAGGGGCGCAAGGGGCTGGCGGCGGGGCGGCGGCTGTCCTGTCAGGCGCAGCTCCGGGGCGACGTGGTCATTGACGTGCCGCCGGACAGCCAGGTCCACCGGCAGGTGGTGCGCAAGCGCGCCGAGGTGCGGGCGATCGAGCTCGATACCGCCACCCGGCTGCACTATGTCGAGGTCGAGGAGCCGGACATGCACCGGCAGCGCGGCGACCTCGAGCGGGTGCAGGAGGCGCTGCAGGCGCAGTGGGGGCTGGAGGGCGTCACGATCGACCTCGGGCCGTTGCGCGCGCTCCAGAAGACGCTGCGCGCGGGTGAGTGGAAGATCACCGTGGCGGTGCATCAGGGCCGGCGGATCATAGCCTGCTGGCCCGGCTTCCACGACCGGCTGCTCGGGGTTGCGGTCGATATCGGCTCGACCACCATTGCGGCCCATCTGTGCGATATGGCAACCGGCGAGGTACTGGCCTCGTCGGGGATGATGAACCCGCAGATCCGCTTCGGCGAGGATCTGATGTCGCGAGTGTCCTACTCGATGATGAACCCGGGCGGCGAGGCGGAGATGACCGCTGCCGTCCGCACCGCCATGGACGCGCTGCTCGGCGAGCTGTGCGCCGAGGCCAAGGCCGAGCCCTCGGACGTGCTGGAGCTGGTGTTCGTCGGCAATCCTATCATGCACCACTTGCTGCTCGGCATCGATCCGGTCGAGTTGGGCGGTGCTCCCTTCGCGCTGGCGACCGACAGTGCCCTCGACCTGCTGGCGACCGACCTCGACCTGCACGCCGTCAATCCCGGCTGCCGGGTCTATGTCCTGCCCTGCATCGCCGGGCATGTCGGGGCCGACTGTGCCGGTGTGGTGCTGTCCGAGACGCCGTGGCTGAACGAGGAGATCACGCTGCTCGTGGATGTCGGCACCAACGCCGAGATCGTTCTGGGCAACAAGGACAAGCTGCTCGCCTGCTCGTCCCCGACCGGCCCGGCCTTCGAGGGTGCTCAGATCGGCAACGGCCAGCGCGCGGCACCGGGTGCGATCGAGCGGGTGCGGATCGACCGGGAGACGCTCGAGCCGCGCTTCAAGGTGATCGGCTGCGACCTGTGGTCGGACGATCCGGCCTTCGCCGGGGCCACGCGCCGGACCGGGGTCACCGGCATCTGCGGGTCGGGCATCATCGAGGCGCTGGCCGAGCTGTATCTCGCCGGCATCATCACCCAGGACGGCGTCGTGGACGGCGCCATGGCCGGGCGCAGCCCGCGCATCCGACCCACGGGGCGCACCTTCGGTTATCTCCTGCATGCGGGCGAGCCGGAGATCGTGATCTCGCAGAATGACATCCGGGCGATCCAGCTCGCCAAGGCCGCACTCTACGCCGGCGCGCGGCTGCTCATGGACCGGCTCGGCGTGGACAGCGTCGGCCGGGTCACGCTGGCCGGCGCCTTCGGCAGCCACATCGACCCGCTTTACGCCATGGTGCTGGGCATGATCCCGGACTGCCCACTGGACAAGGTCGGCTCGGCCGGCAACGCCGCGGGTACCGGTGCCCGGATCGCACTTCTGAATCGCAGAGCGCGGGCCGAGATCGAGGAGGTGGTCGAGCGGATCGAGAAGGTCGAGACCGCGATCGAGCCGCGCTTCCAGGAGCATTTCGTGGCGGCGATGGCGATCCCGCACAAGACGGCGGCCTATCCGAACCTCGCCGCCGCCGTCACGCTGCCGGCACCCAAGGAGGCCGCTGGCGGGGGCGGCGAGCCACGACGGCGGCGCCGGACAGCTCCTTGAACCGTCAGAAGGGCGACGCCAGCTCCACCACGACCCGCTCGCTGCTCTTTGTCGAGACCATGCGCTGCGCCAGCACAGCGGTCACCAGGGACAGCAGAATCATCGGCGTCAAGGCCAGGAGCAACAACGGACGACGACGAAGCGACATGCGCGATGTCCGGCAGTCCCACGCGGGGCGAACGAAGCCACAGACTCAAGATAACGCAAGCCGAGCGCACCGACAGATGCCGGCGGCCGGCATCTTGCCGCAGCCGTGACGGTTCAGCGGCAGTAGTTGAGCGAGCCGGCGATCTGGACGCTCCAGGGGCGCCGGACAACGTCCCCGATCAACGAGGACAGGCGGCGCTCGCGGACGTCGATCACGGCGACCGCGCCCTCGTCGGAGAGCGCCACGAAGAGGCGGCTCCCGTCCTCGCTGACAACGGCCGCCTCGGGCGTGCCAGGAAGCTGGATGTCGCCCAGACGCTCGCCCCGATCGAGCCCGATCATGGTCACCTTCCGGGCATCCCGGCTGAACACCAGCCCGATGGTCTCGAACCACGCCGTGTTCACGCTGCTGATGTCGCCACCAACCGGAATTCTGGCCAGCTCCGCCATCGTCTCCCCGTCGAGGACGGAAGCGGTGCCATCGCCATTGTTCGGCACGATGATGCGGCGACCATCCATCGTCGGGAAGGCGCGCCACGGCAAATCGCCGACGCGAACCCAGTCCCGGACCTGCCCGTCCGGAAGCTCGACCACCGCCAGTCGGTCGCCATTGCCCACCGTCGCGAGCAGGCGTCGGCCATCGGGCGTGACGGTGAGATTGCTGACACCGCCGAGATCCTCCTCCAGCGGACCGAGCACGATCGGGGCCACAGTCGCCAGCGCCGCCACGTCCACGACCGAGACATGGTTCGCGGCCAGATTGGAGACGTAGAGCCGGCGTCCGTCGGGGGCGAAGGTCAGGTGATGGGGCGAGGCGAACCCGTCCAGCACGGCGAGTGGGCGGCGCGCCTCGAGATCGACCAATGCTACCGTGTCGCTCTCGAAGCTGCTCACCGCCAGCAGCCGCCCGGCCGGATCGAGCTCGATCCCATCCGGGCGCACGCCGATCGGAATGCGCTCGGTCGGGAGAAGCCCGTCCGGGTCGATCAGATTGACCGTGTTACCGCGCCAGCTCGTCGTGATCACCCGGCGCAGGCTGTCGGAGACAGCGGCGTGCAGCGGCGGGCTGCCGGTGGGCAGCCGGCGGACGACGCCACCGGAGCGGGTATCGATGACCGCGACCTCGGAGGCGAGCCGGCTCGGCACAAAGGCGAGGCCGTCGATCCCGGTGGCACGGGCGGAGCCGGCTGTCAGCAGCAGGAGCAGGACGACGAGAAGGTGCGGCATGGGCTCGCGGGCGCGGTTGTCACTCGAGACATCGCCATAGCGTCAACCGGGGCAACTAGGGTAGCGGTGTTCTTCGCGCTGCAACATGAGGTGCCGCATGGTTGACCGCTCCTCCGTCTCGCTCAGCGGCCGCAAGGGCCTGATCACCGGCATCGCCAACGACCAGTCGATCGCCTGGGGCTGCGCCAAGGCGTTCCGCTTTCTCGAGGCCGATCTCGCCGTGACCTATCTCGGTGAGAAGGCCAAGCCTCATGTGGAGCCGCTGGCCCGCGAGCTGGGTGCCGAGATCCTCATGCCGCTCGATCTGCGCGAGGAGGGGCAGCTCGAGGCCGTGTTCGCGGAGATCGAGCGGCGATGGGGGCGCCTCGACTTCCTCCTGCACTCGATCGCGTTCGCGCCGCGCGAGGACCTGCACGGCCGCGTGGTCGACTGCTCGAGGGCTGGCTTCCTGCAGGCCATGGACATCTCCTGCTGGTCGTTCATCCGCATGGCCAAGCTGGCGGAGCCGCTGATGGACCGGGGCGGCACCCTGTTCTGCATGACCTATTACGGCTCGCAGATGGTCGTGGAGCATTACAACATGATGGGCCCGGTGAAGGCGGCACTGGAGAGCGCCACGCGTTACCTCGCCGCCGAGCTCGGGGCCAAGGGCATCCGCGTCCATGCCATCTCGCCGGGGCCGCTCAAGACGCGCGCCGCCACGGGTATCGCCGAGTTCGACGAGCTGCTCGACAAAGCGCAGGCAAAAGCCCCGATGCAGCGCTTGGTCTCGATCGAGGATGTCGGCCTCGCGACTGCCTATCTCGCCACCGACGCCGCGAAGCTCTTGACCGGGCAGACGCTCTACATCGACGGTGGCTACAGCATCATCGACTGACCGCGAGCCCGCCTTGCGCATCACCACCGTCCGCATCACGCCCCTGTTCCTGCCCTTCCGGCAGCCCTACCACTGGGCCTATGGCACCGTGGACGGGGCGGAGCCGATGCTGGTGGAGATCGACACCGACGCCGGCGTGACCGGCATCGGCGAGAGCGTCGGCGCCACCGATGCGGCGACCGTCGCCTCGGCGCTGGCAAGGGTCACGCCCGACCTGATCGGGCACGATGCCTTCGATATCGCGCGCCTGGTCGAGCGGCTGCACCGCAGGCACTTCGGCGGCATCGGGCCGGCCAACCAGCGGCGCTACTCGAACCAGATCCTCGCGGGGGTCGAGCTGGCGCTCTGGGATGCGGTCGGCAAGGCGCTCGGCCAGCCGGTGCATCGCCTGCTGGGCGGCGCCGTGCGTGACGAGATCGCCTATTTCGGCTTCGTGCAGGGGGATGGGCCGGAGGAGGTCGGGGCGCATGCCCGCGAGCTGGCGGGCCAGGGGTTCGAGGTCATCTACATGAAGGTCGGCCGCGGCGACGAGCTGGATGTCGCCAACGCCCGCGCCGTCCGCGCCGCGATCGGCGAGCGCCGTCTGCGGATGGACGCCAACGAGTCCTGGGACACGCTGACCGCACGGCGGATGATCGACAGGCTGCTGCCATACGCGCCCGAGTTCATCGAGCAACCTTCCCCGGCGGAAAGCCCGGCCGCGCTGGCCCGGCTCCGCCGGGCGGTGTCGGTGCCGATCGCCGCGGACCAGCTGGTGTCGACTCCCCAGCAGGTGTTCGAGGTTTGCCGCCACGACGCCGCCGACGTGATCGTCCTCGGCATCCACGAGACCGGAGGGCTGGGCGGGATGCGCAAGGCGGCGGCGGTGGCCGAGTCGGCCGGCCTGAACATCTGCCTGCACGGCTGCTACGAGAGCGGGATCACCACCTGCGCCAGCAACCAGGTGGCCGCAACGATCCCGAACCTCGACGACGGCAACCAGATCATGGTCCAGCTCCTCGCCGAGGACATCGTAGCGGCACCCTCGCTCACGCCCATGGATGCCCGCCTGCCGGCGCTGACAGGCGCAGGCCTCGGCTTCGAGCTCGACCGCGACGCGGTCGCGCGGGCGGCCGAGCGCTACCGCGCCCGCAGCACCCCGAGCTAGGCCGCGGCCCGGACCCGGGCCGCCTCGAGGACGCGCTCCGCCACCTGCTCGGCCTGAGAGCGGATCTCGGGGACCGCGATGATCTCCCACAGCGCCCCGCGCGTTACCGGACCCACCGCGAACAGATCGCGCGACGGCGCCCCACTCGCGCCGATAAGCGCTCCCCAGGTGGTGCAGTCGACGCCGAGATTGAACGGGGCCGGCCGTGCCAGCCCGTCGGCCAGCATCTGCTGCAACAGGGGCTCGCCGCTGCGGCCGTGGTCGCCGGTAGCACCGGTGCAATCGATCACCCGCTGCGCGATGATCTCCTGCTCCTCCGCCTGACCCTTGGGTCGCCAACGGACGCGCAGGCCACCCTTGGCCGGCTCGATCGCCGCGATCCGCCCGGCATGGGTCTGGATCGCGGCGGAGCTGCGCAACGCGTTGAGGGTCGCGGCGACCGGGGGAGCCATCCTGTGGCGATGAATGTCCCACCAGGGCCTGACATGGCGGACGAACCGTGCCTTGTCCTCCAGGCTGAAGCCGGCCCAGAAGAGCTGCGCTTCCGGCCGTACGGCGTCGATGACCGCTCGCCAGCCGACCGCACTCGCGCCGGCTCGCTTGACCTCACGGCGCACGGCCCGGAACAGCGCCAGCAGATTGCGACCGTCCTCCGCAGTCAGGGTCAGATGCTCCCAGGGCGCGGACGGCGCGTGCCCGAGCGGCAGGAGGCCACGCCGCGAGATGGCGTGGATCGGGCCCTCGAAGCCTTGCTCGGCCAGCGCCAGACAGACATCGACCATGGTGAGGCCGGTGCCGAGCACGACCACCGGAAGCCCGGGTTCCAAGGGCGCGATCGCGTCCGGGGACCAAGGATTGGACACGTAGCCCGGCGGCTGCTCCCTGCTGTCGGGAACGTTGCCCAGTGCCAGCACGGCTGCGTCGATGGGGTAGGTGCGCCCGTTCGCGGTCTCGAGCTGGAACCGCCCGTTGCTCGGGCGAATAGCGGTGGCCTCGTCGGTGACGAGATAGAGATTGTCCGCACCGTCCTGTCGCGTGATCGCCTCGCGCAGCAGATCCTGGATGTAGGCGCCGAACACCGATCGCCGCACGAACGTGCCGGCGATCGTCCGTTCGCCAGCCTCGGCACGCTGTTCGGGCGGCAGAGCGTCAAGCCAACGCGCAAAGTGGTCCGGCTCGTCGGCGAACGCGCTGATGTTCTCGGCGCGGACGTTCACGAGATGGCGCGGATTGAGCGTGCCATAGGCGAGACCGGGGCCGACCCGGTCGCCGCGCTCGACCAGATAGACCCGCTCGCCAGGGTTGCAGCGCCAAAGCAGGTGAATGGCGGTCATGACGCCGCTGAAGCCCGCGCCGATCACGGCGACTCGGCAGCCGTCGTACGGCATCGGCTGGCCTCCCCTGATTGCCGATGGAGCCGACGCCCTTAGGCGGCGTCGGTGAACACCCTTGCCGCACGGGCGCGGACCAGCACCTCGAGGCCGAGGCGCAGACCCAATTCGCGATGGCGTGCGCGCGGCAGCTCCGCCTCGACCGGCTCGCTGAGGCCCGGCACCTGCAGCTCGACCCTGACGATGGGCCCGAGTGTGCTCACATGCACCACCTTGGCGCGCGTGCCTTCCTCGCCGGGCGCGACTCGCACGATGTCGATGTCCTCGGGCCGGATATAGGCCTGCCCGCGGCCGAGCAGCTCGATCGGTGCGACCCCCGGGGTCTCGACGCCGAACTCCTGGTGCCAGATCCGCGCCCGGCCGCGCGCGACCGTGCAGGGCATCCGGTTCACATGGCCCAGAAACTCGTAGACGAACGGAGTTGCCGGGGTCTCATACACCTCGTCCGGCGTGCCGACCTGCTCGATCCGGCCGTTGCTCATCACCACGACCCGGTCGGCAAGCTCAAGCGCCTCCTCCTGGTCGTGGGTCACGAACACGGAGGTGAGGCCCATCTCGTCGTGCAGCTTGCGTAGCCAGCGGCGCAGATCCTTGCGGACCTTGGCGTCGAGCGCACCGAACGGCTCGTCGAGCAGGAGCACGCGCGGCTCGATTGCGAGCGCCCGCGCCAGCGCCACACGCTGGCGCTGGCCGCCCGAGAGCTGCGAGGGATAGCGCTGCGCGAACCCCTCGAGCTGAACGAGCTTGAGCAGACCCATCACGCGCTCGCGAATCTCGCCCTCCGCGGGCCGCATCCGGCGCGGCTTGACGCGCAGCCCGAACGCCACGTTCTCGAACACGGTCATGTGGCGGAACAGGGCATAGTGCTGGAACACGAAGCCCACGTTGCGGGCACCGACATGCTTCGTGCTCGCGTCGATCCCGTCCATCTTGATCTTGCCGCCGGTCGGGAAATCCAGCCCGGCGATGATGCGCAGGAGCGTCGTCTTGCCGGAGCCGGACGGCCCCAGCAGCGCTACCAGCTCGCCGGAGTTGATCTGCAAGGACACGCCGCCAAGCGCGGTGAAGCCGTCGAACTGCTTCACCACCTCCTTCACCTTGATGCTCATGGTGCGTACTCCCCCTGGACTCAGTGACGGCGAGCGGCGGCGAGCTCCGCTCCAAAGCGCCATTCGAGGAACGACTTGAGGACGAGCGTTACGAGCGCCAGCAGCGCCAAGAGCGAGGCCACCGCGAAGGCGGCGACGAAATTGTACTCATTATAGAGGATCTCGACGTGCAGCGGCATGGTGTTGGTCAGGCCGCGGATGTGGCCGGAGACCACCGAGACCGCGCCGAACTCGCCCATGGCGCGGGCGTTGCACAGCAGCACGCCGTAGAGCAGGCCCCACTTCACGTTGGGCAGCGTGACGCGAAAGAAGGTCTGCCAGCCCGACGCCCCGAGCGAGAGCGCCGCCTCCTCGTCCTCCGTACCCTGCTCGGTCATCAGCGGGATGAGCTCGCGAGCGATGAACGGGAAGGTGACGAAGATGGTGGCGAGCACGATGCCCGGCACCGCGAAGATGATCTTGAAGTGATGCGCGCCGAGCCAGGGCCCGAGCCAGCCCTGCGCCCCGAACAGAAGGACATAGATCAGGCCGGCGATGACGGGGCTGACCGAGAACGGCAGGTCGATCAGCGTGATCAGTAGGCTCTTGCCCTTGAACTCGAACTTCGCGATCGCCCAGGCGGCGCACAGGCCGAAGATCAGGTTGGCCGGCACCGCGATCGCGGCCACGAGCAGGGTGAGCCGGATCGCCGCCAGCGCATCGGGCTCGATCAGCGCCGCGAAGTAGGCTCCCACGCCCTGCCGCAGCGCCTCGGCAAAGACCGCGAGCAGCGGCAGAAGCAGGAACAGGAGCAGGAACAGCAGAACGAGGCCGGTGATCACGACCTTGGCGAGGGGGCTCTCGGTCGTCGGGCGGCGGGTCGGAAAAACGAGCGTCGTGGCCATGACCCTCTCCTCACCCCGCCATCCGGCGGCGCGACCAGGACTGGAGCAGGTTGATCACCAGGAGCAGCACGAAGGCAGCGACCAGCATGATGCAGCCGATCGCGGTCGCACCCGTGTAGTCGAACTCCTCGAGCTTGATGATGATCAGCAAGGGCGCGATCTCGGAGACGTAAGGCAGGTTGCCGGCGATGAAGATCACCGAGCCGTACTCGCCGACCGCCCGGGCAAACGCCATCGCGAACCCGGTCAGCATGGCCGGGGCCAGTGACGGCAGCACGACGTGCATGAGGGTCTGAAGCCGTGTGGCACCCAGGGTAGCGGACGCCTCCTCGACATCGAGATTGAGGTCCTGGATCACCGGCTGGACCGTGCGGACGACGAAGGGCAAGCTCACGAAGGTGAGCGCCACGATCACGCCCAAAGGCGTGAACGCGACCTTGATCCCCAAGGGATCGAGGAACTGCCCGACCAGGCCGTTGGGGGCATAGATCGCCGCCAGCGAGATGCCGGCCACCGCCGTCGGCAGCGCGAACGGCAGATCCACGACGGCGTCGAGCACCCGCTTGAGCGGGAAGTCGTAGCGGACCAGCACCCAGGCCACGAGCGTGCCCATGACCAGGTTGAGCGCCGCCGCCGCGAACGCAGCCCCGAAGCTCAGCCTGAGAGCCGCGAGCACCCGGGCGTCGATGGCGATGTGCCAGAACTCGGCCCAGCTCAGCGTGGCGGTGCGCAGGAACATCGCCGCGAGTGGGATGAGGACGATCAGGCTCAGATAGACCAGGGTGACGCCCAGCGCCGGCCCGAAGCCGGGGATGACGCTGGGCCGCCTGATCCCGAGCCCTACGGTGAGGGCTGCGGCCATGGTCAGTTGGTCGGCTTGTAGATCTGGTCGAACACACCGCCGTCGGCGAAATGCGTGGCCTGCGCCTCCTTCCAGCCACCGAACCGGTCGATCCCGAACAGGTCGACCTTGGCGAACCGGGCGAGATCGCCGGGGGCGACGCCCTTGGTGTCGGTCGGGCGATAGTAGTGCTTGGCCGCGATCGACTGCGCTTCCGGCGAATAGAGGAACTTCAGATACGCCTCAGCCTCCTTGCGGGTGCCCTTCGCGTCGACATTGCCGTCGACGAGCGCCACGGGCGGCTCGGCGAGGATGCTCTTCGCCGGCGTGATCACCTCGAAATTGTCGGCACCGAACTCGGCCAGAACGAGATAGGCCTCGTTCTCCCAGGCCAGCAGGACGTCGCCGAGGCCGCGCTGGGCGAAGGTGGTGGTGGAGCCGCGCGCGCCGGTGTCCAGCACGGGCACGTTGCGGAACAGGTCGGCGAGGTACTGCCTGGCCTTCGCCTCGTCCCCGCCATACTGGTCGAGCGCCCAGCCATAGGCCGCCAGATAGTTCCAGCGCGCGCCGCCCGACGTCTTCGGGTTCGGGGTGATGACGCCCACGCCCTCCTTGGCCAGATCGCCCCAGTCCTTGATGCCCTTGGGATTGCCCTTGCGGACCAGGAACACGATCGTCGAGGTGTAGGGCGAGCTCGCATGCGGCAACCGGCCCTGCCAGTCCTTGGGCAGCTTGTCCGACTTGTCCGCGATCGCGTCGATGTCGGCGGCAAGCGCCAGGGTCACCACGTCGGCGTCCAGGCCGTCGATGACGGCGCGCGCCTGCTTGCCCGAGCCGCCATGCGACTGCTGGATGGTCACGGTCTCGCCCGTTTCCTGCTTCCAGTGCTCGGCGAACGCCTTGTTGAACTCTTGATAGAACTCTCGCGTCGGGTCGTAGGACACGTTGAGCAAGGTGGTGTCGGCGAACGCCGACGCCGTCAGAAGCGAGACCGCGAGCGCGGTCGCGGTGAGCATCGTGCGGCGGTGCAGTCGAGACATGGCTCTCTCCTCAGGTTCCGTCGAACACGCTGGAAAGGTTGGATAGATCGATTTACTAGACTTTGAGCCGACCGCGGTGGCTCACGCCACCGCCATCAGATGATCGTCGAGCTTGCCACCTTGAGCGTCGGCCAGAGTGGTGCGATCGAGGATCTCCGACATCGCGTCGCGCACGCTGCGCATCACCTTGCGGATCGAGCAGGTGCGCTCGTCGGTACAGTCCGCGCAGCGTCGGTAGCTCGTGATGCTGGCGCAGGGAAGCGGCGCGATCGGGCCGTCCATGGCTCGGATCACCTGACCGAAGGTGATCGAGTCGGCCGGGCGCGCCAAGCAATAGCCGCCGCTGCGCCCACGCTGGCTGTGCGCGAAGCCATGCCGCTTGAGCTCGACGAGGATCAGCTCGAGGAACTTCTTCGGGACATTCTGCCGGTCGGCGATATCCTGAATGAGCACGAGCTCACCCATCGGGGCTTCAGCCAGCATCAAGAGGGCTCGGAGGGCGTACTTGGCCTTCTGCGACAGCATCGATTTTCCCTATCCGCGTCGTGGACATTATCTTGGCCACGCCGGGTGTCAAGCGCCAGACCGCAGTCGCGCCGTGCGATGTACGTGGATACAGGTGTTGCAAACTCGTCAGAGCAGCATGCTGAAAGATCGGGCGGCCGCGCTGCAAGGCGCGGCCGCCCAATGCCGGCGAAACCGGCCGATGGACAGCCCTCGAATCATCGGCCTGGGACGGGTCGCCGGGGGAGGATGAATGCCGTCGATTGGTGGAGAAACTCGGTTAGCGGCCCAAAGAGATATCAGATCATGCGACCGACGAGATCGGCCACGCCCAGGATCAGGCCTCCGCTGGCACCTGCACAGATGATGCTGCCGCAAAGCACGACGAACCGAAACAGCATCGGAGACTGGGCGAGCGCGACACCCTCGATGCTCTCGATCTCCTCGATCAGCGCCATCTGCTGCGGGCTGACGGACCGTGGCGTCTTCGCCGGCGCGGGCGCAGTCGGCTCCGCCGAGGCGAACGCGAACTGGATCGGGTCGATTGCGACTGAGGCCAGCATGTCTGGTGCTCCACCCCGATGGCGGCAACTCCGCCCACCGAACTGGGGCCAACTTCGCCCCTATATACTATCAAGTCAATAGGGTTTTTGAGCCTGAAGCTAGCCTTGCCCCCTCGCCTCTCGAGGCCAGCCAAACCCTTGTCGGAGAAGACAATGTCCCATCGTCACCTCGAATTGGCGGCCGCGATCGCGGCCCTTACGGCGTCGGGCGCGGCGGCCGACACGCTGATGCTGCAGCAGACGGTGCGGCCCGACGAGGCCGCCACCGTCGCCCTGGTGGTGGACCGCGACCGGCTGCTCACGGCGCGCATCCGCCAGGGGGCGAAGCCGCCCTACAAGGTGGAGATGACGCTGGTCGGCGAGCCGAACCTCGCCCTGACCGTCTACTGCCAGGACCTCGCCGGCGCCCGTCAGGTGCTCGACGCCCTAAGGACGCGCGGCGCTGCGATTCTCGACGTCTCGGGTCGCTGCCGATTCGACTAGAGTTCCTGCTGGAGCTGGTGGACCAGCGTCTCCAGCACCTTCACCCTCGCATACTTCTTGTCCTGGGCCTCGATCAGCGTCCAGGACGCCGCCGCCACGCTCGTCCGGTCGATCATGTCGCCGATGGCGTCGTGGTAGAGATCCCACTTCTCGCGATTGCGCCAGTCCTCCTCCGTGATCTTGTATTGCTTGTAGACGGTATCCGCCCGCTCCTCGAACCGGCGCAGCTGCTCGTCCTTCGAGATCGCGAGCCAGAACTTGGCGACGATCATGCCTCCCTCGGTCAGCTCCGCCTCGAAGTCGTTGATCTCGCTGTAGGCCCGCCCCCATTCCGCGGCATCGGCGAAGCCCTCGACGCGCTCGACCAGCACGCGGCCGTACCAGGAGCGATCGAAGATCGCGATATGACCCTGCCTGGGCAAGTTGCGCCAGAATCGCCATAGATAGGGGCGCGTCTTCTCCTCGTCGCTGGGCGCCGCGATCGGATGCACGCGGTACTGCCGCGGATCGAGGGCGGTCACGACCCTGCGGATCGCCCCGCCCTTGCCCGCGGCGTCGTGCCCTTCGAACACCATCACCAGAGCCCGGTGGCGGAACGCTTTGCGTTGTGTCTGCTCGAACAGCTCGAATTGCGCTTCCCTGAGCCGCTTGCGGTAATCCGAGTTCTCCACGGTGAGGCCGAGATCGAGCGTATCCAGGACGTTGCGCCGGTCGAGATTGGGAATGGCAGCCGGCACCACCTTGGGCACCGGCTTCATCCCTACCGCCAGATGCGCCTGCACGCTGGCAAGGACGGTCCGGCCGAAAGTCAGGTCGCGATACTCGGGATCGTCGCTCGGCAGCACGATCCACGGCGCCTCTGCGGTGCTGGTACGCTGGATCGCCTCCTCGAGGATCGGCCCGGCCCGGTCGCGCTGGCCGACCTTGGACCATTCCTCCAGCACCCGGCTGGCGCCATCCGTGCGCTTGGCCAGCAGCTTCAACCGGCGCTTCTGCTCTGCCGCCGAGATGATGAGAAGAAACTTGAGGAGTACGACGCCCTCGCCCGTCAGCATCTCCTCGAATCGGTTGAGCGCCGCAAGCTGACGCTCGAACTCATCGGGCCGCATGTCGCCGAGCAGCCGGTCCCGCAATGGATCCGTGTACCAGGAGCCGAACACCACGGCGATCTCCCCGCGTGCAGGCAGATCGCGCCAGTAGCGCCACATGCGCGGCCGCCGCCGCTCAGCCTCGTCCGGCTCGCCATAGGCGGAAGTGCGCAGATGGCGCGGGTCGAGCCACTCGGAGAGCTTGTGCATCACCTCCGTCTTGCCGGCGCCGTCCATCCCGCTGACCAGCACGACCATGGCGAAGGAGCGGCGCTCGAGCAGCTCGAGTTGCGCCTCGACCAGGCGGCTACGCAGCTCCGGCTCCTCGCGATCATATTCGTCCTTGGCGAGCTTGTGGCCCACCAGCGCCGATTCGAACATTCAAGCCTCCCCGTGGCGGCACTTCGGACGTACCATAGCCGGCCTGGGCGACGCGAGCGATCGCACCCTAAACCGCATCGACAGGAGCGCATGCGCTGAGCCGAGCCTTCGTCAAGGACGACGACCCGACGGGCGGGGCGGTGATGCTGCCGGACCGGCCTGTCAGCCCACATCCCAACCTGGTGACGCGGCGCGGGCTGCGACAGATCGAGGAGCAGGTCGCCGCCTTCGAGCGGCAGGTCGCCGATTCCGAATCCTTGCCGGAGGCGCGCGCACGGGCCGCGCGCGAGCTGCGCTACTGGACCACGCGCCTCGCCACGGCACGCCTCGAGCCGCCGCCGGCTGAGCCGATCGACGCCCGGTTCGGCACGACGGTCACCGCTCTCGACGGCGATGGCCGCGAGCTCCGCTACACGATCGTCGGGGAGGACGAGGCAGATCCCGGGACCGGCCGGATCGCCTGGACCTCCCCGGTCGCCCGGGCTCTGCTCGGCGGCGAGCCAGGCGACCTGCGCCGGCTGCCGCGCGGTGATGTCGAGATCGTGGCGGTGGAAGCCGCAGCGGACTAGGGTCGGCCGAAAACTTGCTCGGGAGGACGGTCGTGAGCTTGGCTCCAGGCATCACCTTGGCAGGCGAGGGACAGTCCGGCACGGCCTGGAACATCCTCGGCCACCGGTATTTCCTCAAGGCCGAGTGCAGCTCCTGCTTCTGCTTCGAGACCTACGACCCTCCCGGCACGTTCGTCCCACCGCACATCCATCCCGACCAGGATGAGTTCATCTACGTGCTGGAGGGAACCATCGATCTGCGGCTTGCCGACAAGGAGGCCCAGGCCCGCCCGGGCGACCTCGTGCGCATGCCGCGTGGGGTGCCCCATGCCTATTACAACAACCAGACCATCCCCTCTCGGGCATTGTTCTGGGTGACGCCGGCGGGAAGTCTCAAGCTGCTGTTCGATCAGCTGCACGATCTCACGGACGTCGAGGAGGTCGTGCGCCGCTCGCATGCCTGCGGTGTCGACTTTCTGCCCCCTCGCTGATGCTGCTCAGGCGGAGCGGCCGTTCTCGCAGCTATAGCCGTGATTGAGGGCCCAGCCGGGATGATCGTTGGTCCACTGCGCGGCGAGTTGCTGCCCGAACAGCATGCATTGCATGAGACTGCCATCCCATGGCAGCTCCACCTTCTGGCACCGGCCAGTCTCGACGCCCATGCAGGCCACGAACGTCAGCACATAAACGAACATCTCCGGCTCCTCACGACGGCTCCGAGCCATTGCAGCAGCCGTCATGCTGCATTGCAGCATACAGCAAATGCAATGCCACTGGCCCAAAGCCTCGGTGGAAGCGACCTCCATGCTGCGATGCAGCAATGCCTGCATGCTGGTTAAGCAGATCGCCTATTGCCGCAGCACTTCCCGACACAGCGCAGGCGGACGCGGCGCGACTGGGCCGACCCGCTCCGGGTGACTGCGGGCGGCGGTCGCTAGACCGTCCATCACTGGCATGTAGCGCCGACCCTTGACCCTGGCATGGGCCGGCGCGGCCGTGCCGACATAGATCCGCTTCTCGGCCTCGACCAGCACGACACCGGCAAAGCGCCGGGCCACGGTCAGACCCAGGCGCTCGACGGGAATGGTGAGACGCAGGAAGAATCGCGACTCCGTCGGCGGCAGGAACAGGGCGCTGCGCTCGGCCCGCGGCGCGAACAGATGTCCGGTCAGCAGCCGCTCGAGCTGGCCGCTGCTGTAGGGCTGGCCATGGCCGAAGGGCGTGCGGTCGCTGAGACTCCAGAGGCCCCTGCGGTTCGGTACGATCGCGACGACACGCCCGCCGTCCGCAAGGACCCGCCAGATCTCGCGCATCAGGCGCGGCACGTTGGTGCAGCATTCCAGCGCGTGCACCAGGACCACACGCTCGACGGAGCCGTCGGCGAGCGGCAGGTCGCCCTCGCGCACGAGGGCGGCGCGTCCACGCCCTTCGGACGGCCAGCGTGCGACACCTTGCGCGGCCGGCATCAGCGCGACGGAGCGCAGCACGCCGTCGAGCCCGGCGAGATAGGGGGCCGCGTAGCCGAAGCCCAGAACATTCCGCCCGGAAAGATCGGGCCAGAGCAGGCGCAGCTGGCGCTGAATCAGCCGGCGGGCCAGCTGGCCCTGCCGGGAGGCGTAGAAGCGCTGAAGCTCGTCGACGTCGGGCCGCATGCTCCCGCCCGTTCGTTTGTCGGTTCAAGACTGCAATATCGATCCCTGATGCCATATGTGAACCCCGTTGCACCAGCCGAGGAAGCGTCCATGGCATCGCTCGAGGTCGAACTGTTGCCGGTCCTCGCCGACAACTACAGCTATCTGCTGCTGGATCGGGCCAGCGGTACGTCCGGCGTCGTCGACCCCGCCGAGGCCGCACCGGTCCTCGCACGCCTGCGTGCCCTCGGGCGCGGTCTCAACTGGGCTTTCATCACCCACCATCACGGCGATCACATCGGCGGTCTCGCGGAGCTGCAGGAAGCCACCGGCTGCAAGGCGATCGGCCCACGCGCCGATGCCGCCCGCATCCCCGGCCTGAACGTGACGGTCGCCGACGGCGACGAGCTCAAGTTCGGCTCGCAGCGCGTCGTGGTTCTGGAGACCCCCGGCCACACCCGCGGGCATGTGAGCTACTGGTTCCCGGAGGGTGAGGCGCTGTTCTGCGGCGACACGCTGTTCGCGCTCGGTTGCGGCAGGCTGTTCGAGGGCGATGCCTGCACCATGTGGCGCTCCTTGAGCAAGCTGATGGGTCTGCCCGACGCGACCAGGGTGTTCTGCGGGCACGAGTATACGCTGAGCAATGCCCGCTTCGCGCTCGGGATCGACCCGGACAACAAGGATCTGATTCGTCGGGCGGCGGATGTCGAGGCCAAGCGGGCCCGTGGCGAGCCGACCATCCCGAGCACCGTAGGCCTGGAGAAGGCGACGAACCCGTTCCTGCGCGCCGGCGACCGCAGTGTCCGCAAGCGGCTCGGCATGGAGAAGGCAACGGATGCCGAGGTGTTCGGCGAGATCCGCAAGCGGAAGGACGCCGCCTGAGCCCTCCGCTTAGGCGGCGAGGCGCTGGGTAAGGCTACGATAGGCGCCGCCGAGGTCCGCGGCGCCGGCGGTCGCGATGACCTCGTCGATCGCCCCGGCAGCCCGAACCTTGCCCCGATTGAGCAGGACCACGCGGTCCTCCGGCAAGATCTCGTCGATCAAGTGCGTGGCCCACAACACGGCCAGCCGCTCGTCCCGACACAGGGCATGCACATGCTCGACCAGCTCGCGCCGACTGTCCATGTCGAGACCGACCGTGGGCTCGTCGAGCACGAGCAGCTGCGGCCGATGCAGCAGGGCCCGCCCGATCTCCACCCGCCGTTTCATGCCGCCACTGAGCGTGCGAACCTTGCTCGTGGCCCGATCGGACAGGCGCAGTCGCTGCAGCACCTCGGCAATGCGGGCACCCGCCTTGGCCATCCCGTAAAGGGACGCTGCATAGCGCAGGTTTTGCTCGACCGAGAGATCGACGTCGAGGGTGGGGCGCTGGAATACGACACCCATGGCGGCAAGAGCGGCACGCGGCTCCCGCGCCAGATCGTGCCCGCAGACATGGATCGACCCTGATTCGGCGGAGAACAGCCGCGTCACCAGGGCCATCAGCGTGGTCTTGCCCGCTCCGTTGGGGCCCAGAAGGGCTGTGAATCGTCCGGCCTGCACCGTGAAGCTGACGAGATCGAGAGCCTTCACGGCCCGCGTATAGCCGTAGCTGACGTCATGGACCTCGAGTGCCGCCGCCGTCATACGCCCGCCTTTGCCGAAGCCAGGGAGCGAGCATAGCGGCCATCCCTGGCGGATGGCCACCATGCCGACACGAGTTCAGAAGCGGATGCCGAGATCGAGACCGGCCCACAGGATGCCCTCGTCCCAGCCCGCATTGCGGAACTGGTAGTCGTAGGCGGCCTTGATGCCGATGTTGAAGCCGCTCACCGGCGCGACGTCGAAGCGGATCTCTGGGCCAACCACGAAGCCGTCCTGGACGCCCTTGCCGTAGACACCGCCGCCATTGATCGCGAGGGTCGGCCGGAAGATTCCGAAATCCGGGGCGAAGTCGAGACTCGCCACGGACCGTCCCGTCAGGCCGTCGTCGAGGCCATTGAAGCTCCACAGCGCCATCTGCTTGAGCGACAGGCCGCCCAGAAAGCTCGGCAGAGCACGGAACGTCAGCTCGGCACCCACGAGATCGTTCTGGGTCTTGTCGCCGCCATCCTTGTCCGACTCGCCGAAATTGTGCCCATAGACCGGACCGAGGGCGAAGGTGAAGCGGTCCGGCTCGGGCGCCGAAGGAGGAGGTGGAGGAGACGGCGCTTGCGCCTCGAGCACGGGCTCGGGCGCCGGCGGGAGCTGCGGCACGACGATCTCGACGCGCCGGTTCTCCGCCAACCTCACCCCCTCGGCCGTCGGCACGAGAAGATCGTTCTGCCCGGCGCCGGCGGTGGTGATGTTGGCGGCCGGCACTCCCTCGGCGATCAGAGCCGACTGCACGGCGTCGGCCCGTTGCTCCGAGAGTCGGAGATTGTAGTCCGGCGAACCGGACGTATCGGTGTGCCCGACGACGCTGATCTGCGCGGTCCCGGTGCGTCGCCAGTCGTCAGCCGCCTCCCGGATTGTCTGCCTCGCCTGGGGATCGAGCTCGGCGCTGTCAAAGGCGAAGAACACCTGATAGCGACCCGGCTCCAGCGTGGCCGCACCGGGCATCGTTGGTGAACCCGCTGTCTGCGCCTGTGCCCCCGGAACCACCAGCGCGCAGATCGCGGCGCTCAGCAGCAGGATTCTCATGGCACTACTCCGCGGTTGGTGCCCGCCTTAGGCGGCACGCGCGGTCAACCCGACGCTGCGTTACGTGGTTCCTAGGGCGCCCGAATCCGCGCGAACATTTATCCCGACTGTGTCAGATCAACCAACAGCAGGAAACGTCAAGCCGCCACGGAGCGCACATCATCGGCAAAGACGCAGCCGGCCCGTTGCCGCTTGGCGACGTAGAGCGCCTCGTCGGCGCGGGAGAGCAGCTGCTCGGTCGTCTCGCCATCGCCCGGATGAGACGCGATCCCGATGCTCACACCGATGTTGGCCTCGACGCCCGCCAGATGGATGGGCGCGGCAAGGGCCGCTGCGATCCGCCGCGCCAGACGAGCCATCGGGGCACGCCCTCCGGACTCGGTGGCGATCACGGCAAACTCGTCGCCGCCCAGACGAGCGACCACGTCGCTGCGGCGGATCGCACGGCGCAGACGATCGGCCACCTCAAGCAGCGTCGCATCGCCGGCGGGGTGGCCCAGACGATCGTTGATCGCCTTGAAGCCGTCCAGATCCAGCGCAAGCACAGCGATCGGCTGACCGGTGCGCTGCGCCCGGGCAAGCGAGCGCTCCAATGCCTCGCTCAAGGCGCGCCGGTTCGGAAGGCCGGTGAGCGGATCGTGCAGGGCCAAGTGGGCGAGCTGCATCTCCGCTTCCTTGCGCGCCGTGATGTCCGCGGAGACACCGACAATCTGGAGCGCGCGGCCGTCGTGGCAGCGTGCGGAGACCTGCATATGCTCCTCGATCCAAAGATAACGGCCGTCGCTTCGCCGGGCACGAAACTCGATCCGGCTCTGACCGCTGTCGCCGCGGCGGAACTGCGCGAACGTCGCGCGCACCCTGGCGCGGTCGCGTGGGTGAACGAGCTCGAGCAGCTCGCCCAACGACCAGCTCGACCGCTCCGGATCACATCCCAGCCGGGCGAGGCAGAGGCCGTCGAAGCGCATCCGATCCGCCGCCAGCTCATACTCCCACACGCCGAGATTGCCGGCCTCGAGCGCCAAACGGAGTCGCTGCTCCCGATCGCTCAGATTGAGCTCGAACTCCTTGCGCCGATCGATGTCGATGGTCGTGCCGACTATGCGCGTCGGACGCCCGCTTGCGTCGCGCTCGGTGACCCGGCCGAAGTTCGATACCCAGAGGAATGATCCATCCGCTCGAATACGACGGGCCTCGACCTGATAGATATCCGTCCTGCCCGCCGTGACCGCTGCCAGCGCGGCATGCACGAGGGCCCGATCATCGGCATGGTAGGTCGCCAGCGCCGCGTCCCTGTCCAGCGCATAGCCTCCCGCCGGCAGGCCGAGCAGATGCTCGAGAGCGCTGTCGATCGTGATACGTCCGGTGACGAGATTGAGCTCCCAGACGCCCTGCCGCCCCGCCTCCAGAGCCAGCTTCAGCCTTCGCTCGCTTTCCGCCAGCCGCCGCTCCGCCAGCTTTCGCTCGGTGATGTCACGACCGACCGACAGATAGCCGACCACCAAGCCCTGCTCGTCCGTCAGCAGACGGTCGATCCATTCCTGCCAGCGCTCTTGGCCGTCGGGCAGGACGATCAGGTGATCGTAGCAGGAGGTGGGCTCGGCCGGGGAAAGCCGCCTCAAATTGCAGCGGATCTGCTCGATCTCATGGACGGGGGTGAGATCGAACAGATTGGCGCCGATGACCTGGTCGATCGGGAGACCGCACTGCCGTGCGAATGCCTCGTTGCAGTAGAGAATGGTTCCGTCGGGCCGCCAGCGGGAGACCATCTCCGCCTGCATCTCGAGCACTTCGAGCGCAGTCATGCCGAGGTCCGGCACGCCAAGCCCACCAAAAGGGGCCTGCGACGACGGCTGCGGATGAAAGGTCAGGACGAACAGTCGCGAGCCGTTCGCCGCGTGGCTCGGGAGCTCGCGCGCGACGGCGCGATAGGCAGGCGCACCCGGGCTCAGGATCACCTCACCTTGAAGGTCTCCGCCGCCAAGGGTCCATTCCTCGAGAAACGTGGCTGGACCCTGCGCCGCGTCCGCGTGACTCTCGAGCAGCGATTCGAGCGCATCGTTGATGGCCTCGACGCAAGGATGCGATCCGTCGCCGACCCGAACGGCCGCAGCCGGCAATCCGATGGCGTTGAGGATCTCGCCGAGCATCGCCCGCGCTTCCGACCGGTGAGCAATCAGCGGCGATAGTCGCCTATCCCCGATTGCAGAGCAACGAGACAGCGAAGCGACACGGCGCCCGCCGCTACAGCAGGGCGCCGATAAAGTCGCCTCTGCGATCGGCCGAGCCGGCTACGCCGGCGGCGCTGGCCGATCAGGCCCTGCCGATGCCCAGGCTCGCATCGAGGCTCGCGCGAACCTGCGGCGAGAGCCCGAGTCGGCCGGCAAGTTGCGCGAGATAGGTCTGCTCGGCCGCAGTGTCGACCTTGATCGCCATCGTCGAGGCGGCATAGACGGCGGCCGCGAGTCCCGGCGTCGTCGCGCCGGCGACGAGGGCATCGAGGTCGAGCGGGCCCCGCATCTCCTGGAGAACGAAATCCTTCGCCTCCTGATCGGCGCCGGCCTCGTCCAGCTTGGCCAGAATCGCGTTCATCTCCGAGCCGTCGATCTGGCCGTCGGCCTTGGCGGCGTTGATCATCGCGCGCAACAGCAGCTCGGCGCTGGCGTGATCCTGCATCGGCAGGGCCTCCTCGGCCGCTTCGACCGGGGAGGAGGTGCCGGCCTCGGCGAGGCCGGACTGACCCATTCCCAGACTGCCGCCCATGCCCTTCTGTAGCGCCTGCATGGCAATTTGGCCGAGAACGGCCAAGGCAGCGCCACCCACCGCGCCCTTGGCGGGCGAGCCGCGCAGGCCACCGAGGACCGCTCCGGCCAAGGCTCCGATGCCTCCCATGGCCATCGGATTGCCGGCCTGGACCTGGTCTCGCGTAGCGCCGGCCGCCTGCTTGGCGCTGCCCAGCAGATCGTTGAGCACCGACCCCACTTGGGAGCCGCCCTGACTGGCGCGGCCCGCGAGGCCTTCGAGCATCGAGGCCAAGCCGCCGCCCTGGGGACCCAGAGCGCTGCCCATACGCTGCGAGGCAGAGGGCGCGAGGCCCGATTCGAGCAGACTGCCAAGAATACTCTTGAAGTCGATCATCCTACCCCTCCCCATCTTGCCCGAGCCCAACCGTCCGTCGGACCGACAAGCCAGATATAGGCGCCCGCCGCCGAAGGCCTAGCCGACGCGCTCCGTGATCAACGCGTTGACCTCGCCAGCCTTCTCCATGTGCACCAGATGCCCCGCTCCGTCGAGGATCGTCACGGCGATGCTGGCGGGCAGGCCTTCGCTGTGCGCAACGGGCAGGATCCGGTCCTCGCGCCCCCAGATCACCTGGACCGGCGCCTTGATCTCGCCCAGCCTCGGCTCGAGCTCCAAGCTCTGGCGCCCACCTGCGAAGCAAGCCCCGGCAACCGTGTTGAGCGCCGCGTCAACGCCATCGAGGCGCTTGTACTTCAAGACGTCCTCGACCATCTCGTTCGTCACGAGGGCCGGGTCGTGCACCAGCATCTCGAGCACCTGCTTGAGCTTGCGCGCCCGGCTCGTGCCGATGAAGCCGTCGACATACTCCATCGAGATCTCGGGGCCGAGCGCCGCCGGTGCGACCGCGGTCACCGAGGCGACGAGATCGGGATGGTTCACGGCGAGGTCGAGGCTGACGGCACCACCGAGCGAATGGCCGACCAGATGGGCCCTGGCGATACCCTTGGCGGCCATGAAATCGCACACGGCCGCGGTGAGCGCGCCGACGTCGCCCGTCCCCACCTGCTTGCTGGACCCGCCGTGCCCCGGCAGGTCCAGCGCGTAGGTAGTGTGCTGCTCGGCGAGCGGCGGCTGGTTGAACAGCCAGTTGTTCAGATCGCCGCCGAAGCCGTGGATGAACAGGATCGGCGTCCCCGCCGCGTCGCCGAGCGCGAGGTAGCGGAGCCGGCGACCGCTGGCCTCGACGAACTCGGGCTCCGGCGCCGCCTCGGCCGCCTCGGCAGCGGAGGCGGCGAAGCTCGCCTGGAACTCCTCGACGAACGCGTCGATCGCAGCGTCCTCGATCGAGGCGTCGGCCACCACTGCCAATAGGGCACCCACGGGTACCGTCTCGCCCTCGCCGACGAGGCGACGGCGGAGCGGACCCGAGGCCGGGCTCTCGAAGGCGTTGGCGATCTTCGAGGTCTCGATGTCGGCGATTTCCTGGCCCTTCGTGACCTCCTGCCCTTCTGCGACATGCCAGGCCGCGAGCATGCCCTCCTGCATCGCCAAGCCCCATTTGGGCATGACGATCGGCTGGATCTCCGCCATCAGTGACCCTTCCCCACGGCGGCGCGCACGGCCGCCTCGATGCGCGCCGGGTTCGGGATGTAGATGTCCTCGAGCGCCGGCGAGAACGGAACCGGGGCATGCGGTGCCGTGACCAGCTGCGGCGCCGCCTTCAGCTTGTCCCAGACGTTCGAGGTGACCAGCGCGGAGATGTCGGTGGCCATGCTGCAGCGCGGATGTGCCTCGTCGACGATCACCACCCGGCCGGTCTCGCTCACCGTCTCGAGGATCGTCTCCTCGTCCAGCGGCGAGGTGGTGCGCGGGTCGACCACCGTGCAGGAGATGCCGTCCCTGCTCAGCTTGTCGGCGGCCTCGTTGGCGAAGTTCACCATCCGGCCGAAGGCGACGATGGTCACGTCGTCGCCCTCCCGGGTGACGTTGGCCTCGCCGAACGGGATGGCATAGGGCTCGTCCGGAACCTCCATCTCCGCGTCGTACATGGCCTTGTGCTCGAAGAACATGACCGGGTCGTCGTCGCGGATCGCCTGGATCAGCAGGCCCTTGGCCTCATAGGCGTTGCTGGGCAACGCCACCTTCAGGCCGGGGATGTGCGTGAACAGCGGATAGAGGCACTGGCTGTGCTGGGAGGCGGCACGGAACCCGGCGCCGTACATGGTACGGATGACCACTGGGGTCACCGCCTTGCCGCCGAACATGTACTTGAACTTGGCCGCCTGATTGAAGATCTGGTCGAAGCAGACCCCCATGAAGTCGACGAACATCAATTCCGCCACCGGACGCAGGCCGGTCGCCGCGGCGCCAACCGCAGCACCGACAAAGCCGCTCTCGGAGATCGGCGTGTCGAGCACCCGCTCGCGGCCGAACTTGGACATCAGACCCTTGGTGACCCCCAAAGGCCCGCCCCAGGCGTCGTCCTCGCCGGGAGCGCCCAGGCCGCCGGCGATGTCCTCGCCCATGACGATCACGCGATGGTCGCGCTCCATCTCCTGGGCCAGGGCCTCGTTGATCGCCTGACGATAGCTCTTCCTCGACATGCCCGGATCCTCAGTAGGAGACGTAGACGTCGGTGAGGAGGTCCTTCTCGGTCGGCATCGCCGCCGCCTTGGCCTCGGTCGTCACCTGGTCGATGTGTGACTTGACCTCGGCGTCGATGCGATCGAGGTCCGCGGGCTCGAGCAGTGCGGCCTCCACCACCCTCTGGCGGAAGATCTGCAGCGGATCCTTGGTCTGGCGGAGCTTGGCCACCTCGTCCGGCCCGCGATAGGTCATCGCGTCACCCTCGAAATGGCCGAAATAGCGGTTGAGCTTGACATGGACGAGGCTCGGGCCGCCGCCGCCGCGGGCGCGCTCGATCACCTCGCGGGCGGTCTCGTAAACGGCGAAGAAGTCGGTGCCGTCGACCTGGTGGCCGGGCATGCCGAAGCCCTCGGCCCGGCCGAGCTGGCTGCCGCCGACCGACCAGCCGCTGCCGGTCGATTCGGCGTAGCCATTGTCCTCGACCACGAAGATCGCGGGCAGGTTCCAGACCTTGGCGAGATTGTAGCTCTCGAAGGTCGTGCCCTGGTTCGAGCCACCGTCGCCGACGAAGGCGATGGCCACCCCGCCGGTCTTCAAGGTCTTCGCGGTCAAGGCCGCGCCGCAGATCAAAGGCGGGCCGCCGCCGACGATGCCGTTCGCCCCCATCATCCCCTTCTCGAGGTCGGCGATGTGCATCGAGCCACCCTTGCCGCCGCACAGGCCATCCTTGCGGCCGAAGATCTCGTGCATCATCGCCCGCGTGTCGCAGCCCTTGGCGATGCAGTGGCCATGGCCCCGATGGGTGCTGGCGATGCGGTCGACGTCGGTCAGATGCATGCAGAAGCCGACCCCGGACGCCTCCTCGCCGGCATAGAGATGGACGAAGCCGGGGATGTTGCCGGCGGAGAACTCCTCGTGGACCCGCTCCTCGAAATCGCGGATCGTCCGCATCTGCGTGTAGGCCTTGAGTAGATCTTCGCGACTCAGTTGCACGTCATGCTCTCCCTGCCCAAGGAACCAAGCTTCGGTCTTTTCGGCCCGCCCTCAGAAGTAGGCGATGCCGGTATCCGCGGCGAACAGATGCCACCGCGCCTTGTTGAAAGTCAGCCAGCATTCCTCGCCACGCCTGCCGGCAAAATCAGGTCCGGTCTTCACCAGCACCTTGTTGTCGCCCAGGGCGCAGTCGACCAGCATGTCACCGCCCAGGGGCTCCGTAACCAGAATGCTCGCCCGCACGGCCCCGTCAACCTGCGCCGGGACGAGCGCGATCTCGGCGGGGCGGATGGCGAGCCGCATGGCCCGGCCTCCGTTGATGCCCTCCAGACGGGTGCGCTGAGCCAGCATCACCGGTAGCGCGAATGCCGGATGGACGACACGGAGTTCGCCATCGCGGCTCTCGAGGGTGCAATCGAGGAAATTCATCGGCGGCTCGCCAACGAAGCCCGCGACCCACTCGTTGACGGGGTGATTGAAGATCTCCTGCGGCGTGCCGAACTGCTGCAGCACGCCGTTGTGCATGACCGCGATGCGGTCCGCCATCGACAGCGCCTCGAGCTGATCATGGGTCACGTACACCATGGTCGTGCCGAGCTCGCGCTGCATGATCTTGAGTTCACCGCGCATGTGCGCGCGCAGCTTCGCGTCCAGGTGGGCGATCGGCTCGTCAAACAGGAATAGCTCCGGCTCGCGCACGATCGCACGCCCGATCGCGGTGCGCTGTTTCTGACCGCCTGAGAGTTCGCCCGGCCGCCGCTGCAGCAAAGGGCCGATTTCCAGAAGCTCTGCCGCCTTGTTGACCTTGCGCTCGATCGTGGCCGTGTCCGTCCCGCGCAGGCGGAGCGGATTGGCGATGTTCTCGTAGACGGTCTTGTGCGGGTAGAGGGCATAGTTCTCGAACACCATCGCGATGTCACGATCCTTGGGCGGCAGATCGTTGACGCGCCGCTCGCCGAAATAGATGTCGCCAGCCGAGATGTGCTCCAGGCCCGCCAGCATGCGCAGCGTCGAGGACTTGCCGCACCCGGATGGGCCGAGGACGCAGAGGAACTCGCCGTCCTTGGCCTCCAGGTTAAGCTCCTTCACCGCGGCGGTCTTGCCGTAATACTTCCAGACCTCGCGGATGCTGACCGACGCCATGCGCTGAATCTCCCTATTCCCTCACGGCGCCCATGGTCAGCCCGGCCACGAGATAACGTCGGATGAGCAGGCCCAGGAACATCATCGGCAGCGTGGTCACCACGCCCGCCGCCATGATGCTGCCCCATTGGATGTTCTGCGGCTGGACCAGCTCGCGCGTGGCCACTGGCAGCGTCTTCGCGCCGCCCGAGCCGATGATCGAGGCGAACAGAAAGTCGTTCCAGGCGAACAGCACGCACAGGACCAGGAATGCGCCAATGCCCGGGGCCACCAGGGGCAGGATCGAGCGGAACGCCTGCAGCCTGGTAGCACCGTCGCACATCTGCGCCTCCTCGATCGCATAGGGCACGTTGTCGAAGAAGCCTTTGAGAATCCAGATCGCGAACGGCAGGTTGAAGGTCGTGTAGGCCAGGATCAAACCCGGCAGCGTACCGACCAGCCCGGCGGACCGGAAGATGGCGTAGAGGGGCACCATCACCGCCACGACGGGCGCCATGCGGGTCGAGATGATCCAGAAGAACAGATCCTTCTTGCCGCGGAAATCGATCCGCGAGAGCGCATAGGCACACATCGAGCCCAGCACCACGGAGATCAGTGCCGATCCGAGCGAAGCCACTATGCTGTTGAGCAGATAAGTGGAGAAGTTCAGATTAGCGAACAGATTATGATAGTGCTTGAAGGTCGGGCTGAAGTCGAAGAACAGCGTGACACCCGCCCAGTCGCCCACCGCCGGCAGCTTGAACGCCTCCAGCAGATCCTTGAACGACGACACGAACATGACCAGGAGCGGCAGCAGCGTCCAGATCAGGTAGCAAGCCAGGAAGGCCCCGACCATGACCCCGCCGATCCGCCGCACCGGCGAGCGATACTGGACCATGTCCATCGAGGCCAAGGCGCCTACTCCACTGCCGCACGCTGCCGGTTGGCGGGATTGTCGAACACTCGGACCAGGAGCATGCCGAGAACGATCGTCACCGCGAGCAGCGTCAGGGCGATCGCGGCGCCACGGCCGAGTTTGAAGAACTGGAACGAGACGTCGAACAGATAGGTCGGCAGGATCTTGGTGGCATCCGCCGGTCCGCCCCCGGTCAGGACCAGGATGGCATCGATGAAGCGGAAATTGTCCATGAATCGCAGCAGAATCGCGATCAGAAGGAAGGGATAGAGATTGGGCAGAGTGATCGAGAAGAAGTTGCGGATCTCGCCCGCGCCGTCGACCATGTTGGCCTCGAGCTGGTCGCGCGGCACACGCTTGAGACCGGCCAAGGTGATCAGAATGATCAGAGGTGTCCACTGCCAGACGTCGACGATGACGATGCCGAGCATCGCTGTCGAAGGATCGCCCAGGATCGACTTGGCGCCCAGCAGGCCCACGCTCTGCATCAGCCAGTGGTACCAACCGAAAGTCGAGTTGTAGAGGTAGTACCAGACCAGCCCCGCCACCACGGGCGCCATCATCATCGGCATCAGGAAAATGGTGACCAGCGTCTTCTCGAAGCGGGACCGGTTCAAGATGACCGCGAGCACGATGCCGAGGCCAACTTCGAGCACCATGCACATGGCGCTGTACTTGATGAGCAGGATCCAGCCGTTGATGAACTTGGAATCGCCAGGCAGGCGGGTCCAGTTACGAAAGTTGTTCCACTTGTCGGCCGCGGCACCGACATCGACATCATGCAGGCTCATCCAGATGAGCCAGAAGAACGGATAGATCGTGATGCAGGCCAGGACCACGATCGCCGGCAGCATCATGTAGAGATAGTAGCGCCGGTTCGGGAACAGATTGAGCTTGGCGGGTTCGTGCGAGATCACGCGCGCGCTGTCACGCATCTCCAGCGTCGGCGTGACATTGGCTTGGGCCGGGAGATCGCCCCGGCCCTGCCAGTTTCCGCGCCACATGCCTACGGCCATGCCGCCGGTCCCGCCGTGTCCTGATCGCGACTAGAGATCGTGCAGGTCGTCGACCTGCTCGCGGATAGCTTCACAGGCCTCGGCCGGCTTGGTCTCGCCGCTGACGCAGCGCTGCACCTCGGTCGCCAGGATCTTGTGGTACTCGTTGGCCTCCGGGATCTTGGGCCCGAGCACGAAGTTCGGGTCGCGGATGCCGAAGTCGTAGACGACGCCGAAGGTGAGCGCGTTCGGCATCGTGGTCGGCCGTTGGCGGGCCGCCTGAACCTCCGGGATCTCCAGCACCGCCTTGCGCGTCGGCGTGCCGCCCAGCTTCTTGAGCACGTCGAACTGGGTTCCGCGCGAAGTCGCCCAGATTGAGAAGATGTAGGCGGCCCGCTTCAGGTCATCCGAGGCGCTCCCGTTGATACCGATGCCGCCGATGCCGCAATTGCAGCCGTTGACCGCCTCACCGCCATTGACGATCCATGAAGACTCACCCTTCGGGCAGGGAGCATAGGCCGTCTTGCCGCCAGCGGCGCGCGAGGTGGTCGCGTCCTCGATCGACGCCGCGAACTCGTGATACTGCACCTGCATCGCGATCTTGCCGGCCTGATAGACCGTGTTCAATTCCAGCGTGCCGTTGGCCAGATTGTCGGGGTGGGAGACGTCAGCCTGCTCCTTGAACTTCTCCATGATCAGCACCGACTGCGGGTCGCCCCACTTGGTCGGGCCCGGCTCCTTCGCACCCAGCTTGTCGTCGATGTCGAACTCGGTCCAACGACCGTGCGCGAACATCATGCGCTGAATGTCGAGCTGGGTCGTCCAGGCAAAGGCACCCTGGTGCTGGGCGTAGCCGTAAGGAATGTCGTCGTGCCCGCCCTCATGCACCTTCTTGAAGAAGGCAGCGAAGTCGTAGAGGTTCTTCCAGGTCGTGTCCTTGTTGAACTCCATCCGATAGCCGTGCTCGGCTTCGAAGTCCTTGGACAGTTGCTCGAACAGGTCCTGCCGGTAGAAGGTGCAGGCGACCGCGCAGTCATAGGGGAAGGCGACGATCCGGCCGGGCTCGTAGTAGACGCCGCAGGCGGTCAGGAAGTTCTCGAACCACGCATCCTCGCCCATCCCGTCGGGGTCCTGGGGCAGCGTGTCGTCGCCGGTGAACTTGGTCAGGTCCTCATAGAAATCGGCGAACGGAGCGCCGATCGGCTTGTCCTGGACATAGTTGAGCTGGAAGTCCGCCTTGCCGCCGCGCAGGTCGATGCCGACCTTCTGCTGCACCACCGGCAGGTCGTCGGTCAGGATCTCGACCTCGATGCCGGTGAGATCGTAGAAGGTCTTGAGGTTGTCGCGGATCGCAAAGGACGGCGGCGTATTCTCGCTCATGAACACGAGCTTGGAGCCGCTGTACTGCTTCCATTTCGCGTCATCCGACGACGCCGCATAGACCGGCGAGCGCGTGATCGCCGAGCTGAGCCCGACCGCGATCGAGCCCGCGCCGAGGGCCGTCGCGGCACTGCCGCCGAGCTCCAGGAATCGGCGCCGATTCACTCGGCGAAAAACCGCATTCCTCGGGATGTAAAACATCACCGACCTCCCTGATCGGGCCTCGATCGATGTCGGGCCAACTTGTGGCGCGGCCGCTGACGGCCCGCGGAAATCGTTTTTCTGATCCCATCGGATGGGTGTCAAGGCATCCCGTACACCGACCAATGACCACATCTGCGTGCGGCATCGCCACGGGCCGTCACCCTTTCACCCCCAGCGTCAGGCCTCGCATGATGTAGCGTTGCGCGATCATCGCTAGCAGGACCGGCGGGACCATCGTGATCAGCGCGCAGGTGGCCATGAAGCAGGCCTGCACGCCGCGCGTGTCGACGGCACCCACCATGTGCGCCGGCATCATCTTGGTCTGGTGATGCCGAGCGAGGAGCTGAACAGGAACTCGTCCCAGGTGAAGGTGATCATGGCGGTGGCGGCGGCCGCCGGTTCGGCGAGCGGCAGGAAGTAGTGCCACGCCTTGCCCGGGCTTCAGCTCAGCTGCTCCGCACTGCGCCAGGTCCTTGAGATATTCCAGCACCTTGGCGTGGCCGAAACTGTTGATCAGCGGCTTCATGTCGACCGGGTTGAGCCAGTAGACACCGGTGGTCCGGGTGAGCTCGCCGGGCGTCATGGCGAACGAGGGCGCCAGCGTCATGAAGTGATAGAGGCCCTGCTCGCGGCCCTTCAGATGCAGCACTGCACCGCTGTCAGGCTCGTTGTCGCCCGAGTCGAAGCTCTTGCCGTGGGAATAGGCGGCGATGTCCTTGAGCTGCTGCAGCGTCGTCGCCGGCGAGCAGCGCCTTCATGCTCGACGTCGCGCAAGCCTCCCTGTTAGACTCGCCGCTTTTGCCGCGACCGAGTGGCCATCCCACCACCCGGCGGCATTTCGCGCCGAGCGCAACCGTGGCGGCGTGGCGAGGAACCTTTCGACCATTGACCGTCACGGGCCGCAGGAGGAGAATCGTCGGTTAACGGCGGAGGGCGATTTCATGGCCGACATGATCCCGTGGCAACTCCAGGCGCTGGAGATCGTCACCTGCAACTGCGCCTATGGCTGCCCCTGCCAGTTCAACGCCCTGCCGACGGAGGGTCATTGCCGCGCCGCCATCGGCTACCTGATCGAGCACGGGCGCTTCGGCGACACCGACCTCGCCGGCACCCGCTTCGCAGGCCTGTTCGCCTGGCCCGGGCCGATCCACGCCGGGGCCGGCCAGGCGCTGCTGATCGTCGACACGCGGTCCAGCGAGCCGCAACGGGCCGCGGTCGAGGCCATCTTCCGCGGTGAAGAGACGGTCCCCGGCACCACGATCTTCAATGTCTTCTCCAATGTGATCGACACCTACCACCCGACCGAGCTGCACGCGATCGAGGTCGAGGGTGATCTCGCGGCGCGAACGGGGCGGTTCGTCGTCAACGGCCTGGTCGAGGCGCGGGTCGAGCCGATCCGCAACCCGGTCACCGGGGCACCGCACCGGGCACGCGTCACCTTGCCCGCCGGATTCGAGTATCATGAGGCGGAGTATGCCAGCGCCAACGTGACCACGACCGGCGGGCCGATCGAGCTGGCGCTGGCCGGCCGGCACGCGCATCTCGCGCGGATAGAGTGGTCCAATGCCGGGGTCGTCCACCCGGCGTGACCGGCATGAGTGCATTCGACGCCCCGCTGGAGACGGTGCTCCGCCGCGACCGAATCGTGGTCGTGGCGGTGCTGGTCGCCGTGAGCGCGTTGGCCTGGGCGTGGCTGCTGACCGGTGCGGGCATGGAGATCGGCGCAGCCACCGACATGGCACGGGCCCATGCGCCGCTGCTGTTCGCGATGTGGTGGATGATGATGCTGGCGATGATGCTGCCCAGCGCGTCCCCGATGATTCTGCTGTTCGCTGCCGTCAACCGCAAGCAGAGGCAGCGCGGCGGTACCTACGTGCCGACAGCCGTCTTCGCCGCCGGCTACCTGCTGGTCTGGGCCGGGTTCAGCGCGGGGGCGGTGGTGCTGCAGCTCGCGTTGCAGCACTCCGGCTTGCTCTCGCCGATGCTGGCGAGCACCAGCCGGGTGCTGGGCGGGCTCATGCTCGTGGCCGCCGGGCTCTACCAGCTCACGCCGCTGAAGCATGCCTGCCTTCGCCACTGCCGCGCGCCGGTGCATTTCCTCGCCGAGCACTGGCGACCCGGGTCCGGCGGTGCCCTGCGGATGGGCATGATCCATGGCGCCTACTGCGTCGGCTGCTGCTGGTTCCTGATGCTGCTCCTGTTCGTCGGCGGGGTCATGAACCTGGCGTGGATCGTCGGGCTGGCCCTGCTGGTCCTGCTCGAGAAGACCATGCCGGCCGGACAATGGCTGGCGCGCGCCGTCGGCCTGATCTTGCTGCTTGCAGGAGGCTGGGCGCTTTTCGGAGCGGCGCCGGGCGGCGATCATGCGATGTAGGCACGGGTGAGAGCCAGGTCACCATCGACGAACCGGCGGACGATGCGCAGCGGGCGGCAGCTAGGGCTGCTAGAGCGCGGTTTCGAGCCGTCTCGCGGCAGCCCGTGCGACGGGGTGCAACTCCTCGCCGCCCGTCGCCAGAACGGCACGGAGCTGCGCGCGCATACGCGGATCCCAGAAGCTCGCGATATGCTCGGCGGTGGCCGCCTCGGGATCCGGTGTCGTCAGGAGCGCGATCGCGATCTGGTTGGCCATGCGAACGATCGCGCTGCTCGTACCGCGGGCGTGCTGGCTCGTGACGGTGCTGGTCATGAAATCCGATCGGGGCGTGTGTAGGCAACGAAGCTATCGGCGCGCGCGAATGCCACGAGGGTCAGATCAGACTGCTCGGCCAGGGCAATGGCGAGACTGGTCGGGCCCGAGATCGACACGATCGTCGTGAAGCCCGCCGTGGCGGCCTTCTGGACCATCTCCGCGCTGCAGCGGCTGGTGAGCAGCAGGATGGAGTGTGCCGGCTCGAGCCCCGCCCTCGCGGCAGCACCTACCAGCTTGTCCAGCGCATTGTGGCGACCGACGTCCTCGCGCATCAGTAGGATGTCGCCCTCGGGCGAGGCCATCGCCGCGGCATGGGCGGCCCCCGTCTGCCGATGAACTCCCTGCCGTTGCGGCAGGTCACGGAGTGCCGCGCGGACCGCATCCGCTCGCCAGACCGGGCCCACCGCCACGCGCGGCAAGGGGCGGACGGCCTGCTCCAGACTGATCACCCCGCACAGGCCGCAGGCGGTGCCGCCCGTCATGCTGCGCCGCCGCATCTCCAGCGCATCGGCGCGGTGCTGCGGTATCGAGAGCCTGACCTCGAAGCCGAGCACCATGTCGAGGACCTCGACCGCGTCGATCTCGGCCGGATCGGCGACGATGCCCTCGGCCAAGGTGAAGCCCCTGCCCATATCCTCGAGATCCGAGGGGCTCGCCATCATCACCGCATGGCTCACCCCGTTATAGACCAGGGCCACGGGGCACTCGGTGGCCACCGTCTCGACCTGCGGCAGAGGCTCCGCCCCCGCCCACCACCGGCTGGCGGCACGGGTGACGGTCGGCTGCGTCGCGGCTCGCGCTGTCCGCACCCGCGCCGTCTTCCGAACCGTCGCTCGCTTGACGCTCATTCTGCCGGCGCAGCCGCGACCCGACGGGTGAGCCGGGTCAGGCTCTCATAGTCCTCCTGCCACTGCGAGTAACGGTTGGTCAGCCGCACCTCGACGGCTGTCACCTTGTACTCGGGGCAGTTGGTCGCCCAGTCCGAGTTGTCGGTGGTGATGACGTTGGTGCCGGTGAGGGGGTGATGGAACGTCGTGTAGACGACCCCCGGCGGGATGCGGTCCGAAATGCGCACCCGCAGCGTCGTCTCGCCCGCTCGGCTCGCCAGCGCCACCCAGTCGCCATCACGGATGCCGCGGTTCTCGGCGTCGTGGGCGTGGATCTCCAGCACGTCCTCGTCGTGCCAGACCACGTTGTCGGTACGCCGGGTCTGCGCACCGACATTGTACTGCGACAGGATGCGGCCGGTGGTCAGCAGCAGCGGGAAGCGCGGCCCGGTGCGCTCGTCCGTCGCTACGTAGGGCGTCACCACGAACTTGCCGCGCCCGCGCACGAATCCTTGCTCGTGCATGATCGGCGTGCCTTCCGGTGCCTTCTCGTTGCAGGGCCACTGGATCGAGCCCAGCTCGTCGAGGCGCGCATAGCTGACGCCGGCGAAGGTCGGGGTCAGGCGCGCGATCTCGTCCATGATCTCGGACGGGTCGCCATACACCATGGGATAGCCCATCGCGGTCGAGAGCTCGGCCACGATCTGCCATTCGTGCTTGCCGGCTAGAGGTGGAATCGCCATCCGGACCCGGCTGATGCGCCGTTCGGCATTGGTGAACGTACCGTCCTTCTCCAGGAAGGAGGCGCCCGGAAAGAACACGTGCGCGAAGTTGGCGGTCTCGTTCAGGAACAGGTCCTGGACGATCACGCACTCCATGGCGGACAGCGCCGCGGTCACGTGCTGCGTGTTCGGGTCGGACTGGACGATGTCCTCACCCTGCACGAACAGACCCTTGAAGCTGCCCTCGATGGCAGAGTCGAACATGTTGGGGATGCGCAGGCCCGGCTCCGGATCGACTGGCCGGCCCCAGGCCGCCTCGAACAGCGCCCGCGTGGCACCGTCGCCGACGTGGCGGTAGCCGGACAGCTCGTGCGGGAACGAGCCCATATCGCACGAGCCCTGGACATTGTTCTGGCCACGCAGCGGGTTCACTCCGACGCCACGCCGACCGATGTTGCCGGTCGCCATGGCGAGGTTGGCCATAGCCATCACGGTGGTCGAGCCCTGGCTGTGCTCGGTGACGCCCAGGCCGTAGTAGATCGCGGCGCGGCCACCGGTGGCGTAGAGCCTGGCTGCCGCCCGGATCTCGCTTGCCGGCACGCCGGTGACCGCCTCGACCGCCTCCGGCGAGTTCTCTGGCCGCTCGACGAACTCCCGCCAGGCTGCGAACTCGACCAGCTCGCAGCGCTCGAGCACGAAGGCCTCGTCGATCAGGCCCTCGGTCGCGACGACGTGCGCCAGCGCATTGACCAGGGCGACGTTGGTAC